>JAFZGK010000004.1 GCA_017555445.1 Bacteroidales bacterium
TATGTATAACTTTACGCCATATTCAGGTGTGACGAATGCAGAGGTGAAGGCGGCTGTAGGGTTGTATTATGCTTATGGAAGAAAGGATCCGTTCCCTGGAGTGCAAGTGTATGATATAAATGGTTCTATCAAGAAATTCAACACTGTAACTGAAGGATATAGCGTTGATAACTATGGAATTTCCATTCAGTTCGGACCGGCAGCAATTTATGCTTCTGTAATCAAACCGTTTAATTTTTATAAAAGGACTCTGAATACTGACACTAGTAAAGACCAGGATTGGGTTGTCGAAAATAAGTTCATTAGCTATGCTTGGAATGATCTCAATAAGGCTCCTTTTGGAAATTCAACTAAAAGTTTTTTTGATCCGTGCCCACCAGGTTGGAAATTGCCAGATGAGACGGCTTTTAAATCAATGGGATACAAAGAAAAGGTCTATGCATCAAACTGTGTGAGCTGGACGGATTTCGATCAGAATAAACCCCTTTTCATTGGATATAAAGGTTGGTTGACATATCTGTCCGGAGAAACTGGCTGGATAAGCAAAGAAGGTGATGTGGCATATTTCCCAAGCAGTAATAACAGAGCTCACTCCACTGGCGAAGTTGGTGCAAGTTTAAGTGGTAATGGTGGTCTATGGACAGTAAATCCTAATAAATCAAGCGCTCATTATCTTTATTTTGACAATAATGCATCCCTTTTATTTCATTATGATAGAAGTTTCTATAGATATATAGGTTTTCCAGTAAGATGTATTCAAGAATAGTCATGAAAATAAGAGATATACTTAATATTTCCTTGGTTCTGTCAGTGATCTTGTCTCTGACTGAATGCACTCGTGACGTTCTGCAGAGTCAAGGGGCAGATACAATTGTTGAATTCAGTCTTTTGCCAGTACAGATGAGTAATGTTTCAGTAGATTCAAAATCTGTCGGGGAATCAATAGATGAAGGAACCGCAGCAAATTATACTGTGGCTGATTTCTGGTTCTTTGAATATGATGCTGGTGGTAATCTACTTGGTACTCCAAGATATTATGATATAGAAGATTATGATTCTGCTGAAAGCTTGCCGGTGTCAGTAATTCTTCCCAATACGCCAGGAGTTATCTATAAGGCTATAGTTATTGCTAATACTCATGATGCATCGTTCCTTACAGGAATATCCTATAACACTTTAACGGCTTTGAAATCCTCGTCTAAGAAAGTCAAGTCATCTGCAGACCTTTATCATGGTAGTGATATTCTTATGAACGGCATCGCTGATATTACTTCTTCAACAACTGCAGTAGAATGCTTCCTATATAGAAACGTAGCAAAGATTTCCCTAAAGATAAAGAATGAAGACTTATCTGGAATCCAAATCAATTCAGTGCAGGTCATGAATGTGCCTGACAGATTGTTCGTTGCAGATCAGATGTATGCAGGTGAGAGTGTTTTTCCCGATCAATCTGTTGTGAAGTATGTTAATTTGGAAAAAGATGAGGTGAAAATTCAGGAGGGTTCGGAAACTCAGTTGATGTATTACCTTCCTCGCAATATGCAAGGAGTCAATAATTCGATAACGGAAGCAGGAAAGAATGTGAATGCACCGGAATGTGCAACTTACATTGAGGTCCTTGCTACGCGTACAACACCGCGTACAACATCGCCTTCAACATCGCATACAAAAGTGAGGTATCGCTTTTATCCAGGTGCCAATAATATCGATGATTTCAATATAGTGCCTAATCACCAATATGAGATCACTTTGGATTTCAGTATTTTCGGTGATTTTAATGATAATCGTGTTGAAGATTTGAGTGTAATCAAGCTGGAAGATTCCAATTCATATATTATCAATCCGACAGATGGTTCAGCAATAAAATATGTGGTTCCGATTGAAAATCGCATCAATACATATTGGAAGAGCGAATCAGGAATGCTCAATGATGATTGGGAAGATTACTTGATAGGCCAAGGTCAGGACTGGGTGGCAGAAGTCATCTGGCAGGATGTGAACAAGCAGGTAATACAGTTTGTTAACGAGGAGGGAACTACAAGTGATACATATACCGGGCTTGCTGATGACAGATACTTTTCTTTTGTGACTACAGACGATGCGGTGGGTAATACGTGTAACGTGGTCATAGGAGTAAGATGTGCCGGTGATGGCTGGAGTGAGACAGAGGATGGATATATGTGGAGCTGGCATCTGTGGCTTACTGATTATGATCCTTATGAATATGTAAGCCAATGGGTTGATGGAGTGTATGATTATCCGGTAACAGGTGGCAGTCTTCATCGTTATTCGTCTTTTGATGACATAGCTGGTTTTGCAGATGCCAATGTGTATATAATGGACAGAAACTTCGGCGCAAAGGGTTATAAGCGAGAGCATGGATGGTCAGCAGCTGCAGGCACTATGTATCAGTTCGGCAGAAAGGATCCATTCCCTATAAATGACAATGTGTATGATATAACTGGTACGCAGAATAGAACAATCTCAAGATTATCAGGTGTTATCGCTATCAATGAGACAGTCGTGGCTCCAATGTCATTCGTAAAGCAGACAAGAGACGGTGTATATGATTGGTCATCTGAGGATAGATATCGAAGCTATGATTGGAATGATATTCTGCTGAAGGCATCAGGGGGCAAAGGAAAGAGTCTTTTTGATCCGTGTCCTCCAGGTTGGAAACTTCCAACGAATATGATATGGAGCCATTTCGGAAATAAGAATACAGCTCATGCTTCCAATTGGGTAAGCACTAAGCCTGAAGATAATACATATTCTACATCAGGTACACGATTCGATGCTGGATGGCTTTATTATCTCAATGCGAAAGAGATGTCAGGGGGTATGACCTATTATCCCGGCTCCGGTATGAGAAGTTATAGTACGGGTGTTCATGCTGGTAGTGCTAATGGTGCATTATGGTCATCTCAGCCGGCAGGTAATGCTGGTGTATACCTCTATTACGATAATGTTCAGGAAAAATATACGCTCTCAGCTCAAGGCTTCTATCGTTATATGGGTATGCCCGTCCGCTGCATAACAGATAACTGATCCAGATATGTAACATTATTGTTGTATATCTGCTGAAGAAATATTAATTTTGCTCAGTTAAAACAAAAAGCCTATGGATACTCCTTTTGTATATGACCGGTATGTCACCGGCAAGAATTTCGTCGGAAGAAAAACTGAATGCAATATCCTCGGCAACCTTCTTGAGGCTGGTGAACAGGTGGTGATCTACGAACCGCCCAAGTCAGGCAAGATGTCGGTCGTGCAGCAGACATTATATAATATGAGGGCTGCCGGCAAAGTCTTTACTGTGGCTTGGGTCAATCTTTTCAATGTCAGGACATTGGAAGATTTCCTTGTCAAGTTTGGTACGGCTGTCATCAAGCCGGTGTTCTCTACTCCGGCAGAGTATTCGGATGTTGTGGAGCGCTATCTTGGCGGTACTCATTTCATCTTCGATCAGGAGCGTTTCTCTTCTGCTGATGAGGTGGTATCCCTTAATTGGGCAGTGGATGCCGATGACGTTGCAGCGATGCTGAGACTTCCTGCAAGGATTGCAGCTGACAGGAATGTCCCATGTTTCGTGGTAATAGAGGAGTTCCAGAACCTGATGAGGTCTGACGATTATGAGAAGACTTTCGCTCTCATGGAAGAGTACTTCAAGGAGAAATCCGAGACTGCAGACAGGTCCACAAGCTTCATCATGTGCGGTTCGCTTGTCAACGCCATGAAGTATATCTTCGAGGAAAAGAAGTTCTTCTACAGACAGTTCGAACACCTTCCGCTCGAGATGGTGGATGACAGGGAAGTGATTGACCATATCATCAGAGGTTTCCGTGCCACGGGTAAGGTGATCGAGAGGGATCTTGTCATCGGTGCGTGCAGACTTTTCCGTGCGAATATGTGGTATCTGAACCATTTTGTTTCTATATGTGATTCGATGTCAAGAGGTTATCTCAATGAGGGTATCCTCATGGAGGCGCTCAAGACGATAGTTTCAGTACATGAGCCGCGTTTCATTTCCATGGTGAATGACCTTACTGACCATCAGGTCAGCCTGATGCGTGCAGTAGTTGACGGAGTAGTAAGATTCAGCGCATCCGATGTGATTGAGAAATATCGTCTCAACTCTTCTGCGAATGTCCGCAGGGTAAAGGATGCCTTGAAGAAGAAGGAGATCATCACTTTCAATGAGAAGGACGAGCCGGTGATTCTTGACCCGCTTTTTGAATACTGGATCACAAAGAAATACTTCGGAATAGGATGAAACAGAGGATAACTGTCCTGACAGGTGCAGGAGTAAGTGCCGAGAGCGGCATCACGACGTTCAGAGACAGCGACGGTCTCTGGGAGAATCATAAAGTTGAGGATGTCGCCTCTATAGAAGGCTGGTACAGGAACCCTCAGCTGGTCCTTGATTTCTATAACGCCCGTCGTGCCCAGCTCCCGGCTGTCAGACCTAATGCCGCGCATATCTCCATTGCCGAGCTTGAAAAGGATTATGATGTGACAGTAGTGACACAGAATGTCGACAACCTTCACGAGAGGGCCGGTAGCACACGCATCATCCATCTCCACGGCGAACTGACAAAGGTGCGTCCGGAGAACTGCTGCAACGAGATGGACGGTTTTTCAGAGCAGACAGTCTTCGATATCGGCTCGGACGAGGTTCATGTCGGCGATCTTGCTCCGAACGGTGCCCAGCTTCGTCCTCATATCGTCTGGTTCGGTGAGGCTGTGCCGAAGATTGACGCAGCGATAGATGCCGTCGAGGCTGCAGATATACTTCTCATCGTGGGAACCTCACTTCAGGTTTATCCGGCTGCAGGCCTATACCGTTATGCGAAAATGACCACTCCTATATATATAATAGACCCTAAAGATGTCACAGTCCGTGACGGACGTCTTACGCACATCAAGGATGTGGCTACCAATGGAATGGAAGTGTTTAAAAATATTTTGAAATCAAAATAATATGCTTATCTTTGCAGCCCTATAATAAAAAGGAGGTGATTTAAGCATGATTATAGTTCCAGTAAAGGATGGTGAGAGCATTGAGAAGGCACTCAAGAAGTTCAAGAGAAAATTTGAGAAGACAGGTGCAATCCGCGAGCTCCGCGCTAGGAAGACATTCCTTAAGCCATCAGTGAAGAAGAGAATGCAGATGCAGAAGGCTATCTACGTTCAGCAGATGCAGCTTCAGGACGAGCAGTAATTTTATAATTACATAATAGAAGATTATTTACAGATTGTCAAGCCATGTTAAAGAGCTGCATGAGCAGCCGCTTGCTGTCTAAAACTTTTAATACATTAAGTTTTTTATGTACGCAATTGTAGACATTGCAGGCCAGCAGTTCAAAGTTGAAGCTGGTATGGAAATCTTCGTCAACCGCCTCGCGGCTGAGAAGGGTGCTGCAGTCGAGTTCGACAAGGTACTCCTTATCGACGCGGACGGAGCAGTCAAGGTGGGCGCACCATATGTAGAGGGCGCAAAGGTTACAGCAACAGTACTCGATGACACTTGCAAGGGCAAGAAGGTTCTTGTTTTCAAGAAGAAGCGTCGTAAGGGTTACCAGAAGTGTAACGGTCACCGTCAGTATCTTACAAAACTTCAGATCAATGCGATCGCTTAATTAATTGGAGGAATAGAATATGGCACATAAAAAAGGCGTCGGTAGTTCCAAGAACGGTCGTGAGTCACATAGCAAACGACTCGGTATCAAGAAATTTGGTGATCAGGTTGTAAAGGCAGGTAATATCCTCGTTCGTCAGAGAGGTACTGTTCACAATCCAGGTCTGAACGTCGGTATCGGTAAGGATCACACTCTTTACGCACTTATCGACGGTCGCGTTAGCTTCCGCAAGAAGGCTGACAACAAATCTTACGTTTCGGTACTCCCTTTTGAGAACTAAGACTCGGGATTTATAGACATGAATTATAGAGGACTGTTGACCCGAGTCGGGCTCAGTCCTCTTTTTTACTAAAAGATTTACTATGCTCACATTAAAATTGCTTCGCGAGAATCCGGAGTTCGTGATCTCTAAGCTCGCTGTAAAGAATTTTGACGCAAAGGAGATCGTTGAGAAGATCAACGACCTCGATCAGAACAGAAGAGCTCTCCAGCTTGAGCTCGATACATGCCTTGCTGAGCAGAAGAAGAAGGCTGCCGAGATCGGCGGTCTCATGAAGCAGGGCAAGAAGGATGAGGCTGAGGCGGTAAAGGCTGATGTCGCTGCACTCAAGGCTCGTTCCGCTGAAATTGAAAGAAAGTCAGAGGAGAACAATACTGAGCTCAACTCACTCCTTGTTCTTCTTCCAAATATACCATGCGACCAGGTTCCTGAAGGAAAGTGCGCAGAGGATAACGTAGTTGTAAAGACAGGAAACGAGATTCCTGATCTTGGTGAGAACAACCTCCCTCACTGGGAGCTTGCAAAGAAGTACGATATCATCGATTTCGATCTCGGAGTGAAGCTTACAGGTGCCGGTTTCCCTGTTTACAAGGGTAAGGGTGCAAGACTTCAGAGAGCTCTCATCAACTACTTCCTCGACATCAACACTGCTGCCGGTTACATGGAGGTGGAGCCGCCTGTAATGGTGAATGAGGCTTCAGGTTTCGGTACTGGTCAGCTTCCTGACAAGGAAGGTCAGATGTATCATGCGACAGCTGATAACTTCTACCTCGTTCCTACAGCAGAGGTGCCTGTTACCAACATCTTCAGAGATGTTATCCTCGCTAACAACGAGTTCCCTGTGAAGATGACTGCTTACACTCCTTGCTTCCGTCGTGAGGCTGGTTCTTATGGTAAGGACGTGCGCGGTCTTAACAGACTTCATCAGTTCGACAAGGTTGAGATCGTACGTGTCGAGAAGCCTGAGGAGTCATATGCCGCTCTCGATGAGATGATCGCTCATGTTGAGAACATAGTGAAGTCTCTCGGTCTTCCATACCGTATTCTCCGTCTCTGTGGCGGTGACATGAGCTTCACTTCTGCCATCACTTACGACTTCGAGGTCTATTCGGCAGCTCAGGGCAGATGGCTTGAGATCTCGTCTGTTTCGAACTTCGAGTCTTATCAGGCTAACCGTCTGAAACTCAGATATAAGGATGCTGATGGAAAGACTCAGCTCGCCCACACTCTCAACGGTAGCTCACTCGCACTTCCACGTGTGGTTGCAGCCCTCCTCGAGAATAACCAGAAGGGTGACAGAATCGAGATTCCTGAGGCACTCCGTCCTTACACAGGATTCGATTACATTGACTAGGTTCACTGTCATTCAGACTGAGCGTAGCGAGTGGAGAAATCTAAAACGATATTAGGTATAGACCCCGGAACCAATATTTTAGGTTACGGGGTCATATCCATAGATTCAAAGGGGCCTCATTATGTGGATATGGGCGTGTTCGATCTCCGCAAGATCAAGGATCCTTTTGAGAAGCTGGCGAATATCTTTGCCGGTGTGAGCGAACTTATCGAAGAACATCATCCTGACCAGCTTGCCGTGGAGTCCCCGTTCTACGGAAAGAATGCTCAGGTCATTCTCAAACTGGGTCGTGCCCAAGGTGCAGCTCTCACTGCCGCTGTCATGAAAGGCATTCCGGTAGCGGAGTATGCGCCAAGAAAGGCGAAGATTGCGATCTGCGGCAACGGAGCGGCTTCTAAGGAGCAAGTCTGCATGATGATCCAGAAGACCCTGAGGGTCGATCTTGACCCTAAATATCTGGATGCCACTGATGCTCTGGCGATAGCGCTCTGCCATCATTACCAGATGTCCAACCCTCTTGCAGGAGTCGGAGGAAAGGCAGATTGGAAGAAGTTTCTGGAGGATAATCCCGACAGAATAAAAAAATAGCATTTTATTCACTTTTATTTAAACTTTTGAAGTCTGAAAGTGTCTAAATTCGCAGTTGAGGTTGATCGGTAGGTCAGCCTCGTTTTATGGAGGAAAATTAAAAAACTAAACTATACATGAAAAAAAGCATTTTTCCGTTCTTTCTTAAGACACTTTTCATCAGTGTTTTTGTTCTGACAGGCTTCTCGGCTTATGCTCAGAACTCTTTTGATGTAAAGCTCAAGCTTGTCGATGCGAATACCGAGGAAGGTATTGCCGGTGCGACAGCGTCTCTTACCGTAAAGGGTGAGGAGAAGCCGCTCAAGTATTCGTTGACTGATGAGAAGGGTGCCGCAGAGTTTACCAAGGTAAAGAAGGGTACTTACATCTACAAGGCCGAGATCATGGGCTACAAGACCGTTGAGAAGGAAGTGGTTATCGAGAAGACTATCGACCTCGGAAGCATCAAGATGGAAGAGGATGTAGAGGTTCTCGAGGCAGCAAAGGTTACTGATGTTGGAAACCCTATCATTGTAAAGAAGGATACAATCGAGTATAATGCTTCTTCTTTCAAGACTTCTGAAAATGACATGCTCGAGGATCTCCTTAAGAAGCTCCCTGGCGTTGAGGTAGGTTCGGACGGATCTATCACAGCAAACGGTGAGACAATCTCGAAGATCACTATCGACGGCAAGACTTTCTTCCTCGATGACCCTCAGCTCGCTACAAAGAACCTTCCTGCAAAGATGATCGAGAAGGTGAAGGTGGTTGAGAGAATGTCTGAGCAGTCACGATTCACAGGTATCGACGACGGAAATCATGAGCACATCATCGACCTTTCTGTCCAGAAGGGTATGATGAACGGCTGGTTCGGTAACCTCATGGCAGGTGGCGGACACGATGTTCCGGATCCAGGATATTACAATGACGAACACACTTTCTGGAATGAGGGATGGCGTTACCAGGGTAATGGTATGATCGGTAAGTTCCAGGAGAACAGCCAGATCAGTATCATCCTCAATGCCAACAATACCAACAACCAGGGTGCTACCAATATGGCCGGTGCTATGATGGGCGGTATGATGGGCGGTATGCGTGGTGGCCGTGGCGGTGGCGGCGGAAGCGGTGAGACAAGCTCATGGATGACAGGTCTCAACGGTTCATTCGACCTCTTCGACGGTGATATGGAGCTCGCTGGAAACTATGTATACAACGGTTCTTCTTCACGTGTGAAGGACGAGAGCTCGAAGATTACTTATATGGAGAACGGCAGCCGTCTCCTCAGCGATGATAACGGTATCAGCCAGAACAGTACTCAGGGTCACCGTTTCGGTATCCGTATGGACCACAAGTTCTCTGAGACTACTTCACTCCTTTTCGAGCCACAGATCAACTTCGGTTCAGGTACTACTTCTGATTTCTCAGATTTCTCTACCAGAACTGCTATGGGCGCTGATACAACCTATACCAATAAGGGTTTCACAAGCAACAACGGTAACAACAATAACTGGACAACAAGCGGTCGTGTCCTCTTCAGACAGCGTCTCGGCAAGCCGGGAAGAACAATGTCGTTGAATGCTAACTACAA
>JAFZGK010000010.1 GCA_017555445.1 Bacteroidales bacterium
CTCATGCTTCAAAGCATTTCGCTGGTCCTTCACAGATATGTACTCACGAAGCGCGTCATTCTTGGAACCTCTCAGAGACTCCTGCTTATCCTTCAGCACCATAACATCGTGTCTTATAGACCTCGCCTTTTTATACAGAACTAGTCGGCTTCTATATGCGATATCCTTCCGGACACCAAGCACAAGCCCACCTGTGACCATCAGCAAGATTGCAGGCACAGGGTTGACCGCAGAGAGCAAAAGCGAGAAGGTCGCAAGAAAAACTTTACTACTGTTTGCCTTGCTGATCTCGGCTGTAAGATTTTCTATCTGGGCATTGCAATTTCTCAGTTTCCGGATTTCCGCATCAAGATATTCTGCGTTCAGAGCACTATAGCTCTTTGCCCTGTCATATATGCTAAACGCCATCTGACAATCTGCTTTCAATGAGTCGAGCAGAGGCTTATAATGACTATGAAAGGTATTCCAGAACTGGTTAAGACGAATCTTCTCCTGCTCTGCAGAAGTCTGTCCTGTGTTAGAGTGCGGGGAGAATGCTTCTTCTGCGTACTTTCTCCACAGCTGCACCTTTTCTTCGGTAATCAGCTTTTCTAGGTTCATTTCTGCGACATAACGCCTGAGCTGCTCCGTCCTTTCCTCCTCAGTACCGTGCCTCATGGCATTGCAGTAGTCGAAGCTCTGCTCCACGGAACGCTCATGCTTGAAGTGTTCGTCAAAGATGCGCTCGCACTCCCTGTAATAGTCATTCCTATGAAAGCCATGCTTGATAACTCCGGAGGTACCTTTGCGATGGTTAGTCATCGGAGAAAGCTTATAGGTATTGCTCCTATCCTTTCTGCTGATGATCATGTGCACATGCAAGCCTGGCTTAAGTGCAGAAGCATTGCTTCTATACTCATGGATGGTGTAATAGAACAACAAGTCCTCTCTGGATCTTACTCCCTCGTGATTGAAGTTACGTGCGTACGCGTCCATCATCTTTGCCACAAGGGCATGGGTCGCTTTCAACCTCTGCTCTCTGGTATCACCCATGAGAGCAGTTTCATCGTCTGAGAAGCTGATGATGTTGGAGTAGTACTTCGTGTCTGTCTTGTGAAGCTGCTTCTTGTTGCCGTCTATGGAGTCTATTACCGACTTCGCGTCGGCCTCATCTCCAAATGCATCGAAGAACGGGATATCCTCTCCCAGGATACCGGCCTTCTCCTTGTCTTCCTTTTCATGCTGCAGATACGTCACATATCCTTTGCATGTCCCAGTGTTGTTGTCACTAGAAAAGGGTGCCTTGTTCTGGATCTTTACGTTCATTGTCTTCTCCTTTGATTATTTTCATTAATTCCTTCTGGACCGCTGTGCTCGCATCGATGCTTGACTTGAGAGAATCGTTACTTTTCTCTCTTCTCTCGATGAGTCCCTTGTTGGATTGCTCGATATCCTGAATCCCTTTCTTGAGGATTTTCTTGATATCTCCTATGGTCGCAACCTTATCGTCATCCGAACACGATGACTCGTTGATAGTCTCAGCCTTGCTCTTTCTGACCTGACGTTCCATCAGATCAGAAAGGTAATCGGCCTGGGTCATGTTGAGCTTTTTTGCCTCTCGATTGATCAAGTCCCGCGTATGTTCATACGCACTGACACTGGTCATTTTTCTGCTTTTGGATCTCTTTCCCATCTTATAAAACTTTTATAGTTCATAGATGTGCTCATTCAGACAGTCAAATCACCCACAGAAGGTAGCGCAGCGCTGTTTTGCACCTGCAAGGCAAGAGACAGAATGGTACGCTGAGTGCCATTCCCTCTTGCTCCACATAAAGTGGAGACAATTACCATTTTTGTCAGTGATTTTTCTGCCCGAGCGCAACCTATTTCTTATAGGTAATACGCTCGGTATTCTGATGAGCAAGTTCGAGAGCCAGATCAGCATCTACGACAATCTTTCTTCCCACCTGGGAGATTGCCGGCTTGATCCATTCGCTGTTCTTGATGCGCCACGCAGTTGTGGTACTGCAGTTGAAAAGCTGCTCGATTCCTTTCAGTCCGTAGACCAGATTGCGAGGCTTCGCAGCCTCTTCGTTCTTGTTCTTCATTGCCTCTCTCTCCATGAACTCTTCGAAAGTCATCTGGACAGTGACAATGGGCGGGTTGGTAAAAATCTTATTGTCCATTGTTTTTTAATTTTAATTGGATTTTAAACGAAAAATGCATGATAAGTTTGTGGACTTACCATGCAAGAAGCGACGCATTTACTGGGAGCAAATTGGGGAAAATGCGTATGTCTTAAAAATGTATCTTATTGATAATCAATGGACATTATTTCTAATTGGGACAACTACTGCTGTAATTGGGACACAAGAGATGGCTCTACTGACATTCCGTCGGTTTTAAAGAATTCCTGAAGCTTTTTGGCATAGACTATATATGACGGTTTGTCAGATTGCTCTTTCGGATTGGCACATTTGGCAGCTCCTTTCTTATAGGTTCTCCAATTCAATCCCATCTTGGCAACAATGGTTTTTTCCCACAGTTTTGCCTCTTTAGAATTGTCCTTACCCAAGTATTCTGCCAATTTATCAATCAGATAATATAGCTTGGTCGTTCCAGTGCCCTTCGGTCCCCTTTGAGAAGTCTTCATACTGATAGGACCATTAACTTTATAGAGGTTCCATATACATGTCCACCCAAAAACTGTATAATTATCCTCCAGGTCATCTTTAAGAGTTTCCAATAACTTGGTTAGGAATTCAGCGGAGAAATATTCATCGGCAGGTAGCATCCAAGACGTATCATCGGCTTCTGTTGTATCGTCCTCGTCTATATCAACCGCTGTATCTGTTTTTATTTCAGCATCGACCACCTCTTCATTTATATCATATACCTGGCTATCCGAGGTCTGCACTGGTTTTGCCTGATCAAGCTCCGACAAAATGTCACACCCAGCTATAGGGCTTCTTTCAATAAAACGATATAGTACATCTAACAGATCCACAAGTTTTGCTCTATAGCCAAACGTCAGTGCTGCACCAACATTTATACGTAACTCTTCAGTAGCCTCTTCAAAATCTTCCCTTACATCATCTACATTAAACAAAGCTGACAGTTTGTCTTTATTTTCCTCATAGGCACGCTTGAAGACTTCGATTGCCTGCAAAATGACATCTCGGCCCGTCTTCACCCTGACAGGATCTTCATATTCACTAAAGAATTTCCACTCGTCTCTGGCATACTTCAAATTACCCAGCTCACGGTACAAATTATACACATGAACCTGAGTTACCAGATAATGTCGTCCCTGATCCAATATCAAAGATATGTCTGAGGTACACGTTGAAATCATTCTGCATAGCATGCAGAAATAGGTTTCTCTCTCCTTACAGTTATTAGCGTTTTCCATATTATTTCAGACTTGGGACAACTTGTTCCGGACTTGGGACAAGACTTGGGACAAACCACCGTTATCCCACTGATTTACAATATGATAGACTTGGGACAAACTTCACACAAGACTAAAGACAAGTATTTTAATCCTTATTACTTATCAGCAATTGCATACCCGCCGGAGTCAAAACATACTGCTGCCTGCTACTATTTGGTTGATCAGGAATTGTCATAGTAACATACCCCAACTCAATCAATGGCCTCACCACTAAATTCATATATCGGCTTCTATTGGTTTGCCCCATCAGATCCAGTAGCTCTCGCATTGTTTTAGGTTCAATGAGTCCCTCCAGTGTTTTAGCAACCAGAGTCAACGTCGCACGAGTATTCCAACTCGAGACAGACTTGAGACAGACTTGGGACAGACTTGGGACAGACTCCACATCAGAACCCTGAGTGTCAGCCCAATATACTTGGGACAAAACTTGAGATAAGTTCTCGCAAACTTGCGACATATCGGTTGTCAACACAGATGCTCGAGGAGATGATGATTGCAGGAAACCATGATGGCAATAGATGTCTATCAAAAAGTAAGTTCTACCTTCATCAGTTTCTATAACAGCTCGTGGAGAACCATTCTTCTTAAGTTCCTCTTGAATAGTAGGAATTCCTGTTGCTCTACCCTCAGAAAGATCAAGCTCCTTGAGAAAATCTCCGAGACGAACGTTACGATATCTACGTGATCGGAGTGATTCAGCAGCCTTGATAGAATCCATTGTTATTGATCTATCGGGACCAGAGTAACTTAATATTGAAATTCTATTTGGCTCTACTGTAATTTCTACTGGTTGCCAATCGGTATAATCTCTATGATACAACGCATTAACAACAGCTTCTTCCAATGCCTGATAAGGATAATTGAAGTATTTTATAGACTCTTCCTTATCTTTTGGCTTTATAATTCTCTCCTTGATAACGTTTGTACGAAGATAGTCCAAAGCAGATTTAATCATATGCGGGACCGGACCCTTAATAACAGGGGCCTCAATCATATTATTAGGATTACCCACACGTCCTTCTGGGAAAATAACAATATCAACTTGAGTCTTAGGAAAGAATTTATCCGGTTCCTTACAGAACATCATGGCTGCAACATTTTTTATCAGCCTCCTTTCTGTTGGCCCAGTCATAAGATTCATTTTCTCAAGAGTATCTTGTAATGCTCCTGGATTAAAATCTTTTGTCAAACGACTACCTACCTCGGACAAGTGTTCCCAGACCAATGTTGGAGATATATCTGCAATCGTTATCTCAGAATTTCCCCTGTCATCAAACGGCACCCTCTTAGCCAAGTCACGGAGAGCATCTAAATCACTTCCTTTGGCCTCAATCGAACTAGAATTACTTCTAATATAGTATCTATGCTTCTTATCCTTTGCAGTAATGTCTTGAGGAACAGCATAAGGACGCTCCTCTCCCATCGGCACCCATATCACCAATATGTTCTTACCATCAACAGGCTCTATAGAAGTCCTTGGCCTATAATACGGATCCATCAAATTATTGAAGCCTATCATTTTCTTCTGAATGTCTTCCAACTCTTCCTCTGTCAAACCGCATACAGGTCTAACTACCTTTCCATTATCTTCCTTAACACCAACAAGAATATATCCTCCACCAAGATTATCAATATCGTTGGCAAAAGCACAAATTGATTGGTATATCCTTACCGGATTCCAACCTTCCTTGAACTCTATTCTGTTTGATTCGACTCTATTCTTCTCTAGAAGATCATTTACGTTTATAGGCAACATAACTGTAATAGTTTTCAGCAAATTTAATCTTTTCCTTTTACGAACGATACACACTGTCAAATTTTATCGACTAAAGCTAGCTCTTTAGCCATGATGGCAAAGTTTTGTCGATTAAGAATCCTTCTAACTCCCAAATGCTCGATAGCCAGCCAAAATCGATATGTTTGATGCGATTTTGACTGAGTATCGCCCTATTAAGAATACAGCGTTTTAGCAATTAAGCATTCTTCGCCAATGCAATCAAGACCTTCAACTGCTCCGGAGTAAGCCCTTTGAGCTCTTCCATAATGTCAGCATCATCATTCAACTTCAGAAGCCTTGAATTGAACTCCATCTGCTGTGCAAGAGGGAAAGCATCGATATAACGGTTAGTGATATTACTATCCACTGAGTGGCCCATACTCTCGGATATGTAGTTATGAGGAACTCCGGCATGAGTGAGGTTTGTTGCAAAGGAGTGTCGGCACCAGGTGCAGCTTGGCTGAACTTCCCAGCCCATGCTCTTGACCAAACGACGGACACGTTTCTTGATGTTCTGGTTTTCCATAGCGACGCGCTTCCTCCTGTCGATTGGAGTCATAGCATCACCATAAATACCCGGAAACACCAAGGACCCCTTGATAGGAGGGGCAGCTATCTGATCAAGAATAGTCTGCAACGGAGGAATGATTGGAATTACAACCTCATTGTCACTCCTGTCTTCTGTCTTTTGACGAACAAACTGGAATGACTTCTTACCACTCTGGAAGTAATGATCATTATATGTCAAGTGTGCTGCATCTGCCAGATTGAATCCATTGCCAAGATACTGGACAAGGAAGAGACCTAAGGAATAATGGGTATTCTCTTTCCAATCCACATCCCATTCCTCCGGATAACGCTTTTCAAGGAAACAGTTATACAGTTCTGTCATCTGCTCAACGGTAAGGTAGAATGACTTTCGAGTCGCTCCCCTTGAAATGGTAACCTTGTCATCACCCTTTCCAAACGGATATGTGGCACGGGTCACGAATCCTTTCTTCTCACATACATTCCAAATTACCCTGAAAGTTCTGAAGTACATTCCGACAGTAGTCTTGGATATGCCGTCTTTGAGCAGAAGCCTCTCCCACTCTTTCAGATCCTCTGTAGAGATATTGAATCCGGGGCGATTGCCTATATATTTGATGAACGAATTTCTTGCAGCCAGATAATTAGCACACGTTCCTATCGACTTCTGATTCGCAACAGTCTCCCATATATTCAAGAAACTATCCGTACTGCTCTTGCCGGTAATCATCGTCTTGATCGCTGGAATAGTAAGCTTAGTTGTCTTACTCAGAGTGACAAGCTGTTGCAGATAATCTTCAAAATCTGCAAGAAGCCTCATCTTTATATCATACGGACGTTCCTTGTCAGCCTGACTCGCAGCGACTCTTCCCTTACCAGTTGCCTTACATATCTCTTCATACTGCTCCCTGGTAAATTTATCGGGAAGCCTTAGATAATATCTGTCTCTATCTATAGTGAATCTGATGGCTGCAGGCATAGGTTTACCATCACAGTCTCGCCTTGTGTCAAGGGTAAGACTGATGAAACAATTGCCAACTTTGGTCTGTTTTAGGGCCAACGGTGAACACCGAATTTTATTTTCTTCAGAAACGTTCTTCATAATCGCCATTTTACAGCGCTAAGATAGCGATTTTTCTTTAAAATCCGTGAACACCTCGTGAACACCAAACTTTTTATTTAAGCATTTTCAGGGGTTTTCACGATTTTCACAAAAGTATTAAATGATTGATTTATAGCACTTTAACCTTTCACAGATTTTCACAAATATCCCCTATTTACCATTCATAATCATGAGGTCCCCAGTTCAATCCTGGGTCCCGCTACAAGAAAGTACAGCAGAACGCTGTGCTTTTTTTGTTTATACCCCCTCAAGCCATCACCCGTATGGGTCAGACGATACCACAACAGCCACCGAAAGCTTGCTTTCAAGGTGGCTGTTGTGGTATTGGATGCAGTGAGCGCAGCGAACGATGGCTTGAGGGGTACCTGACACGGACAACTCACAGCAATCCCCCACTTTCTTGGGTAAAAAGCAAAGGGACCGAAAGGACTAGAAGGAGCCGTCAGGCGACTGAAACATCCTGGGTCCGGCCTATTATTCCGACATTATTCCGACAAAGTCAGTTTAGTGCGCAAAGATGAATCCGAAGTAGATGCGCGGTCCCATCGGTCTGTTCAGGCCGGTCTTTCTGATGGCCAGAAGCCAGTCTGCCTTGACTGTCAGACGGAGAGCCTCTCCAACCTGGATATCACAACCCACAAACGGATCCACAGCAAAGAACGGCTGCTTGTTGAGAACAGCATTCGCTTCAGGAAGCCAGTCATGGCTGTCACCCTCAAACATATAATATGCAGTCTCCATTCCGCCGCCGACACTGGCTCCTGCATAAGGATAGAAACGCCCCGCCTTCCAGAACCAGTCTGCAAGGATGCCGGTCCAGAATACCTTGTTATGACTGCCCTTTGCAAGATCCTTCTTCAGACTCATTGAGGAGAAATAGCCCTCGAATCCTGTACGGAAATGATCGGAGAGATGAAGTCTCGCGACACCGCCCATACCGAAAGTGCCGCCCTTAGGAGTATAATTATATGGATTGTCACCGCCGAACTGATAGCCGCTATGGATCATCATGCCGCCTGAAAAGCCCTTGATGAATTTCTTCTCCCGGGCTGTGGCCGAAATGCAAAGCAGACTAAGAATAAAGATCAATATGTATTTACGCATAGTTATCTATTTAAATGGGTGACAAAAATAGATAAATTTATGGATATAGCAGAAATCACATTGCCATTTGGCGCATTTTTGGTTAATTTGTGGCTTCTGACTCATAAAAATGTAAATATCATTATATAAAATAGCTATTTTACTTATATTTGTTAAGCTCAAAACAAATATTTATGAATGTCAGACATATCTTGACCGTCGTCCTGGCAGTCCTTGTCCAGGCATGCTCTCCGGGAAATCTCAACCCTTCCAACAGTTGCATGGCTCAAGTCACAGCACAGAAATGGAATGCAGAAATCACAGCAGGATGGAATCTTGGAAATCAGTTTGAATGCGGGGCAAACGGAGTCGACAACGAATCTTTTGTCATATCAAACCCTGCCGGCTCGATCAATGCGGAAACTGCATGGGGCAATCCGAAGGTTACCAAGAAGATGATAAAGGCAGTGAAGGATGCAGGATTCGATGCCGTTCGCATTCCGATACGCTGGCAGCAGCATATCACCGATCCTCAGGCAATGAGTATCGACCGCTCATGGATGGCCAGAATCAAGGAGGTCGTGGACTGGTGTCTCGAATATGACATGAAGGTCATAATCAACACTCATCACGACAAATGGCTAGAAAGCCGTCCTCAGCATAAATACAAGATTGAAAACTGTCAGAAACTTGCTCTTCTCTGGCTGAATATTGCCAGCGAGTTTGCCTCTTACGATTACCGTCTTGCATTCGCCGGAACAAATGAAGTGCATGAACGTGACAACTGGGGCAAGCCTACAGCCGAAAATCTGGAGGTACAGAATGCATATAACCAGACTTTCATAGACATTGTACGCTCGACAGGAGGAAACAACCTCAAGAGACATCTCATCGTTCAGACATATGTGTGCAACCCTGACTTCGGTCTTTATGACAATGATTTCGTAATTCCTACAGACATCGAAGGCAACGGCAACGACTACATGAGTGTCGAATTCCATTATTATAATCCGTGGGAATATTGCGGAGAGGGCAAGCGCTATTTCTGGGGAAGCCCATATAAAGAACATGGAGGTTCTGACGTCGATGAACTGAACATCAAAAACATGTTTGAGAAAGCAGCTCAGACATGGGCATCAAAAGGACTGGGAGTAGTCATCGGGGAATGGGGCGTTACAGACCATTACAAGTCAGGACAGGCAGACCTCGGACGCCAGAACATATCTTATTACTGCAATTATTTTGTCAGCGAGGCACGCCGTCACGGATTCTCGACCTTCGTATGGGACAACAACAAGTTCGGCAACGGCGAGGACAACTTCGGAATATTCGACAGAAGAAAGAATATGAATCCTGCCGCAGAATGGATGTTGAGAGGAATATTCGCAAGCACCCAACAATAACACACACTATAATCATCAGAATTATGGAAAGACACTTTCACAAAATGATCTGTATGATTGCTATGCTGGCAACTATGCTGGCTGCAGGCATACAGTCAGCATCGGCCGCTGATGTGGTTGATGTCTCGGCAGTCCAGCAGACTGCAAAGGTTCACGGTACCGTTTCAGATGCGATGGGTCCTGTGGCCGGAGCTGCAGTCGTGGCAATCGGAACAAATGCCGGAACCGTTACAGACGAGAACGGTAAATTCGAACTTGACGTAGAGCCAGGTACTCTTCTCGTCGTTTCATGTCTTGGATACAAGGACATAAACGTAATGGCTGCCGCAGGAATGAAAATCATGCTCGAAGAGGACACTACACTCCTCGAAGAGGTAGTGGTTACAGCTCTCGGCATCAAACGTGACCGCAAGGCTCTCGGATACGCGCTCAGCGAAGTGAAGGGAGATGAACTCAACAAGGCCAAGGAAACTAATGTGATCAACTCGCTCGCGGGTAAGGTGGCAGGTCTCATCATCAACGAGACAGCCGGCGGTCCTTCAGGCTCGACACGAGTACTCCTCCGCGGTAATACAGAGATGACCGGCAACAACCAGCCACTTTATGTCATCGACGGAGTTCCATTGGATAACACAAACTTCGGAAGTGCAGGACTCGCAGGCGGTTATGATCTCGGAGACGGTATCTCTGCGATCAACCCTGATGACATCGAGAACATGACAGTCCTCAAAGGACCAGCAGCATCCGCTCTTTATGGTAGCCGCGCATCTCACGGTGTCATCCTCATCACAACCAAGAAGGCAGACAAGGAGACATTCAGCATTGAATTCAACAGTTCGCTCACACTTGACTCTCAGCTTGCAAAGTGGGATAACATCCAGCAGGTTTACGGTATGGGTTACAATGGTGACTATACAAGAGATGCAAGTTCCGGCACTAACATGAGCTGGGGTCCTAAGGCCGACAATTTCGACGTGACATACTATGACGGACAGACACGTCCGTTCTACATGTTCAAGGACAACACATCCGGCTTCTTCCGTCTCGGAGGTACTATGCAGAACTCAGTCATCCTTTCGACAAACACAGGAAAGACAGGAGTGCGCTTCTCAGTAACAGACATGCGCAACCGCGACATCCTTCCTAACACAAACATGAGCCGTGACAACTTCAACCTCCGCGTCAATACTTCAATGGGCAAGGTTGATTTCGACTTCACAGCAAACTACACTCACGAGGATGTGTTGAACCGTCCTGCTCTCGGAGACTCACAGAGCAACGTCGGAAAGAATCTCATGACCCTTGCGGGCACATACAACCAGGCATGGCTCCAGACTTATGAGAATGCTGACGGAACTTATGCCAACTGGAACGGTCTCGACCAGTACAACAAGAACCCATATTGGGATCTTTATAAGAACAAGAACAATACAGACAAGGATGTATTCCGTCTTTCGGGTAGAGCCATCTGGAATGTGACAGATCACTTCAAGATCCAGGGTACTGTCGGTACAGACATGAACAAGATGACCTTCGAAGAGATGACATACCGCACAACTCCAGGTGCTTCTGCAGGTAAGATGCAGAGTCAGGTATTCAACAACAGAACCCTGAATGCAGAACTCCTTGCAATGTACAACAACAATTGGGGTGACTGGGATGTGACAGCCACAGCAGGAGGAAACGTTTATAACGTGAATAACCTCACTACTACATTCTCAGGTCTCGAGCAGCAGATGGACAATGTGTTCAACATCATGAACTATGCTGAGCAGAGCATCCAGCAGGGCACATACAGAAAGCAGATCAACTCTCTCTTTGCAAGTGCAAGTGTAGGATTCCGCCGTACATACTATCTCGAAGCTACAGTTCGTGGAGACCAGTCATCTACCCTTCCAGTACAGAACAACATCTACGTGTACCCTTCAGTTTCTGGTAGCTGGGTATTCTCCGAGTACCTCGACAACAAGAATATCCTTTCTTACGGTAAGTTGAGAGCATCATGGGCTCAGGTAGGTAGTGATACCGACCCATATCAGCTTGCACTTAATTATGGCACAGCAAAATACGCTTATCCGGGTGCAGTCATCGGTATGATCAACAACAGCATACAGCCGAACTTCGATCTCAAGCCGACCATGACTTCATCATATGAGCTCGGTCTTGAAATGAAGTTCCTCAACGGCAGAGTAAGCCTCGATGCGACATACTACGACCAGAATTCACGCAATCAGATCATCTCTCTTGCATCTTCTTCAACTTCAGGTTACTCGGCTCGCCTTGTGAATGCCGGTGAGATCCAGAACAGAGGAATTGAGCTCGCATTGAACGGAAGAGCCGTTCAGGCAGGTGATTTCGCATGGGATCTTGGAGTAAACTTCTCAAAGAATTCAAACAAGGTGAAGTCTCTCGTTGAAGGAATGGATTACTTCGAGCTTGAGAAGGCAACATGGTGCGGCGTTTCTGTAGGAGCAGAAGTTGGTGAGAACTTCGGTTCGATCATCGGTAAGGACTTCCTCCGCACAGAAGACGGACAGGCTATCATCGACCCTGCAACAGGTCTTCCTAAGGTTGACGAGCAGACAAAGACTCTCGGTAACGCTTCTTGGGACTGGACAGGCGGTTTCTATTCTACATTCACATACAAGAATTTCCGCCTCGCTGCAGGATTTGACGTGAAGGTAGGTGCAGATCTCTATTCTATGTCAATGAGATCGGCATACCAGACAGGTAAGGCTATGGAGACTCTTGAAGGCCGTGAAGAGTGGTATATCTCTGAGGATGCACGCGAAGCTGCAGGTATGACACTTGAGGCTTGGAGAGCATCAGGCAACATGACAGGTTTCATCGCTCCGGGTGTAATCGACAACGGAGACGGAACTTACAGACCTAACGATATCCCTGTAAACCCTGAGAACTACTGGAAGTCAGTAGCTGAAAATGCTCCTGGAACATTCGTATATGACAATTCATATGTAAAGTGCCGTGAGATCACATTCGGTTACACATTCCCTGAAAGACTTCTCGGCAAGGCTGTCAAGGGACTCAGCCTCTCATTCGTAGCACGAAATCCTTTCATCGTATGGAAGAACATTCCTAACATCGATCCGGATTCAGCTTACAACACATCAGGAATGGGACTCGAGTATGGTTCATTGCCATCACGCCGCAGCTTCGGTTTCAACATCAACCTCAAATTCTAAACAGGAGATCCGACTATGCAAAAGATATTTAAAACTTTGATTGCCCTTCTGACAGCCGGAGTCATCTTCTCCGCATGCAGCAAGGAATATATGCAGGGCCTGAATACCGACACATCAAAGGTAGAGTCCCTCGACCCTAACATGCAGCTTACAACTGCTCTTCTTCAGACATACGGCGATTTCAGCCTTATGGACACATACAGAAGCTACATCACAGGATTCACACAGCATTTCGCCGGCGGATGGAACGTGACCAACTATGCTGGTTCAGTATATGCTTTTGACGATCAGATGCGCCTTCTCTGGGACCGCTACTACTCCGTATCGATCAAGAATCTTGCAGACGCCATCGCAAACTCAACTGACAAGCCGAACTTGAACGCGGCTCTCAGAATCCACTACGTATACCTCATGTCAGTTCTTACTGATACCTATGGAGACGTTCCTTGTCTCGAAGCAGGTAAGGGTTATCTCGAGGGAATCGCAACTCCTAAGTATGACTCTCAGGAAGATATCTACAACTTCTTCTTCGATGAGCTCAAGGCTTGCGTAGCTCAGCTTGGTACAGGCGAGGACCGCCTCACTGGCGACGTGACCAGCCTCGGCGGCGACACAGACGCATGGAAGCGTTATGCAAACTCTTTGAGAATGCGTTTTGCTATGCGTATTTCCGATATCAATCCTCAGAAGGCACAGGCAGAGTTCGAAGCTGCAGCTATTGCAGCAGGCGGATATATCACTTCCGCTTCACAGGATGCTTACGTTGTGTACATCGATGGTCCTTTCACTCTTTATGACGGTGCTGCAGAACTTGACTTCCGCGTAAATGCTCTTGGCGAGATCCTTTACGGTCAGGACCCTACATCTCCTACATTCGTATCTTCTACTTTCTATAATATGATGAAGGACAACAACGACCCTCGTCTTTATAGAATCTGCAGACACTACATCAACACCAAGCGCAGCGAGACAAAGCCAGACGCAGAGTGGAACGTTGACGTTACAGATGAAGTTCTTGCATATTATGAAAGAATCGGCGAAAGCGTTCAGCCTTGCAACCCTGGTGCTGCATGGTACAGCGACTGGGTGAACGCTCCTGCAGACAACGAGATCCCTACTCTCGAGAAACTCGTAGCTCAGGATCCTTCAGCAGGATTCAATGGAAACAACTTCAATGCAAGAATGTTGCGTCCATTCCTTTCTATCGATTTCGAACAGCCATATTGCCCAGGTTTCCTCATCTCTTCTGCAGAGGTTCATTTCCTTCTTGCTGAGGCAGCTGACAAGGGCTGGACTGTAGCAGGTTCGGTCGAGGATCATTTCAAGGCAGGTATCGCTGATGCGATGCAGATCATCAACAAGCATTATGTGTCTGACGAGCATAAGATTACTGACAGCGAAGTTTCTACATATGCTGACGCAATGGCTGCAGGCCTCGCAACAAATGCAAAAGAGGCTATCAACACTCAGGCATGGCTTCTCCACTTCATGAATCCATCTGAAGCTTGGGCTAACCTTCGTCGCTCTGACTACCCTGTTGTCATGGACAGAACCAAGCTCAAGACTTACGACGGCTTCATCTACGATGACCCGGACATGTCAACTCCTACCCGTCTGAAATATCCTGTACTCGAAAGCAAGTACAACACTGCCAACTACAACGATGCCATCAAGCGTCTTGGCGGCAAGGACAACTGGCACGCACGTCTGTGGTGGGATACTGCTGATATCAATGTGAAATAATTTCAATTGTGAAGATTATGAAGAATTTATATAAGATATTGATGACCATTGTCATCTCGTCAGTAGCTTTCGCGAGCTGTACTCAGAAGGAGGAACCGTTCTTTACAGCTACGGAAGATGACGCTCCAAGAATCCTGAATACAGATATTCCGGATTGGATTGACGGCCAGCCTCAGACTTTGCTTACGATTTCACGTGATGCAAATTTCGAATTCGAGGTCGTAGTCACCCCTGCTGATTACACTACAGTAGAGTGGTTCCTCGATGACGTGAAGATTGCTGAAGGCAAGACCATCAACACACCTGTTCTTGCCGGAACATGGACTGTCAAGATTGTAGCTACTACAACAAAGGGACTGAACACATCGCGCACAGCCATGCTGGTCGTGAATCCGCTTGAGGGAGATCCTGTTGCCGGAAATGCAATTCTTGAGCGTCTTGTAGCTCCTGGAATGACAGCATCTCTGAGCGGTCAGAACATGGATAAGGTAGCCAAGGTCGTTATCGGCGGCACTGAGGCAAACGCAACATATGCAGATGGAGCTGTCACCTACACAGTCCCTGCAGGACTTGCTGCAGGAACTTACCAGCTTACTCTCAAGGACGCTGAGGGCACCGTGTATGGAGCAGGTTACACAACAGTATCCATGGCTTCTGTCGTAAGTTCAGCTGCCTTCACTGGTAAATCCGGAGCAGAACTCACACTTACAGGTCTCAACCTTGACAGAGTTGCTTCAGTAACAGCTGGCGGACAGGCTTGTACAATCGTATCAAAGACAGGTGCAGAGCTCAAGATCAAGCTTCCTTCGCTTGAAGCAGGAGACCATACTATTACAGCTACGGACGCTGACGGCCAGGCAGTTAACTTCGTCAACGGCACTCAGATGCAGGAGTCAGCAGTAGTTACCATCACAGCTGAAGACATTCTTTGGGAAGGTCATCATTATGTGTCATGGGACTTCGCTGACGGCGACCCTAACAAGACATTCTCTGCACTGGCACAGGATTCAAAGGCATGGGCTCCAGGCAAGATCATCAGAGTGACATTGACACTTGATCCAGCTGCCGGCTACCATCAGGTTCAGTTCAACACAATGTGGTGGACAGAACTTCCTGGCACATTCAGAGGTGACTTCTTCAATGATATGGTAGCAGAATTCACATGGACACAGGAGATGTCTGACCTTGTAAATGCACAGGATGGATTCATCATCTGCGGACATGGCTTCTTTGTTGACAAGGTAACTATCGAGTAAGATAGTTCTTTCCATAAATGCGGACGGCTTGACTGGGATTCCAGTCAAGCCGTTCATATTTCAGTTACTTCCGGTCTGATCGTAATTACTCCTCCGGATTGTAATAAGATGCAATATATCTGTCGTACTTCTCCTTGTAGATGTCAGCGACAGTGATGATCATTGCTGTGTCGTAGCAGTCTCCGAAATCAGGATCGAAGGTAGTGCCGAATGTCTTCATTGTCTCGGAAAGACCGATATAAGAATGGATGAGCGGTGGAATTGTGTCGCCCATCGACTTGACATAATTGTTCAGGATCTGATAGTTTTCCTTGTAGTTAGCTCCGATGAACATTTCCTCGAACATTGCGGCCTGCTCAGGTGTGCATGTTTCAGGATTCTTGGAAGTGATAAGCCCTTCCTTATCTCCGAAATATTTGTCAAGATAGTAGACCATCGCCTTGCGGCTGAGTTCAGGGCTTGAACTATAGATAGTCACCTTGCCTGAGAGATATTTTACAGTCGGATCAATAGCCACAAGTCCGCCGATGCCGTCCCAGAGATTGTCAAGGGCAAAAAGCGCCTTTCTTCCCATCTGGGCAGACTGATATTTCGGCTGAACGAATGCACGCGCCATCTCGATGCAATATGGGAAATACTCATCTATGAACTTCTGGGAGAAGTCGAAGAGATGCTCAGTATTCACATATGGCTGGCCGTTCTCATGGAACGATGCCATCGACCACTTGGTAAAACGATATCCGCCGATGATCTCGTCAGCCTCCGGATTCCATACGACCAGCTGGAAGCATGCCTTGTCCTCAAGGTCGAAATGATCAAGGTCGCAGGATGTACCGCTACCACCTCCCACAGCTCGGAAAGACACCTCACGAAGGCGTCCGATCTCCTTAAGGACATTAGGAGCAGTCTCATTATTGACTACATAAATCTCATTGTTTCCTCTGTTTGTATTACGAAGGAAAGTCTTCTCGTTAAGTTCGCTCTTGAGCAGAGCTACATCAATCGGATCTATAATTGGAGGTAACATAAATTACATATTTGGGGAGCATCCGTTATCTGATGCCAGGTTCTTTACAATATTCTTCACATGGTCCGCCCACTGCAGATCTGTCTTTGTCTTATCGAATGTGCTGTATGGAATCGGCTGGCCGAACGTGATGATAAATTCATTTCCTTTCTGCTTGAACAGTTCATCCACAAGGAAGATCATTCCGAGGTTGAACTTCAACTTCAATGTACGGCTCAGCCAGCTGAGGAAGAAATACCACTTGGAATTATGTCCAGAGATATGCACAGGAACAACATCACGTTCATATTTTCGAGCCTGCGCCACAAACATCTTCTTCCATGGCATTTCGGTCACAACTCCTTTGATGGACTTTGCGCAAAGTCCCGCAGGAAAGACCAGCGTCTGCTGATCCGACTCGAACATTTTCGCAATATTATCTGCAATCTCGCGTCCCTGCTTTCCGCCTACGCTCACCGGTATGAAGAATTCCTGAAGAGGCTTCATATTATAGAGCAGCTTATTCGAAGGGACCTTGAATCCCTCGCCATATATCCTTCTGAAAATCGAACCGATTATAAGAGCCTCCGGACCTCCCAGGGGATGGTTGCACGCGAACAGATATTTCTTGGAAAGATCGAGATTCTCTTCACCTCTGACTCTATATGTGATGCCCACATAATCCAGAGCTTCATCGAAGAAACCAACTCCTGCATAATGCTCCGACTTCATTATGCAGTCGTTTATCTGCTTGAGATGGAGACGTCTTGCAAAGAACCGCTTGACGAAGCCAGGCAGTTTACGAGCCATCTTCGGCCCGAGAATTTCATTCAGGTCAAGGAGATAATCAGTTCTTTCCTTTTGCATAGTTCTTACGGATGGTAAAGTAGAAGATCACTCCTATGAGGATCCATACCAGGAGTACCACTCGGCTCTGGAAAGAAAGGTATCCGGGCATTCCAGGAATGATGAGAAGCGAAAGGAAGAAGAGAGAGAACAGACATCCTATGATGCCGATGACCGTATATTTCTTATCTCCTTTCTTATATCCAATGATTGCAGCTGAAGCTGTCGTATAAGCGAATACTATTGCTGCTCCGACACTTGTCATATCCACGATCCAGAGCAGAATCTCTCTTCCGAACCAAGGCGCGAAAAGACTCATCGCCATTGTGAAGAGGATGGCATTGACAGGTGTTCCATACTTCGGAGAAAGCTTCTCGAACCATTTTGGCATGCTGCCTTCATTTGCCATGGCATACATGAGTCTTGAAGTCGAGATATAGAACGCGTTCATACCTGATACTACAGCACAGAACATCGCTATACCAAGAACGATTATACCGGCAAGTCCCAAAGTATTCCTTACCACATATCCGGTA
>JAFZGK010000075.1 GCA_017555445.1 Bacteroidales bacterium
TCTATGACTCTGTGATTTGTTTTTCCCTTGTAGCACATCCCTCTGAGAGGGCAATGCGAGCAGTCTTTGGCGCAATATACGCTCTTCATTGATTCGTATCCTAGATCTGATTTCACCTTGATTTGCTTTGCAAACTCAAGATGTTGTCCCATAGGACATACATAGAAGTCTAACTCCTTGTTATAGAACATGTTCTCTATGAGAAAGGGATTGTTTTTCCGTTTGCGTTTCATCTCTGCGTGGAACATATTATACTTGACAAAAGGAGTTATCTGCTCGGATAACATGTACTCGTAGTTCATTTCGCTGCCATATCCAGAGTCAGCACAGACTGTCGCACTTTGCTTTCCATAACGTCCCTTGAAGGACTCCAAGAACGGCTTCAATGTGCCCTGATCAGCGGGGCTAGTGTACAGTCCATAGTTTGTGATGAACTGGTTCTCTGTAGCGATCTGGACATTGTATCCTGGCTTGGTCTGGCCGTTGTTCATGGCATCCTCCTTCATCCTCATGAACGTCGCGTCCTTGTCGGTCTTGCTGTAGCTGCCACGTTCTCCGACGATCTCCAGCTTTTCCTCATATTCCTTCATCTTCGGAACTGACTCCTCCTTTACCTTGGTCACTTCCTTGCGTAACTTCTTGTCACTGATGCCTTTCTCGTCCATCTGGGCAAGGATGTCATCAGTGCGTTTCTGCATTTCCTCTGCTGTCATGACATTGTCAGACTCATCTCTGAGTTCCATATTGAGTACTCTTTCTGCTTCACGGAGGATAGACTTCACCTTTAGATCCAGCTTGTCCTGATTCGTCTTGGTCGCCTTCTTCCATACAAAGGTGTACTTGTTTGCATTGGCCTCGATCTTGGTGCCGTCGATATACTGAACATCAAGGCTGACGAACTTTGCATCAACAAGCATCTGCACGACCTGAGTGAAGATGTCATCCATGACATCAGCCAGACGGTTCTTTCTGAACAGGTTGATTGTATTGAAGTCAGGGCGCTGCATGCCGCTCAGCCACATGAAGTTCACATCGCGCTTGAGCAGAGCTTCCATCTTACGGCCGGAGTGGATGTTCTGGAGATATGCGTAAAGGATGACCTTCAGCAGCATGCGTGGTGCGAAGCTGCTTGCACCGCCACCTTTATATGTGGCTTCGATTGCACTGATATCAAGATGCTCAACTATAGCATCAAGGACGCGTACGGGATCATTTTCAGGGATAAAGTCACCGATGCAGTGAGGAAAAAGAAGATTATCGTTCTGATTGTACGATTTATATGTTATCTTTGCCATGTTATGAAAGTGGAGTTTATGTTTTGATTCGCACTTTAAATATAGCAAAACTTTCTGACATTAACAATAGCTATTCCTTTGACTATCAAAAGAATAGCTATATTTTTATGCCCTTATATCAAGAGTGAGGATAGCTGTGATTGCGGAGGCATGTCCACCCCCGGACATGGGCAGGGGGAGGGGCCCGCAAGATACAAGTTCCGCGATAGCGGGACGAAGTAGATTGTGGGAGGGGCCGGAGTGAGCGAAGCGAACGGAGTCCTCCGCAATCACAGCTATCCTCCCGGTGCAATATAAAATGAAAAAAGAGGCTAACCTCAAAGTCAATTAGACTTTTTAGTCAGCCTCTTTTTTTCATCAACTCCTCTCATAGAGGTGATTTTTCCTGACCCCTGTGAGGGGCAAACGGCCTCAGAATGCACTCTAGGGCACATCGTCTCTCATAGGGGTCGCCCGAAATGACCCCTGTGAGGGAGGCAGTGCTATTTTCCGATATTCGGTTCCACGAAGTCAAAGTTTCGGGAGATTCTTTGACTTCGTGGAAGATCGCCTCTTAACACAATGTGTGACAATTCATTCTAACGATTATACCGTCTTCTACATACAGGGTAAGCCAAATATCTGACATACCTATGTACAAATGATAACAATCCGGTAACCTAGGATATTTTTCCAATCGTCCGCGCTCAAATCCATCAAGGCGAGAGAATGGGTCTCCGACCCTCAGGCCACCTTCAAAGTACTCCTCTAATGTCGTGTAAGAAGAGTCGGCAATGGTAAATTCTCCGAGGACATCGTTCATGAAATACAAATAGTTTTCCCCATAGTAATACCACCGTTCAACTCCATCTTCCGGATAAATATTCTCGTGATATTTTGTAGGTTCGCCAAACATTTCCAACACTTGAGCATGGGTCA
Source organism: Bacteroidales bacterium (assembly GCA_017555445.1). The sequence continues at coordinate 2,214 of JAFZGK010000075.1, forward strand.
TTTCATCATAAAGCTCCACGCCATTGATATCCTGAGCGGATAAAGAGACAGTACTTATGAGTACAGAAAGAATAACTAAAAAAACTGTTTCATATCTGTAAGTTTCATAATCCCAAATAAATATCTTGAACTTCCGAATCACTTCTTATATTTATCACTTCGCGGTTGACAATCTTCTTTCGAGACTCATCCTCCTCTGAATAAGGGAAAAGCTCCACATACTGGTCCGGACGAGGAAGACATGTGTAGACTTGCGGACCGACCCAATACTTGAATAATGTTGTCTATATATCAGCATATTAGAAAAAGTGTAAGAAAAATAAATCTTACACTTTTAGCCAAACAACTGTTTATCAATGGAACAGGCTTTAACACAATATAAAGCTGCTTATACTTACTATTATGCCGGCACTGACTTCAAGAGTAAGATAATTATCATTCATACCGACATATAAGCGATAAGACATACCCCTAACTATTTGTTCTACGCGTCCATGCTTGAACCCATCAAGTCGAGAAAACGGATCTCCTACCCTCAAACCCCTTTCAAAATATTCCTCAAGTGTAGTATAAGAAGAATCGAAAATTGCAAACTCTTCCAAAACATCGTCCCTGAAATGCAAATAGTTTTCCCCATAGTAATACCATCTTGAAAATCCCTCATACTGATCGTCATACTCCTCATACTTTGTTGGTTCGCCAAACATTTCCAAGACTTCTGCATGCGTCATTTCATCATAAAGCTCCACGCCATTGATATCCTGAGCGGATATTGATAATGATGTTGAAATTGCCAGAATAACGGCTGAAAAAAAGTTCTTCATATTTTCATAAGGTTAATGTTTCCCTCGAAAATCTGCAAAAATCAAGCCGTATGATGGAATTTGTAGCGACCTGCTAAGGATTAGAACTGGAAACCAAAGGATATGAACGGCATAAGTTCAACAAGAAAGAATTCGCCCTCGTCTATAAAAAACCATGAGCGCATACCTAGCGAGAGACTCAAACCATAGCCGCTCTTCAAGCCCCAGTCCCAACCTATATTAGGATCTAATATTATTGAACTGACCCCACCGGAATAGACTTTCCCCTCATCAAACAATGCCACTAACGGATAACCAGCCTTAAGTCCAGCTGTAAGAGTACTGCGTCTCTTCAAAACATAGGCCTTATAATCAACATACAAATTCAGCAATTGAAAACGCCATAACCAGTCACAGATAGAATAATTGGCTCCTGCACCAAGATAATGGTGCTCATTGAACATATAACCATGCGATGTATCCAAGCCGGAAAATCCATATGACTTAAACAGCGAAGCATTGCCCGCATATCCCTTCTGCCTGTACGCAGGAATCTCTTTCCTGGCCTTTGCCTTTTCAGCCTTTACCTCATCCTTCGTCTGTGCGCTCAAAGTGAACACCCCGACGAACATGACCGCCGCCAACAGCATAATTCTTTTTGCTTTCATAATCGATTAGCTTATTCATTAAGATCAGTAACGCCCCAAAAACTTGATATTGAATCCCACACTCAACGGTGCTCCATTGACATCTTCCTCTGAAACATGAGCCTTTACCCGCATCTTGAAATAACTGCGATGAGCATTAGATGGCTCCAACATAGGAACAACTTCATCTACGACAAGTGTGCAAGGATAATCTTCGAGATTGAGAGATTCCACAACCTCATTTTGTCCATTCTCCCATATTGAAGGTGCCAGTTTCAATGTAGCCGGATAAGAACCCGAATTCAGCATAAGGTCACAATCTTCATCAGGGATCTCACATACCAGATACATATACAACTGCCCTGTACCATCCGCATATTCAGCCTGCTCATTAAGACCTCTGGTAAGACAATTCACTCCAAGAGTAAGCTCGAGAACGCTAGAATCATCATTCGCATGAATATAATACGCGTCAGTACGAGGCCGCTCGAGATACGAATACACATTGTCCCCATAATCTATCGAACAGATTTCAGGGAAAAGTGCCATATACTGGTCCGGACGATGAAGATAGACATCAGACTGAGGTCCGACATAATACTTAAAGAATGATTTCCTTGGCTCGATTGGCTTATTAAAATTCTCCAGCGGCTCACAAGCCACCCCAAGTAACAACAGACTCGCAAACAAGGCGAAAATGGGAATAAAACGTCTCATTGGCTTTTACTTTATGTTTTAATAACTGTTTTATATGATGCAAAACTCAAGGGAAACGTTTCATGAGTTTATAAAATTGCTCAGGCTGAAGGCTTATAAAATGGGACCACTATCTATAATAGGAGAGTAATCTGCATCATATAGCATCATAAA
>JAFZGK010000076.1 GCA_017555445.1 Bacteroidales bacterium
TACGGCGGATCAGTCCGCACAAGTGCCCAGGCAGCAGTGAAGTCAATCTTCAAGCAGCTCTCACAGAGCTGGAAGAACCTCACCAACGCCCAGATCCTCGCGTGGAATGCCCTCGCTCAGACTCAGGCCGGCAAGTCCGTCCTCGGAACCTCAGCCAAGATCTCAGGTGCGAACCTCTATTCACGCCTCAACTATTGGATCGTAGCTTGTGGCGGCGAGGCCCTCGCAAACCCACCAGCCCTCCAGGGCGTAGAGGCTCCGACAGAGGCCGTAGTAACCCTCACCCCAACCAAGTTCACCTTCGAGCTCGAGAGCGAGCCAGATGACGTAGTAAACCTCAAGCTCATCGTCATGGCATCAGCTCCGCAGTCAAACGGTGTGACCCGCGCCTACAGCAAGACCGTTCAGATCGGTGGAGTCCTCGAGGCTGTAACTGAGGAGTATGATCTCAAGCAGGACTACGACGGAAAGCACGGCGCACCAAACGCCGCCGCTCCAAAGGTCTTCATCAAGTACTTCTTCGTGAACACCAAAACCGGCGAAAAATCCGGCGAAATGCTGACCCTCGCTACTCTTCATGAGGATGTAGCAGGAGAGTAATCTTCTCTCTTGATCAGTTGTCCTGATTGTAAACGAAGCCCGCCACTCTGATTGTTCAGGGTGGCGGGTAATTTTATTGTTTGCTCTCCGACATTTGCGTTTGTGGTTAATGTCGGAGACTTTTGTTTATTTGAGACTTTTTTGCTGTTGTTCAAGAAATTAGCTCTCCGACATATCTCCGACATATCTCCGACATATCTCCGACATTAGTCTTGTTGCTCAATTCCCAGTTTCTTGAACATTTTGCCCAGTTCAGAGAATGTGTATCCTCTTTCTTCTGCCGTTTCCATAGACTTCTCTGCATTTGAGATTGCATCATATATAGATCCACCTTGCTTAGTAAAGAACTGATGCAGAGGATGCTTTCTGAAGAACTCTATTGTCTTTATATAGCCGCATTCCTTGCCGAGATCAGCCTCGACCTCATTTGAGTGGTTGTACAGCTTGGTAGTATACTTGAAGTAGTAAAGGAAGAATAGTTCTGTACATCTTTCTGTTTCAAAGAATTCAATACGGCAGTCAATACCTTTCTTTGGCTTAGATATATGTTTGCCGTGGTATTTCTTCTTCAGATTGACATAGTCGCTTTTATTCTTGCCATCCTTCTTATTATCAAGGTCAATCATGCAGTAAACATGATTATAGCCTTGATCAATGGCGTTCTTGATTTTCAACTCAAGTTCTGCCATACTCGTATGCTTCGGATATTGAGGGTCAATATTCTGAAGAGTTCTGAATTCGTCTTTCAATGAAGTCAGAAAGAAGTATTCAGTAGGGCCTTCGCCAATGATGATGAATGTTTCTTTCATTTGGTTCATTGTTAGTCGTTAAGAATGAAAGGTGATCCCAGGGCTGGTTTTGCTCCGAGTTTTCCGATCTTGTATGCATTGTAAAGAGACTGGTTCTTATGCAGACCATATTTGTCTGCTCTCTTGCAAGATGATGTAGCAGTCTCGATGTCTTTTTCCACGAAGTAGATGAGGTCTCTCTGCTCGTTGATCATATCTTCGGCCAGCAATGATGTAAGGTGTGAAGCAATGATCATCTGTGATTTATCTGAGTTGTACAGGAACGCATTCAGATAGAACAGGAAGAGGTCGTAATGCAAGTCATTCTCCGGCTCATCAAAGAGGTGGATATTGTTTCCATAGATCAAGTCGTAAAGGATTCTTGTCTTCTCCAAGAATGCGATAGTACCTCCAGACTGATTGATGGTCTTCAGGTCGAAGCTGCTCTGACCAGCTTTGCTGGTGAAGAGGATGTCTTTTGTCTTCTCTCCGCTCTGGAGCATTACAGAGTCCTCATAGTGGAAATCAACAATGTTGAAGTCAGCTTTCTTGATCATCTGCAGGAAGAACTGCTTCATCTTTGGATCTTCGTCCACCTTACGCATCATGTCGGCAAATGTCTCGTTCGGGTCGTGATATTCGTTGATGCCATGCATAGACTTAGCGATCCACGCAAATAGGTCAGAAACAGCCTTCACATCCTCATCAAATGCAACCTTGGCATATGTCGAGAGTACGGTGTGGTTGTTCAGTGTATTGCTGACAAATGTATTCTCTGCCTTCTTCTTGATCTCGGCGCTGGTTCCGAATGTGATGTTTGCAGCTGATGATTCAGATACAAATTCGCGGCTATAGAAAAGAGCCTTATATCCTTTTGGATAGAAGTTCAAAGTCTCGCTGAGGATGTAGTCCTCGTTATATGAAATCTCATAGTCATATCGGATTGCATCGACATAGAAAGAGAGTCCCATTCTTGTAGGCTCACCTTTGGCCAGTGCGAAAGGATGGTAGCAGACAATCTTTTTGCTCCTGGTTGATTTAGGAGTTGTCAGGAGTCTGAACGCAGTCTGGAGAGCATAAAGCATGTTGGATTTTCCTGATGCATTAGCTCCGTAAAGAATAGCGATCTTATTAAGTCTGACCTTGTCGTCAACCATTACCGAAGCAAAAGAATCTGAGTTGTTCTTTGCCTCGAAGTTCAATGTCTGTCTTTCCTTGATAGAGTAGAAGTTTTCCACCCAAAATTCTCTAATCATACCCGATATTCGATTAAAATTAGCCTTATTTCGTAAGTTTTGTACAAAAATAGATATAATTTCCATAAAAACAACTAAAATTGGTTAAAACAAAATGCGTGCATTTACAAAAAATCCCTAACCCGAAAACTCCTGATTGCCGGCAGCTTGATCAGCCAGTCGCCGATATCGAGTCCGTCGTCTTTATCCTTTTGAGTACTGTGCTTCATCAGCCAGGTGGAAACCTTGGCATTTTTAAGATGTGGGATAGAATCGGCCTGCATAATCCACTTTGTCTCAGCTCCTAAATCAGGAAATAGGATAACCTCACGTCCGGATAGGCAGCGAGTCTTCTCGCTCTGCAGGTTGTTAAGCCCTCCTGTGGCCAGCCATATCGCATCAGGAAAGAACAGGCTGGCAATAATAGCAGTCTTCTCGCTCTCAACAATGGCGATAGGGTAGTCTTTATCTTTAACCAAATGTTCTCCAAACAGACATTGCTTCAGATTGAAATCACAGAATAGAGAAAGTTTGTGTACCCACATTATCTTACTTACAGGATCCTTGACCCTATGTCCATTCTCACGATTGTATAGCATAATCTTGCCGGTTCTGAATCTACCATCAGAATCCTGCTGCCAAAATATAGTTGCTCCTGGCCAAAAACGGCAGGTGCCAATCTGATATGAAGAAATGATCTTCTGAACTGCATCTTTGCCCCAACGTGACTTGATAAAAGATATGAGATTGTTTCTCTCATAAGCGGTCATCGTGTCTTTGGCCAGCTGAGCAGAAACGACAGAGAAATGATCATCTGATGTCTTCTTCAGCTCGGCCTTAGGAAAGAAATAATCTTTCTTTGGACCGCCTCCATTCTCCTCAAAGTAATCTCTTGGCTTCTTATGATATCCGCATTTTTCCTCTCTGTCGCATCTGCCAACCTCAGTGGAAACATAGTCTCCGGTTTCCAGATCCACATACCTGACAAAAGTTCTCTTCTTGCAAGCCGGGCAGATATGCTTTCTCACTTTCGGGTCGTATGTTTCCAGAGTGAATCTGTATTTTAATGATTTGTTATTCATAGAATTATCGCTTTTAGTGTGGCGGAAAGTGGAAACTTACAGCGTTTACACACTTTCCATACTTTCCACTAATCAAGGACTGGAAACTGTGGAAATATCGGAACCTATGGCATTTCTGTCAAGTTTCCATTTCCACGCTCTTTCAGTTCTCCGCGCTTAATCATTTCTGCCACGACTTTATTGATAGTGGTATGACTGTAGCCGGCCTGATCTGCAATGCTTCTGGCACTCTTACCTTTCGGATATTCTCGTCTGATAAGATCATAAAGCTTTTCTCTGTTCATTGGTTCCGCCGACTCCAGATGATCCATCTCGAGAGCTGTACCTTGAATTACGAACTTCAAGAAATTATCCTCCTTCACAATCTTGCACACTAACACATTATCCTTATCAAACTGATATCTCGCATTGCGACTCTTCACCTGCTTTATATAATGCAGTCCGCTATCCTGTTTGCTGTCTCCAATCGCAAAAGCAGAATCCACAAGATTCATAATCTGCTTACTTCCGCTCAGATCGTTTTTCGTGATTGGCTTTGTGTTGTTGCGTTTGGGAGTATGTGCCAGGATAAGGAATGAAAACCCATTCTTCTTTTTGATAGCCTTCAGCATCTTGATCAGGGGAGCTGCAGCTTTGCTCTTCTCCAGCTCATCACCTAGATAGGTGATATTGTCGATTATTCCAATCTTGGCTCCGACGGCATTCATAACTGATTCAATTGCATCGCAGATGAAATGAGTGTAATTGCCGAACGGAACATCAGCATCCTCGTTGATTTCAACCCTATTGAAATTCGGATGCCATCTATAGGGATTCTGACCATTGATGGAATATCTTGCACTGAACTGAGGAGCCTCCATCTCAAAATCGAAATATATGACAGGTTGGGCCTCTGCGGTAAGCTCAAGCGGATCAATGGCCACGCCTCGTGAAATAGAGTCGGCAATCTGCACGGCCAGGATACTCTTGCCCGCATTAGTGTCTGCGAACAGGACAGTATTCTCACCCTCGAACCAAAGGTCTCCAACAAGCTTCTTCCGGATAGGCATACTATTGGCTTCCGCCATCCATTCGCACCCGCTCATAACCTTGAAATATCTCTCAACAGGGTTCTCAATGGGTACCTCTTCTTGATATTTATTTTGTTTCATAATCAACTCTCCAGAAATTATTTATAACAGTGATCCGTGGTTTGATACAGACGGCAATTGTCGTTTCTCCAAGCCTCAGAATCATAAGTCTGAAAAACAATCATTGATAAGGAAGAGCATCGTTCAGTTATTTCAATCCCATCGTGCCTCAACTCCTCTTTGATGTGTAGATACGCCGCATTGTGCTTCCTGAAATCTTTGTTCTGCAGTGGCACAATCGCAATAATATTATTCTCATCAATGCTTCTGCATGCAAACCATATCCACGGCTTTGTCTTCAGGAGGTTGAAAATTCTGGTGCCATCTGTAGATATGGGCACTTCCAATGCGATAATAGAATTATACCCTTGCATGTTCTCCTCGATGTGCTCGATGTCGCTCCTGCTTTTAACCCTTGCGGGGATTATAGCAGCTGGAATCTGAGTCATAATCTTATATGCCTTGGCTTGAAAATCAGTCTCATATTTGATTGCTCTCAGTTTCATTCTCAGACACGAATCCGGCTCAACAAATTCTTTAAGAGTGATTAGTGGAAGCTCTGAATAATTCATCCTATAATCAGCAGCTTTCTCTTCATCGCTGAGATTCTGTCGTATGTCTGGATAAATTTTGGGGATAATGCTCAAATAGACGGTCTCAGCGCGGAACCTACCGTCTTCAGGCAATAGATAGCTTTTCATTTCTTTGGTTTTAACGGTTTCTTGGCCCAGAGTTTTTCCTCTTTCATAAGATTTTCCAATTCAACAGTGTCAACGAATGTCAAGCCTCCTTGCTTAATTTTGTTAAGTTCTCCATTCTTGAACATTGAATAAATCTTACTCTGAGACATACCATAAATTTCGGTAATTCTCTGTACTGGAACCAGGTTCTTGCCTTTAGACAAGATTTGCTCTGGCATAGCCTCCGCGACTGCGCTTTTTACGATTGGAGTGATCAAGTCTGCTAAGAAAGACTTGATAGGTTTCAAGTTGTCCATGATAGTTCCTAATTTTATTACTAAAACCAGGAGTGGCCACTACCCGTATCAAACCGACGTTTGACAATGCAAATGTATATTGTAAAGTATTGAAAACAATAGTCTCAAAAATGCAGATTGAATTCTGTAATATACGAAAAAAGGCTCTACGCATACGCGAGAGCCCATTTTTATATTTGTAGTTTGCAGATGAACTGCAGAAAGTTCTCTATTTGTCTTTCAATAGTTGCTGCTCCAGTTCCTCACAGGTCGGAATAGTTCCTTCGACTTTTTCTGGATATAGTTTAGATAGCTCAAACTCTGAAATTCCAATCGGTTGGCTACTTGATTCAAGCGAATATTGAGCCAGAAGAGAGTCCTTGCTTTTGCAGATAAGAAGACCAATTGTAGGATTATCAATGCCTGATTTACATAGAATATGATTGACCGCGGTGACATAAGTTCCAATCTGCCCGATGTCTCCGGAATCAAACTCTCCCATTTTTACCTCGATTACCACATAGCATCTAAGATTGAGGTTGTAGAAAAGCAAGTCGATAAATTTCTCCTTCTGGCCAATCTGTAATCTGTATTCTTTGCCTACATATGCGAAGCCGGTACCCAGTTCAAGAAGAAACTTGGAAATGTTGTTCAACAGTGCTTCTTTAAACTGTGTCTCATTGTGCTTCTTAGTCAATCCGGCAAATCCAAAGTTATATGGATCCCTTGTCATTTCCTGAGCAAGATCGCTTGTGGGGGCAGGGAGCGTATATTTGAAATTAGTTAGAGCCTTTCCTTCTCTCTCAAATAGATTAGTGTCGTAGAAATTCTCCAGCATCGTACGGCTCCAACCATTTTCTATTGTCTGCTTAACATAGTAATAGGCTTTTGAAGCATCGCCTTTGCACTTATCAATTAAGAAAAGGTGGTGGCCCCATGGAATAGAGAACAAATTTTCAGCAACTTGCTGAAGAATTGCCTCATTAGAATTTTCAGCAAGTTGCTGAAGATTTTCAACTAGTTTATTATAAAGAAGATAGAACCTTTTAGTGTATCTAAGGTTAGATGGCGACAAACCGTCAGCACCTGGCATTTCCCTCTTAAGATCAGTGCTTAGTGAATTGTAAAATCCGCTGCCATATTTATTGTCTGCATCCTTCTCAACGATGTCCCTTCCAAGCTCCCAGTAGAATTTAAGAACTACATTGTTGACCTTAACAGCAGCTTTGATCTGGCTGTTTCGGTAACGTCGGCTGAGTTCCTTTACCCATGCTTTGTATTCTGCGTCGATGATTGTTAATGAATGGCTCATATATAATTCCTAATATTCATTGTAAAGATAATAAAGATTCTATACCCAGCAATGCTTGAACTTTTCGAGATGTGCATATATTCCATAATTGGAGAACACAAACGACGGCTTGTCACCTGAAAGATTAAGGTCTCGGTGGAATCCATTACTGCCATTGATCACGAAACATCTGTTCATAATCTTTGCAGAAAGTCCGAACATCTTTGCGAAAATAGTTGCCTCGACTCGTTCTCCTTTCCACAGGTGCTTCTTCCTGAAAGGCTTATTATACAAGATCAGATTCTCCAATTCAGTATCAGAAACCCCGACAAAGAAATCCCGGAACTCAGTTGCCATACCTCTAAATGGCTTAGCCACACTAGGGCGCTTATAGCAGTACTCCTCAAACCGTCCTATCAAATCTCCGTGAATCCTCTCCAGCTCAAGCATCAAAACAAAATACTTCCTCGCAATCCACACATCGCGAAACATTATGAAAGCCTTTTCAGCGTTCTTGCAGAACATTTCCTCGAATATCCTCAGCTGATGTAGAAAAGCTTTGATGCGTTCCAAATATTCGGCAACTTCCTTCTGCAGCATATTGTTCTGCTCGATGTCAAGCCAATGCTCATAGATATACGTCCTTGACTTCATTGTCAAGGTTTCCACATTGGGATATTCGGTCTCAATATCATTAACCAGGTTAGCAAACCCAAAATAGCTCCTGCTTTCAGCAGTACCATTGCTCCAAAATCCAACAACCCCGGCCATGGCACTGGCCACGGTCTGGGTTGTCGTCAATGTCTGTCTTAAGATATCCATAGAGAATACTAATCGAAATAGTTATACTTGTCAGTAATCTTCTCAATGATATCCAACTTATCGGCTTTGATATATTTCTTGAGCATTACAGGAGTCGTATGGCCGGTAATCTTCATAATGTCGTACAGATCCATTCCGCTCAAATACATCAATGTCGCTCCTGTTCTACGAGCTGTATGAGTATGCACCAAATCCCACTTCGGATAACGGTTCCTGACAGGAGTGCCACCCTTAGTCTCAAGAATCTCTACACTTTCAGTCAAACCAGCCTCTTTGCAGATGTCCTTCAAATAGCGATTGATGACCTGATCCTCGAGATGGGGGAGAGAATAATCATACTTCTCAAGAATTCCCTTCAACTCCGAGCTGACTGGAATACTTACCTGTGCGCCAGTCTTTTTCTGGATAAGGCTGATATACATAATCTCCTTTGTGCGGATCTCCGCCTTAGTCTTGCCCGGATTCTCTGGATCCGGAACATCCTCAATCCATCTTTTCGTATGAGTGTAAATCTGCTCCTTGGAAATGTAATTGTAGTCAGAAACTCGCTGGGCTGTCCACACACCAACCATAAAGATATCGCGTGCCTGGTCATGGCCAACTCCGTACTTGCTCAGGTCGGCTTTCATGATTTTATCCAAATCCTCACGAGTCAAATAAATGCTGTCAGTCTCTATCCTGGTACCCTTGAACTTCTTGTCCTTCCAGATAGAATTAGAATGAAGCCCCTCGCTTTCCGCGATAGATAAGATGTTCTTCAGTGTTCTGATACATTTTCCGGTAGTATTGACATTATATGCCTCTTTTAGAACATTTCCCTTTCTATCCTTAATTTCTGTCTTGAGATACGAAGTGAAATCGTGATAGAACTGCATATCAATATCACCGAAATTGTACTCAGTCTTCTTGTATTTGCAGAACCTTTGGAACTGTACCAGAGCCTGCTTGACTGAACGCACAGTGTTAGGAGAAAAGTTTGTGCCTTTCTCAGTCTGCCTTGCACCGGATTTGATTTCTGTAACGTATCTGTCAATAAACTGAACAAGAGTGATCTTTGCCTTTTCTGCAGCCAAACGCTCTGCTTCCTCTTTCTCCTGTCGCTGCTGTTCGATCTCTTCGCGATAAACAATAGATTGAATCAATTCACGAAGTTCCTCCTTAGTGATTGTTCCACGTTCTTCAAAAATAGAGTTTACAGTTCGGCGGATTTCATCGGCAGTCTCAAGAGTTCTGCGAATATCATCGTGCTTAAGAAACTTATCACGAGCCTTCTCGTCATTTCGTTTAGCCCAAATAGACTCGTTAATATACAATCCAGTACCTTGCTTAATCTGAAGCTTAGTCTTAAAGTCTTGAACTCTAACTTTAATCTGTGCCAAGCCGTCTTTCCCTACGACTCCAAGAACCATAGTAGCTGCCATAATTTCAACGTTTTAATATCCATGACAAATATAGTAACATTTTTGGGAAACATTACTATAACGTTACTATAAATTGGAGAAACTATTGCAAACTATTGGAGAGTATTGTGTTAAAGTGTATTGAAAGTCAGCACATTAGCATTATATCGTTTATAATACTTTCCTCAAATGTCGTTCCGGTGGCACCACCAAAAACCCTCGTAGATGCATTCTACGAGGGTTTTTCGTTTCGCTGTCACTACATTGGTACTATATTGTGATCAAGCGTGACATAATAAAAAACTGGCCTGCAATTGCAGACCAGTTTTTTGTCTTAGTATGTTAGTGCGGTTTCGTAGTAGGTGTCGAAGCATGGGTAGCTGTCGAGCGGGTCAGGAGTGCAGAATGCTACGCCTTCAAAGACAGGGGAGTCTGTATGTCCTGCAGGCTCAGAGAGGATGATCTGCGCGTTGCATCCCTCGAGATCAACTGTTACTCTTCCATTCTTGTATTTATAATGAAGAGTGCCGCCGCCCACCTTGACTGATGTCTCGATTGAAGTGATTTCTGACGGGATTCTTGGCTCCACTATAATCTTTCCGTTCAGGAGGTCTGGGCGTATACCTAGGAAATGCTGATACCATACGCGGAGGTGTTCTGCGTTGCTCCATGCCTGGAGGAAGGTGCCCGAACGATTGACCCAGGCCTGTCCCTCACGTGGATGCGCATCTGCATTTTCACTGAGGCTGCCGATTGCACCTTCATGGAGGGCCTGTCTGTTCATGTTCTTGAAGAGCTCCCATGCCGTGTCCACCTGACCGTATTCGATCATTCTCTGCATTGCTATACCATTGTTCCACAACCAGATTGTACCATTGTGGTATGCATCATCCTTGTGATAATAATGCCAGTTTTCGTGCTGAGGATGGAATTGCTTGTCCCACTGCGCAAGCGAAGCCACTCCCCAAGGATATACAAGCTCTTCCCATGTCCTTCGGGTCACCTGCTGCTTGAAATCCTCATCAAGAATGAGGTCGAAGCAGTAGAGCTGATTAGGACGGAACTGTACATCAGCAGATCCGTCAGTGTTGAGGTGGTCATAGATAAGACCGTTCTCCTTGTCGCAGAAATCATACTCGAAATTGCTTGCAAGCATTACTGCAAGTCCACTCCATTTTTCTGCTGCACCTTCGTCTCCAAGAAGACCTGCTATCTTGCTTCCTGCCACAAGCTGCTGATACCAGAGAGCCTGGATGTCGTTTGCGCGGTTGCCGCGAGGTGAGCCAGGTATGCCGTTGCGCTTCACATCCATCCATGTGTCGGCATCTGCATGAGTAAGGTAACCCTTCTCATCGATGTAATTCTTGATTGAAGCCTCGATGCTCATGCTGATTGCTGGGTAAAGGTCATGGAGGAATTCTGTATCGCCCGAATATTCTGCGAGTTCGAGAGCCTGGATCACGAAGCGAGGGGTGCCGTCTGTAGTATTGTAGAGAATGCCTTCGAGATTGGCCCTGTTAGGAATTCGACCATAGGTCTCGGACTCCGGATCTGTATCCTGAAGCTCTGCAAAGTCCATGAGAATCTGCTTTGCAATGTCGAACTGACCTGTCACAAGACATGCTCCCGGCATGGAAATGAACATGTCGCGTCCCCAATATTCATTGAACCAAGGAAGGCCTGCATAAATTCCGTTGCCCTGCTGCTCAGTGATGAGTTCATCCATTGTGATGGTGATCCAGTCGAGAGCCTTGTCAAGTTCCGGGAGATTAGTCTTCACAGGATTATATTCAGCGACAAGAGAATTGATTCTCTCTTTTCTCTCATTGATCATCTCCTGACCGTTCTTCATGAACTCCTCATAAAGCGAACGGCATTCATCTTCTGTTCCATAAGTCAGTACAAATCCATTGTCGCCATCGCTTCCAAGCATGATACGCTTGTCCGGAGCCTCTTTCGGAATGAAGAAGTTACCATTGTCCTTAATATACGATTCATGCTCAAGCAGAGTCTGGTCAAAGCTTATGGATGTGTATTGGGCATAGGTTTCTACACCTATATGGATTATAGGGAGATTGTCCATCATGCGGAAGGTTTCAACAGCATTGTCCCATTTACGAATAAGTCTGTCTGGATAAACAATGCATTCTGCCTCACTTCTGTCCAAAGCCGTTCCATCAACTGAAATTATGTAGTCTGCCAGAATACGCTTCTTGGCAATATTCCATCCTGAATACCATTGCAGCTCCTTCTGATGAGTTGTGCCGTACCAGAATCCGGACTTCTTGTCTGTATATGAATATTCCCTGTTCTCCTCGGCGAGTACCTCCACTCCGAGTTCATCTGTGCGGAAACCGGTGTCTCCGCAAGAATAAATAACTGCAGCAGCAGTGATGCACATAAGTGTTTTGAGTTTCATATCAATAGTTAGATTTCATTGAGTTCAACAATACCTGAGAATACGGCAAAGACTGTCAGCTTGCCGAGAGAGCGTGTATGAAGTTTTTCACAGATGTTGTTGCGGTGGAATATTACCGTGGTCAACGAGATTCCTAGTTTTTCAGCTATTTCCTTGTTGATGAACCCTTTGACCATGAATGCAAGAACCTCCTTTTCACGAGGGGACAGGCGGCTTCCTGCATTGAGCTTCTGTTCCATTATGACGTTTTGCTGTCCGTAGCTTTGTATACTCTGCAGCAATCCGCTAATAATGTCATGTTCAGGACGTGATACATCCAGGATCCTGAACCCTGCTCTTTCAATGTTTCCGTCAGGTCCTGCAGAGAGAACGAGAGTCATGTGTTTCAATGTCTCGAACTCGTCTGAATGTGAAAAAAGCATCTCAGAACTCACAAAAAAATGCACGAAATGGCGGTTGGAGTCCCTGACGTAGCTTTCTATATCATTATAGGCGTGCACTTCGACCTGACTGAACATGTCATATAGGATGTTCTTCAGTGCCATGCAGCTCAGATTATTGGCATCTATAATTGCAAAACATGGTGTCATACTCTGCAAATATAGCCATAAAAGATGTTAGATTTCACCAAAATGAAAGAAACTTCATCTTTTCGGACAATATGTAAAAAAATTGCCTACCTTTGAGCCCGTTTTCAATAAACAGACCTTTAAGGCCTAAAATCATCAAAGGTGCAAATAACTAACTGACTTTTATTGAAATGCCACACAATCAAACAACAAACTACAGTTTTCTGAGCCACCTGAAGGCCCACATCTCTTCAAGTATGGTGCTCATCGTATGTACTGTACTTGCTCTCATCTGTGCGAATATACCAGGTGTAAAGGACTGGTATTTCGGACTTTGGGAAAATGAAGTAGCCTTCTCGATCGGAAACTTCAACCTCTTCAGCCATAACGGACATGCAATGAACGTCGTTGAGGTCATCAACGATTTCCTTATGGCCATCTTCTTCCTTTCTGTAGGACTTGAGATCAAGCGCGAGATTCAGGTCGGTGAACTTTCAAGCCGTGAAAAGGCTATGCTTCCTATCATCGGAGCATGCGGCGGTATGATCGTTCCTGTCCTCGTCTTCTGGCTCTTCTGTCCAGGTGATGCAGCTATGCAGAGAGGTCTTGCCATCCCGATGGCTACAGATATCGCATTTTCACTCGGAGTACTTTCAGTATTCAAGACAAGAGTTCCACTCGGTCTCAAGGTGTTCCTTGCTGCCCTTGCAGTAGCAGACGACCTTGGCGGTATCATCGTGATCGCTCTTTTCTATACATCGCATATCAATATGACAGCTCTTGTCGTATCTGGTATCTGTGTTGCTGTACTTGTTCTTGGTAATATCCTGAAGATGCGCTCGAAGGCCTTCTATCTCGGAATAGGACTCGTCCTCTGGTATTTCATGCTTAATTCCGGAATCCATGCGACAATTGCCGGTGTGATCGTGGCATTCTGTATCCCTTCAACACTTCGCAAGGGTACAGGTCACTATCTTGAACGGATAAGAACCAACGTGAGCAAGTTCCCTGTAATTGACGTGGATAACAGACATAGTACGATTGTATTCACTCATGAGGAGATGCATATACTTAAAAGCATCGAGTCGGCTGCCGATAAGATGATCAGCCCTCTCCAGAACATTGAGGATCATCTTCATGTATGGATCAACAATCTCGTGATTCCTCTCTTTGCATTCGCCAATGCAGGTATCGATCTTTCGCAGATGAGCTTCGGCAGCCTGTTCTCAGGTGTTGGTCTCGCAGTAATGCTCGGTCTCGTGCTCGGAAAGTTCATCGGAGTGTTCTCTTTCTCGTGGCTTGCAATCAAGCTCAAGATCGTTTCACTGCCAGCCAACACTACTTGGAAGGCATTTGCAAGTGTCTGCGTGATCTGCGGTATCGGATTCACAGTGTCTATGTTCATCGCTGACCTTTCATACTCTGGTCTCGGTGCACAGGGTGCTGCTCTCCTCAATGAGGCAAAGCTTGGTGTTCTCGTAGGATCAGTCATTGCTGCTGTTCTTGGCGTGATTCTCCTTGGAAGAACATTGCCTGCTGAAAAGAAATAATTCTGACCTTAATACATATTCATCGGTGACTGGTGCATATGCCGGTCACCGATTTTTATTATCTTTACCGAAAATCCTGATAATGGAAATAAGCCCGATAGCCAGAATATATACAGACTTTCCTGAAAAGTTCGGCATACCGCGTCAGAGCGGCCTTGCCCCTGCATTGCGTGGAAGAATTGTATTCGAATCTTCGTACCGTAATATCGATTCATTGCGCGGTCTGGAGGACTTTTCGCATATATGGCTTATATGGGAGTTTTCCGCCAACGTCAGAAGGGGGTCGACAGATGACCAAATGGACCATATGAACCATATGAAATGGCAGCCTACCGTACGGCCTCCGAGATTGGGAGGAAATGCACACATCGGGGTTTTTGCTACGCGTTCACCGTTCAGGCCTAATCCATTGGGGCTTTCATGCGTAGAACTTATAAAGATAGAATCCGATACTCCTGACGGTCCTGTCATACATGTTAAGGGGGCAGACCTGATGGACGGAACGCCTATCTATGACATAAAGCCATATGTCGCCTATGCGGATTCTCATCCTGATGCGCACTGCGGTTTTATAGACAACTTGTCAGAAAAGCGTCTGGAAGTGCTTTACGAGCCTCGGGCAGCTACAGCCGTCAGCAATACGGAACTCATGGAGTCCCTTACGGAAGTGCTGAGTCTTGATCCCAGACCCGCATATCAGAATGACCCTCACAGGGTGTACGGACTTTCGTTCGCCGGTATGAACGTACACTTTCATGTGATGGGCAATACATTGACAGTAACAGATATACAGACAAACCTATGAACAGACTTATAAGATCATCAATATTCGCAGGATTCATCATAGCTATAGCCGGTTTCGGTTATCTTGCAATCGGAGGGCTTGCGGGAGCAGTATTATTCTCCTTCGGCCTTCTTACAGTAGTCGGCTATAAGCTGAAGTTATATACAGGAACAGCGGGATTCATCGGAAAGGATGAATTGCCTGACCTCCTGATCATTCTTATAGGCAACATCGCAGGATGTCTGCTTGGAGCCCTGCTTACCCGTGCATCCAATATGGATCTTCAGGCTGCAGCTCAGAAGATACTTGAAATCAGGCTTCAGAACGGACCGCTCAGATGTGGAGCACTTGGAATCGGCTGTGGTGTGATAATGACTACATCCGTGACATTTGCGCGTGAAAAGAACTACCTTCCTCTGCTTTTTGGAGTCCCTCTTTTCATCATCTGCGGATTCACTCACTGTGTGGCTGACGCCTTTTATTATTGTGCAGTCCCTTTCCCGTTCATCAAAGCGAATTTTCCAGACGTTCTGGCGGTCTACGGAAGTATTGTTCTAGGCAACTTCATAGGATGTAATCTTGTGAGAATCTTCGGACTGCATAAATCATGACGTGACTCAAATTATTTTTTTCATATCATTCCTGACATAGTGAGGAATCTCCGAAAAGATTGTTATATTTGTAAGATTTTAGTAGTAAAGTCACATATATAACGACAATTAACGAAGCAAAATATGGGAAAAGTAATTTTGACAGGTGATCGTCCGACCGGAAAGCTCCATCTTGGACACTATGTAGGATCACTCAAGAGAAGGGTAGAGCTTCAGAATTCGGGTGAGTTTGAGAAGATCTTTATCATGATTGCAGATGCACAGGCTCTTACTGACAATGCTGACAATCCGGAGAAGATCCGTCAGAATATTATCGAAGTTGCACTGGACTACCTCTCAGCAGGTCTTGATCCTGAGAAAGTGACTATCTTTATCCAGTCGCAGGTTCCGGAGCTGTGCGAGCTTGCGTTCTATTATATGAATCTTGTAACCGTTCAGAGACTTCAGCGAAACCCGACAGTAAAGCAGGAAATCCAGCTCAGAGGATTTTCTGAGGGAGATGAAGATGAAAATCAGAACAAGAAAGGTACACCTGTAGGCTTCTTTACATACCCTATAAGCCAGGCTTCAGACATCACGGCATTCAAGGCTACCACAGTTCCTGTGGGTGTGGATCAGGCCCCAATGATCGAGCAGACACGTGAAATCGTACATAAATTCAACTCAGTCTATGGCGAGACACTTGTTACTCCGGAAATGCTTCTCCCTGAAAATGCAGTCTGCATGCGTCTTCCAGGCACAGACGGTAAGGCCAAGATGAGCAAGTCCCTCGGCAACTGCATCTATCTCTCAGACACATCTAAAGAGATCAAGAAGAAGGTGAACAGCATGTTTACAGACCCTGAACATCTTCAGATCACCGATCCAGGACATGTAGAGGGCAATGTAGTGTTCACATATCTTGATGCTTTCTGTAATGACGGACATTTCGAGAAGTATCTTCCTGAATACGCAAATCTCGATGAGATGAAGGATCATTACCGCAGGGGAGGATTGGGTGACGGCACATGCAAGAAGTTCCTCTTCAACATAATGGAGGAGTTCCTCCAGCCTATGCGCGAGCGCCGTGCACAATATGAGCAGAATATTCCTCAGGTATATGAGATTCTCCGCAAAGGTTCGGAAACAGCCCGTGCAGAGGCGGCAAAGACGCTTGCAGAAGTGCGAAAGGCAATGCAGATCGATTATTTCGAGGATGCAGAGCTAATAGCAGAACATACAAAGAAATATCAGAAATAAACCTCTGATGGATAGAAATCAGAACATAGAGAAGCGCATTCTTTGGGTTGCTGAACGCCTTTTTCTTGAGAAAGGCTTCAATGGCACGTCAACTACTGAGATAGCCAAGACTGTAGGATGCAATCAGGCCCTGATACACTACTATTTCCGTACAAAGGAAAAGCTCTTCTGGGATGTGTTCGCACCGAAGGTAGAACAGTTTGTAGAGTATCTTGATGCACCGCTTGACGAGTCCATAGATTTTCTTGAAAGAGTGAAGAATGTCATTGATTTCTATTTCGGAATACTTGAACTTGATGAAAGACTTGCACCATTTATCGTGAATGAACTTATCATGAACTCCGACAGGTGGGACAAGTTCCGTGACCGTTATCTCAGAAACGAAAGCCGCAGCAGCGCCTTTATCCGATTTGAGAACATGGTCAAGGAGGAAGTGCAGAAGGGTGATATTCGTGAGATCGAGCCGATTGATCTGCTGATGAACATCATGTCCCTGACAATCTCCGCATTTATTGTGGCTCCAAAGGGATTCGCAAGTGGAGAATGTGATCGTAATTCCAGAAAGGCATATCTTGACCACCGTAGAGAGGATATCAAGAATCTTATTATCAACGGTATGACGAAATAATTGACAATTATGAAAAAGTTTGCTCTACCCAAAGACGGCGGCCTGATAGAGACGGATCTGCCAATCGGAATCAAGCACACATATGAGAGGATTCCGGCGCATATTTTTGAAGATGAAGTATCAGCAAGTGAAAGACTTGCAGACAGGATTGTAGAAACAATCAACGCAAGAGCAGGTATATTCCGACTGGGACTTACGACAGGATCTTCGCCTGTGGCTTTATACAAAGCTCTGGTCAGACGCTATGAGGAAGGTAAGGTTTCCTTCAGGGATGTACAGATATACAGCATTGATGAATATTATCCGGCTCCAGCAGATCACTACAGCAGAAACCGCAGACTTTATGAAGATTTCGTGGCTCATGTCGATCTCAAGCCTGAGAATGTACACATACCGAAACTTACAGAAATTCACGACAGTGCATTTGTTGCAGATTTCTGTGCGCAATATGATGCAAAAGCTCGTAATCTTGATATCCTTGTGATGGGTACCGGTGAAAAGGGACAGATCGGATTCAACGAAGGTGGAGCATCGGAATATAGCCGTACAAGGACAGTACTTCTTCCTTACGGTTCAAGAAAGAGGCAGTCAAGAAACTTTGCCGGTGATGTTGCGGCTACGCCTGACAAGGCGATTGCCATGGGTATATCCACTATGATGAGTGCAAAGAAGATATATCTTATCGGCTGGGGTGAGGATAAGGCAGATGTAGTCAAGAAGATTGTTGAAGATCCGTCTGTGCCTTCATGTCCTGCATCTTTCCTTCAGAAGCATGACAACATATCTTTCTATGTGGATGAAAATGCTGCAAGTCTCCTGACACGAAATGTCGCTCCTTGGCTTGTGGGTCCTTGTGAGTGGACACCTAAGTTCATCAGAAAGGCAGTGGTATGGTTGAGCGAACAGGTACATAAGCCTATCCTCAAGCTTACTCAGGGTGATTATCTTGCAAACGGACTTGGTGAGCTTCTAGAGCAGCATGGCCCGTACAGCACCATCAATATCAAGGTGTTCAATGATTTCCAGCATACGATTTCAGGATGGCCAGGTGGAAAGCCAGGTGCTGATGACAGCACAAGACCAGTTCCTTCATCTCCTTTCCCAAAGAAGGTGGTAATCTTCTCACCACACCCTGATGATGATGTGATTTCAATGGGTGGTACATTCATCAGACTCGTTGAGCAGGGTCATGATGTGCATGTAGCGTACCAGACATCCGGTAATGTAGCTGTGCATGATGATGTGGTTCTCCAGCATATGGATTCAGCTCGTGAACTTGGATTCGGCGACAGATTTGATGAAGTGAAGAAGATCATCGACTCAAAGAAGCCAGGACAGCCAGAGCCAAGAGCTCTTCTCGAACTTAAGGGAGCGATCCGTCGTGCAGAGGCAAAGAGCTCTGTGAGGTCATTCGGTCTTGATGACGAGACAAACACACACTTCCTTAATCTTCCATTCTATGAGACCGGCGGTATCAAGAAGGGAGAGAGAACTCAGGCGGATATCGATATCATCAAGGCTCTCCTTCAGGAGGTCAAGCCGCATCAGATTTACCTTGCAGGTGACCTTGCTGACCCTCATGGCACGCATCGTGTATGTACAGAGGCCGTCCTCGAAGCTATCAATCAGCTTAGTGGAGAAGCCTGGCTCAGCGAATGTCATGTATGGCTCTACAGAGGTGCGTGGATGGAATGGGAGCTCGGTAAGGTTGATATGGCAGTTCCATTGAGTCCTGAAGAAGTGATCAAGAAACGTCATGCCATCTATCGTCATCTTTCTCAGAAGGATATAGTGCCGTTCCCGGGAGAGGATCCACGTGAGTTCTGGCAGAGAGCCGAGGAAAGGACACAGAATACAGCTAAACTCTATAATGACTTGGGAATGGCTGAATATCAAGCAATTGAAGTATTTGTTAAATTATTTTAAATATGAGACTTTTAATTCATGAAGACAGCGCAAAGGGCTCTGTATGGGCTGCGCGCTACATTGTATCGAGAATCAAGGCAAAGGCTGCAGTAACAGACAAGCCTTTCGTACTCGGACTTCCTACCGGAGGTACACCGGTGGCTACTTATCAGGAGCTTATCCGTATGTATAAGGCAGGTGAAGTTTCATTCGAGAATGTGATTACATTCAATATGGATGAGTATGTAGGTCTTCCTGAGGAGCACCCTGAGAGTTATCATTCATTCATGGCAAGAAATTTCTTCGACCATGTGAATGTACCTAAGGAGAATATCAACATCCTTAATGGTAATGCAGAAGACCTTGCTGCTGAATGTGCTGCATATGAGGCTAAGATCGCTGCAGCAGGCGGAATCGACCTTTTCATGGGCGGAGTAGGTGAGGACGGACATCTCGCATTCAACGAGCCATATTCTTCACTTGTCTCACGTACACGCGTGAAGAGCCTTACATACGACACAATCCTCGTGAACTCACGTTTCTTCGATGGTGATATCAATCAGGTGCCTACAACTGCACTTACAGTAGGTGTGGGTACAGTAATGGATGCAAAGGAAGTACTTGTCCTTGCATTCGGTCACAAGAAAGCGAACGCTCTTCGTGAGGCAGTGGAAGGTGCATATTCACACAAGTGCACTCTTTCTGCACTTCAGGCACATCCGCACGGAATCATCGTTGCAGACGAACTTTCAGTAGGTGAGCTTAAGGTGAATACATACCGTTATTTCAAGGATATCGAAAAAAACAATATTTAACCATGGAAAAAGATTTCAGAGAAGTAGTCCAGAGCTGGCTGGACGGAAATTTTGACGAGGCTACCAAGGCTCAGATCCGTGAGCTTCAGGAGAATGACCTCACAGCACTTGAAGATGCGTTCTACCGTAACCTTGAGTTCGGTACAGGCGGACTTCGCGGCATCATGGGTGTAGGTACAAACAGAATGAACAAGTATACTGTGGGTATGGCTACACAGGGCCTTGCAAACTATATGAAGGCTAACTGCGAGGGTCCTCTCAGCGTATGTATCTCATTCGACAGCCGCAACAACAGCCCTGAGTTTGCAAAGATTACTGCAGACGTGCTTGCTGCCAATGGTATTCATGTATACATCTTCGATAAGCTTCATCCTATCGCTCTCATGAGCTACTCTGTTAGAATGAAGAAGGCTACTGCTGGTATCATGATCACTGCATCTCACAATCCTAAGGAGTACAATGGTTACAAGGTGTTCTGGTCAGACGGTGCACAGGTGACTTCTCCAGTTGACAAGGATATCGTTGCTGAGGTTGCAAAGATTACTGATCCTTCAATGGTCAAGTTCGTGCCAGGTGCTGATGCAGCTCCGATCGAGGTGATGAGCCATGAGATGGATGAGGCATATCTCGACTCTGTCATGACTCTCATGCTTTCTCCAGAGGCTTGTGCAAACCATAAGGACCTCAAGATCGTCTACACTCCAATCCATGGTTCGGGTGTCGAGATCGTTCCGGAGTTCCTTGCAAGACTTGGTTTCGAGAATGTATATCACGTTCCTGAGCAGGACGTTGTTGACGGAAACTTCCCTACAGTAATGTCTCCTAACCCTGAGGAGCCTTCTGCTCTTGCAATGGCTGTTGCTGTTGCTGACAGAGAGGGTGCTGACCTTGTGATGGCCACTGACCCTGACGCTGACCGCGTAGGTATCGCTGTCCGTGACAATGAGGGTAAGATTGTTCTTCTCAACGGTAATCAGACAGCTTCTCTCCTTACATATTATATCCTCCGCCGCTGGTCAGAGCTTGGAAAGCTCGATGGCAAGCAGTACATCGTGAAGACAATCGTTACAACTGAACTTCTCCGTGCAATCGCTGAGAAGTATGGTGTGAAGGTTTACAATGTACTTACAGGCTTCAAGTGGATTGCTGACATCGTTAAGAAGAATGAGGGAGAGACCACATTCATCTGCGGTGGTGAGGAAAGCTACGGTTTCAATGTAGGTGAGTTCGTCCGTGACAAGGATGCTCCTATCTCATGCGCTTTCATCGCTGAGTGTGCTGCATGGGCTGCTGAGCAGGGCAAGAC
Organism: Bacteroidales bacterium; assembly: GCA_017555445.1. Next base: position 21,151 of record JAFZGK010000076.1, read on the forward strand.
TCTCTATCAGCTCCTTCAGGACATCTATGCTGAGTTCGGCTATTACAAGGAGTCGCTCATTTCAGTTACAAAGAAGGGTAAGGCTGGTCTCGAGGAGATCGCCCAGATGATGGTTGACTATCGTAACAATCCTCCTACAGAGATGGCTGGTTCACCTGTAGTAAAGGTTGTTGACTATACAAAGACAGAGGAGACAGGTCTTCCTTCGTCGAATGTTCTCCAGTTCTACAATGAGGCTGGTGATGTTGTTACAGTACGTCCTTCAGGTACAGAGCCTAAGATCAAGTTCTATTTCGGAATCAAGGGTTCTGATGCTGACGCAAAGAACGAGGTTCTCAGAGCTCAGTTCAGCAAGTAATAATCGTAAATAAAAGTAAAAAGAGTGGCTGATTTTCAGCCACTCTTTTTATGAATGATTATTTCTGAAATTATTTCAGATATTCGTTGATGGCGGCGGCGGCTTTGCGGCCTGCGCCCATGGCGAGAATCACTGTTGCTGCGCCGGTCACGGCATCACCACCGGCGAAGACTCCAGGACGGGTTGTCGCACCGTTCTCATCTGCTACGATGCAGCCTCGACGTGTGGTCTCAAGGCCGGCTGTCGTCTTGGCAATCAGAGGGTTAGGAGATGTTCCAAGTGACATGATCACTGTGTCTGTCTCGATCTCGAACTCCGAACCAGGGACTTCAACTGGACTGCGACGTCCGCTTTCATCCGGTTCACCGAGCTCCATGCGGATACATTTCACTGCCTTTACCCATCCGTTTTCATCACCGATCACTTCAACTGGGTTTGTAAGCATCGCGAACTTGATTCCTTCCTCCTTTGCGTGGTGAACTTCTTCCTTGCGGGCAGGAAGCTCGTTCTCAGTACGGCGGTATACGATTGTAGTTTCAGCTCCGAGGCGAAGGGCTGTTCTTGCTGCGTCCATCGCAACGTTTCCGCCACCTACGACTACAACCTTCTTTCCTGCATGGATAGGGGTGTCGTAATCATCGCGGTATGCTTTCATGAGATTATTTCTTGTAAGGAACTCATTTGCTGAGAAAACACCGTTGTAATGCTCTCCAGGTATGTTCATGAACCTTGGAAGGCCTGCACCTGAACCTACGAATACAGCCGAGAATCCTTCAGAGTCCATTAGGCTGTCGATTGTAACTGTGCGTCCTGCGATGACGTTTGTCTCTATCTTTACTCCAAGAGCCTTCACATCTTCGATTGCCGGTGCCACTACCTTGTCCTTCGGCAGACGGAATTCAGGAATTCCGTATTCGAGCACTCCACCAGGGCGGTGCAGTGCCTCGAATATAGTCACTTCGTGACCTGCCTTCGCGAGGTCATATGCACATGCGAGTCCTGCCGGACCACTTCCGATGACTGCCACCTTTTTACCGCTTGCCGGAGCAACCTCAGGTTTTACTCCTCCATTCTCGCGACTCCAGTCTGCAACGAATCTTTCAAGTTTTCCGATTGCAACAGGTTCACCCTTCACTCCAAGGATGCAGCTGCCTTCGCACTGTGTTTCCTGTGGACATACTCGTCCGCACACAGATGGAAGTGATGAGTCTTCAGCGATGATGCTTGCAGCCTTTGCGAAGTCGCCAGCTGCAACATGGGCTATGAATGAAGGAATCTGAACGTTTACAGGGCAGGCTGCAACGCAACGCGGATTCTTGCAGTTGAGACATCTTGTAGCCTCAAGCTGAGCCTCCTCTACGTTATATCCATAGCATACCTCCTCGAAGTTAGTTGCTCTTACTTTCGGATCCTGTTCGCGAACAGGCACTCTAGGTATCTTGTTTGCCATTATTTGCCCCTCCCGATTCTACATTTGTGATGTTCATTAGCATCCTTCTCCTCACTTACGTACATTCTCTGACGGCGCATAGCCTCGTCAAAATCAACGAGATAGCCGTCAAACTCAGGGCCTTCGACGCATGCGAAGCGTACCTTGCCGCCTACTGTAACACGACACGCACCACACATGCCGGTGCCGTCCACCATAAGTGTATTAAGACTGACGATAACAGGAAGTCCAAGCTTCTTGCATGTGAGCGTAGCGAACTTCATCATGATCATAGGGCCGATTGCCACGGCCTGGTCGTAGATCTTTCCGTCCTCGCTGACGAGTTTTTCGAGCATTGATGTAACAAGACCCTTGAAACCTTCAGATCCGTCATCTGTGCAGATATATAGGTTATCGCATACGCTTTCCATTTCATCCTTGTAGATAACAAGATCCTTGGTCTTTGCTCCGATGATCACATCGACTGCAACTCCCTTTTCATGAAGCCATTTTACCTGAGGATATACCGGTGCTGTGCCTACACCTCCCGCAATGAATACATATCTCTTTCCTGCAAGCTCCTCTGCAGACATCTCGGTGAAGTCTGAAGGTATGCCGAGAGGACCGACAACGTCAGCAAAGGAGTCTCCTTCCTCGTATGTGCAGATCTCTGTTGTAGACGCGCCGATTTTCTGTGTAACTATGGTTACAGTACCAGCCTCTTTATCGTAGTCGCTGATGGTAAGTGGAATACGCTCTCCCTGTTCATCCGCTCTGACGATAAGGAACTGGCCTGGCTGAGCAGATGCTGCAAGCCTTGGCGCCTCTACCTTCATTCTGCAGATAGTCGGAGTAAGCATGTCTTTGGATACTATTCTGTACATTGCTTTGTGTTTTAGCATAAAAAGCCTCCTTTTAGGGGAGGCTTTTGTTCAGATTGTGAATTTTCTATCTTTCGTATTCGACCTTTGCGCGAACCTCTGCAATAGTCTTTACGTATTCTATCACGTTGTCTCTCATGGTGTCTGCCTTGTAAGCCGCGAGTGTTTCCCAGCTTTCAAAATCTGCAACCATCACAGCGTCATAAGAAGTCTTTCCTTCGTTACGGTTAACGCCTACTTCGATGCTTGTAAGACCAGGCACGAGTCCCAGGAGAGACTCATATTTTTCCTTGACATCTTCTGCGAGTTCCTTTGGAGTCTTGCCATCTGATGGCTTGAACTTCCACATTACACAATATCTTACCATATCAGTTCAGTGTTTAAGTGTTCGTATTATGATGCTAAGTTAAGCATAAATATTCACTCGTCCAAATATTAAGTCAAAAGAATTTCTATTATCTTTGTCTTATATAAATAGTATATGACGACTGACAGCAGAACAAGAAGAATCGCCCGCAACACCCTTATGCTCTATATAAGGATGTTCGCCTTGCTGCTTGTGGGTCTTTATACTTCAAGAGTGGTACTTGAGGCTCTCGGCGAAAACGATTACGGTATCTATAACGTGGTCGGAGGAGTCGTGGCTATGTTCACGATCATTTCAGGAGCCCTCAATTCTGCGGTTTCACGTTTCATAACATTCGAGATGGGAAAGAGTCAGGGAGCGAGGCTCAATGAGGTCTATTCCTCCGCAGTGACCATTCAGATCATGTTGGCTCTTATAGTCGTCATTATTGCAGAATCTGCCGGCTTGTGGTTCATCGAGAATGAAATGACCATCGATCCTGACAGGATCCCTGCTGCAAAATGGGTACTACACCTGTCTCTTTTTGCCTTTGTAGTCAACCTGATGTGCGTTCCGCAGATGGCATCGATAACTGCGCATGAGAAGATGTCTGCATATGCAGCCATCGGTGTCATGGATGGTCTGCTGAGACTTGCTGTGGCTTTCATGATAATAAGGAGTCCGATTGACAGGCTCATATATTATGCGGCACTTATGGCAGCAGTAGTTCTCGTAGTCAGACTTGCTTATGGTATATATTGCCGCAGGCATTTTCCGGAATGCAGGTACAAGCCTGTATTTGACAGACAGCTTATCAAGGAGATGTTCTCGTTTGCCGGCTGGAACTTCATCGGTGTATCTGCAGGTGTCCTGAGAGACCAGGGAGGAAACATTCTTGTGAATATTTTCTATGGAACGGCGGTTAATGCGGCTCGAGGTATCGCTGTGCAGCTGAATTCTGCAGTCCAGGGCTTCGTGACAAACTTCATGACTGCTGTAAATCCTCAGATCACTAAATCATATGCATCAGGAGACACTGATTACATGTTCTCATTGATAAGAAGGTCGTCTCGCATGTCATATTGCCTTCTTTTCGTGATTGCACTTCCGATATTGTTCAACACGGATTATCTTCTTTCAATCTGGCTGAAGGATGTGCCTGATCATACGGTTCTGTTTGTCAGGCTTTTCCTGGTGTTTGCTCTTTGTGAGTCCATCTCGAATCCTCTGATCACGGCTCAGCTCGCAACTGGAAGAATAAGGAACTATCAGCTTGTTGTCGGAGGCCTTATGCTTCTGAATATTCCGGTGTCATATATATTTTTGAAACTAGGTGCTGCTGCAGAAGTTACAGTTGCTGTAGCTATCGTCATATCATTGATCTGTCTTACTGCAAGACTGGTCATGCTTCGTGGAATGATCAGACTTTCAATCAGGAAATTCGTTTCTGATGTCTGTGTGAAAATACTGATGGTCAGTGTAGTGTCAGTTATTGTCCCGTTCTTGATACAGAGCAGGCTTCCTGAAGGATTTGCCGGTTTTGCCGCAAGTACGGTAATCTGCGTGGCTGTATCCGGACTGGCTGTCCTCTTCATAGGTCTGCGTGCAAATGAGAGAAAAGAA
>JAFZGK010000077.1 GCA_017555445.1 Bacteroidales bacterium
AGGTGTGGCTGGAACACCTCCTTTTTGGAGCGCGTTTTTGACACGAGCTTCGCGGTGGATTGCAAGGTCAGTAAGTCTTGCTTTTCTTCAATCTTTTTAATTATATAGTCCCGTAGCTCAGTTGGTTAGAGCACTACACTGATAATGTAGGGGTCAGCAGTTCAAGTCTGCTCGGGACTACAAGTTCTTAAATATCTTGGGGGTATAGCTCAGTTGGCTAGAGCACCTGCTTTGCAAGCAGGGGGTCGTCGGTTCGACTCCGACTATCTCCACAAAAAAGACTCAATCTTAACAGGTTGAGTCTTTTTTTGTGGAGATATACTTACCCCCAGTCGCTAAGAGCGACAGCCCCCAGGGGCATGCCGACCATTCGCTTTGCTCAGGTCGGGCGCCATCGCTGCTCCGGTTTCCTTTGGAAACCTCGCTGACGCGAGTGGCGCGGCGCTGAAGCGCCTTATCAACTCAATCTTAACAGGTTGAGTCTTTTTTTGTGGAGATATACTTACCCCCAGTCGCCTTTGGCGGATAAATTGCTATGTTTTATTCCTAAACGTTGAGAAATATGTCGATCAGATATATACTGCTTTTCTTGATGGGTTTTGCATTCATGTCTAATGATCTGTCTGCAGATACCCCGGTAGAGGAAGTTGTCATCAAGTATGACGATGTCAAGGGTGCCAAGGACTTTATTGCACAGGGTGGAGCAAGATTGTCCATAGCTAAAAGCTTTCTTAAGAAGACTCCGGTTGCCTCTTTGTCGCCTGATGTTGATGAGGTGATGGTTCTTAAGATGGGTAATACATCCGAGCAGGATAAAACTTCTTTTCTGAAGGATCTTGATAATGCTCTGAAGACGTATGAAAATCATGGACGTCATCCTTCAGAAAATGGACCGGTCGATGTGTATGTCAAGAGAAATTCGGCAGGTCATATCATTGAACTTGTAATCTATAATCCTGAATTATACAATCTTAACGTCCTGCACGGCAATTTTCCTGTGGATGCGCTCCTGAAAATTCAATAGCAATGTCTGTCGCTTTGTATCTATAAAAATTTTAGGTATTTTTGTAGATTGTAAAAAATGGGCTTTGCTTGAAATGAATAAGGAACTTTATCTTCAGATGCTACAGATCGATTCCACTTCCGGAAAGGAAGGGGAGTTTGCAGCTTTTCTTTCAGAGAAGCTTCGTACATCTGGATGTAGAGTTGAAGAATTTCCTGTAGAATCATCGGATACTTCTAATCTGCTTTTCAGCTGGGGTAATCCTAAAGTCATTTTCTGCAGCCATCTGGATACGGTCCCTCCTTATATCCCGCCGACATTTGAAGGGGATGATACTGTTTATGGCCGCGGAACCTGCGATGCCAAGGGACAGATATTTGCGATGTACGAGGCATGTCTGGAACTTGAGAGACAAGGCAGGACCGACTTCGGCCTTCTTCTCCTTGCCGGAGAGGAAACAGGTTCTTTCGGTGCCAAGGCCTACAGCTCCATGATGTCGGATAACAAATCGATGGAAGACGTATGGCTGGTGGTAGGTGAGCCGACTGACAACTGCATGGCATCGGCTGCAAAGGGAACCAAGTCCTTTGAGGTTGAGTTTGAAGGGGAAGCGTTCCATTCTGGCTATCCGCAGTGCGGCAGAAGTGCGGTTATTATGTTCAATGAATTTGTTAACGCGCTTCGCAGCATAGGTTTTCCTAAGGATCCGATTCTTGGAGAGACTACATGGAATATCGGAAAGCTTCATAGCGATAATCCACAGAATATCCTGAGTGACAAGCTTACCTGCAGAGTATATTTCCGCACTACATTCGAGTCAGACGAGATGGTCTGCAATGTCATGAAGAATATGGCTGGCCCTGAAGCAAAGCTCCGCTTCGGACGACCGAAGGTTCAGGACGGGTCTGACATAGTTGCTAAGGATGTGGCTGATTGGCAGAGATATATGAAGGTGACAGCATTTGGAGGGGATGCACCTACCCGTTTTGAAGTATTGGATGGATTTCCTTTTAAGCCGGTATCGTTCGGCAGCGACGCTCCACAGCTGAAATGCTTTGGAAGAAAAATTCTCTGTGGTCCGGGTTCAATCCTCGTAGCCCATAGAGACAATGAGCACATCACGCTCGGTGACCTGGAGACGGCAGTGCAGAACTATATTAACATATATAAGTTAGTGGTAGAATAAAGTAGAACAAAAGTTGATATTATGAGAAGTCTTACTATCATAATATCAGATATGAAATAGCTGAGATTATGATAGTGATGAAATTCGGTGGTACTTCGGTTGCAAACTTTGAAGCCATCACAAGAACAATATTTATCATCGGAGGTAAGCTTGACCAGAAGCCTGTAGTTGTAGTGTCTGCCCTTTCCAAGGTGACTGACCTTCTATATAAGATTTCTGATGCAGCCGCATCTAAGGATCATGCCTTGACTCGTGACCTTCTTGCAGAGCTTCGTCAGCGTCACGTGAACCTCGCATCCCAGCTTCTCGATCAGAGCCCGATGATGAAGCAGGATGCCGTAGCTAGAGTGAATGCAATATGTGATGATCTGGATGAACTTGCAAATGCAGTATGTGCGGTAGGCGAGCTTTCAGACCGTAACAAAGCTATCATAATATCTAACGGAGAACTCCTTTCTTCTACAATCATCTGCTTTGCAATGAATGCAAAGGGCATAAGGACCAACTTTATCGATGCCCGCAAGATGATGGTTACCAATGATTCATACCTCAAGGGAGAACCTGTTGTGGAGGAAATCGTAAAGAGGGTGCCGGTCATGGTGGAAGATGCATATAAAGGAATGGATGCTGTCATCACTCAGGGCTTCATCGCTTCAAACCTCAAGGGTGAACAGACTGTTTTAGGCCGTGGCGGCTCTGATTATTCTGCTTCGCTTATCGGAATGGCTGTGGATGCTGAGAGGATTGAGATATGGACAGATGTGGACGGTGTCCGTACTGCAGATCCGCGCAGGGTACCTAACACCAAGTATCTTGAGAAGATATCTTTTGAGGAAGCCGCTGAGATGGCTCATTTCGGTGCCAAGGTCCTTCACCCGCTCACTATCGAGCCGGCAGTGAAGAAGAACATACCTCTGTTCGTGCTCAATTCGATGAACCCTTCAGGAAAAGGTACTGCAATCCTTCGCAGCGAACTTATCGAAGATGGAGTCAAGTCCGTGTCATTCAAGGAAAATATCAGGGTCATCAATATCTTCTCGATGAGAATGATCAATACATCCGGCTTCCTTCGCCGAGTGTTCGAGATTTTCAGTGAGAGCAAGGTGTCTGTAGACCTTATCAGTACTTCGGAAGCAAATATCTCAGTTACTGTAGATGCTACCCAGAATATTGATTCTGTAGTGGAACAGTTGTCTGAGTTCTCGGATGTGATTGTGGATGACGACAAGTCTCAGGTATCTGTGATCGGAAAGAATATCGTCCGTCTGAACGGAATGTTGAAGAAGACATTCACCCCTCTGAAGAAGTGCAATGTATATATGATCTCTCAGGGTGCATCGTTCGTGAATATCAGCTTCGTTGTGGACCGCGAGGAACTCGATGAGGTAGTTCTAGGTCTTCACGATCATCTGTTTGATAATCCTGACGATCCACTTGCTTGGTAACTGATTGATGAAAGCTGAATTATGAAGATTTTAATAAGCGGTTACGGAAAAATGGGAAAGATGATCGAGAAGATCATACTTTCTAAAGATATAGAATATGCAGGATGGAGCGAAGCCATCACAGAGACAGACCCTGCATTGGCAAAGGAATGTGTCTGCATTGACTTCACCACGCCTGCTGCCTTCAGGGAAAATTACAGGTTCCTTGCAGAAAATTTCAAGGCTGTGGTTGTAGGAACTACCGGCTGGGCTGACATCAAGGATGAGGTGATCTCATATTTCGAGAAGTGCGGTACGCCGATGATCTGGGCAACGAACTTCTCTATCGGCGTGAATGTGTTCTTTGCAGTGACTGAGCATGTTGCAAGACTTCTTGGTGAAGCAGGCGGATACAGTCCTTATATGGTGGAGATGCATCACTGCCATAAGCTCGATGCTCCAAGCGGAACAGCCAAGTCTCTTGCAGACATCGTTGATGCAAATATGGGAACCAATGTGGAGGTTCAGTCTGTGCGTTGCGGCGAGATTCCGGGAATCCATACAGTGGGTTTCGAGGGCTCAAATGACAGGATCACAATGACACACGAGGCGTTTTCACGTGAAGGATTCGCTGCTGGAGCGGTAGCAGCTGCGTTAAAGACAGAAGGCCTCACAGGAGTGCACGAATTCCGTGACCTCATCAGATAGGCTTATAGGTGGAAATGAAAAAGAATAAGAATATGATAGATTTGTCAGGCTGCGGAACAGCCCTTATAACACCCTTCAGAAATGGCGAAGTCGATTATGATGCATTCGCTGCTTTGGTGGACCGTCAGGTAGCTGCAGGAATTGATGTTCTGGTTCCTCTCGGTACTACCGGCGAGACTCCTTGTCTTGAAGATGACGAGCGCATCAGAGTCCTCCAGATAGCAAAGGAGCATAGTGCCGGTCTTCCTGTCATTGCAGGTGGTGGAACCAACTCGCTTCAGCATACGGTAAGGAGCATGCGTCAGCTTGATCCGCATGGCGTGGATGCTTTCCTTATTGTCGTGCCTTATTATAACAAGCCGACACAGGAAGGTCAGTATCAGTATTTCAAGGCTGTTGCAGAATCGACTGACAAACCGATTGTGCTTTATAATGTTCCTGGCCGTACAGGCGTGAACATGACAGCAGAGACAGCTCTCAGACTTGCAGAAATCGACAATATAGTGGCAATCAAGGAGGCTTCAGGAAACAGGGATCAGATCATGGAGATTCTTCGTAATGCTCCTGAAGGATTTCAGGTGCTCAGCGGTAATGACGATGATACTCTCTGGATGATGGAGAACGGCGGTGCCGGTATCATCAGTGTAGCTTCCAATGTAGCTCCTGTGCAGCTGACGGAATTCGTCAAGGCGATCCGCGAGGGACGCAGGGAGGATGCTCATATGTTGAATGAGAAGCTTACACCGCTTTTCAACAACTGCTTTGTTGAGAGCAATCCAATTCCGGCAAAGGCAGCTATGGCAGCGATGGGCTTGATTGAGAACGAACTTCGTCTGCCTCTGGTACCTTGCCAGCAGCCGACTTATGACCTTATGGTTGAAACAGTGAAAGTTCTTGGTCTGCTTTAATCAGAAGACAGATCATCTATAAAATTGAATATCATGACAGCAGAACTCGATAAATTCAACAATCTTATATCAGACCTTGAAAGCGGCAGAGTACGTGTTGCAGAGCAGGTGGACGGACAGTGGAAGGTCAACTCCTGGGTGAAGGAGGGCATTCTTGCAGGATTCCGCCTTGGAAAGCTTACAGACATGTCTCAGGGCCAGTTCTCATTCTTTGACAAGGATACCATCCCTGCGCGCAGATTCACTGCAGAGAACGGTGTGAGAATAGTTCCGGGAGGAAGCAGTGTACGTGTCGGCGCATATCTTGCGCCTTCTGTGATCATGATGCCGCCGGCATATGTCAATATCGGAGCATATGTGGATGAAGGAACAATGATCGATTCCCACGCGCTGGTGGGATCGTGTGCACAGGTGGGCAAGCATGTACATCTTTCAGCTGCTTCGCAGCTCGGTGGTGTGCTGGAGCCTGTAGGAGCTCTTCCTGTGATCATTGAGGATAATGTCTTCATCGGAGGAAACTGCGGAATCTACGAAGGAACCATCGTGAAGAAGAATGCTGTAATAGGAACAGGTGTGATAATCAACGCATCCACAGCAATTTTCGACTCTACGACAGGAGAATACATCAGAGCAAATGAAAATGGTCAGATGGTGGTTCCTGAAGGTGCTGTGGTTGTTGCCGGAAGCCGCCCGATGTCAAAGGGACCGGGTGCGGAGCAGGGAATCCATCTTTACTGCCCTGTGATCGTAAAGTACCGCGATGAGAAGACTTCCGGTTCCATTACTCTTGAGGACATGTTGAGATAATGAAGTTTTCAAAAGATACAGAATCGTTTTTCAGGTCGCCTGTGAGGGATATCTTCAAGAAGGTCGACCTGAATTCCATATATTCCTTTGCCGGAGGATATCCTTCAGCAGAGACTTTCCCTCTTGAGCAAATCCGTCATACCATGTCGGAGGTGATCGACAAGTATGGAGGAAAGGCTTTTCAATATGGCGCAACCCAGGGAGTGAACGAGCTTCGTGAGGCTGTAGCTTCACGTTACGGAGTGCCGGTGGAGAGAGTTCAGATCACGTCTTCTTCGCAGCAGGGCATAGATGTGTGTACCCGAGTTCTTGTAGATCCGGGTGATGTGGTCCTGACTTCCAATCCATCATATCTTGGAGCTATCCAGTCATTCTGTTCATACCGCGCTGACATCAGAGGCATCTCTCATGCGGATGATCTGAATGCTTTCAGAAAGAACTATGAGGATGTTATCGCGCAGGTGGAAAATGAGGGAAAGAAGATAAAGTTCCTCTATATGATTCCGGACTTTCAGAATCCTTCAGGAGAGACATTGACTCTTGAGGAAAGGAAGATGATGGTGGAGCTTGCTGAGAGGCATGATTTCCTTATCATTGAAGACAGTCCATACCGTGAGCTCAGATATGAGGGTGAGCATGTGCCTACAATGTATTCTCTGGCTCCGGACAGGGTCATCCATCTTGGATCATTTTCAAAGATTTTCGCTCCGGGTTTCCGCCTTGGCTGGGCTATTGCTCATCCGGACATTCTCGACAAGATATATGTGTGCAAGCAGTCGCTGGACCTCTGCCCGCCGATCTTCGATCAGTATGTGGCTGCAGAGTTCCTTGCAAGTGGAAAGCTGGATGCCAATCTGGCAAAGACAATAGAGCTTTATAAGGGCAAGAGAGACCTTATGCTTTCTCTCCTCTCAGAGCATATGCCTTCACAGGTGAAATGGACACATCCTGAAGGCGGACTGTTCCTCTTTCTGACTCTTCCTGAAGGATTCGATGCTGTGGCATTCTATGACAGGGCTTTGACAGCCGGGGTGGCTTATGTGGCCGGAGAGTTCTTCCACCCTGACCGTAGCGGAAAGAATACGATGAGACTTAACTTCTCTTTCATGTCTCACGAGCGAATTGCCGAAGGCATACGCATGATGGCTGAATTGCTGAAAAGTGAAATATAATGGACAGTATGAGATTTTATAAATATCAAGGTGCCGGGAATGACTTTCTGGTTGCAGACAACCGGGACGGATATATTCTTGAAAAGGACGGAGTCCTTGAAGCTGTATCCGATGGTGTGGTAGTCTGGACAAGGTCTATAGCTGATCTGTGTGACCGTCGTTACGGAATCGGAGCGGATGGTCTTATGCTGCTTGAATCAGGTGCAGACGGTCTTGATTTTCATATGACATATTTCAATTCAGATGGCTCCGGTGGCATGATGTGCGGTAACGGAGGCAGATGCATCGTGGCATTTGCTGCTGACATGGGGGTCAAGCCGTCTGGAGAGCATGGTACATATGTTTTCGATGCTGCAGATGGTCTTCATACAGCGCAGGTGATATGCGATGAGTGTGGCGTAAAGATCGTCCGTCTGAAGATGAAGGATGTATCTGAGGCGATCAGGTATGATGAGCTTACAGGTGTTACCTGTGTTTCTGAAGGCTGGTTCCTGGATACTGGTACAAGACATTATGTGAGACAGGTGGCAGACCTGGAATCCTACGATATAGTTTCAGAGGGAAGAGAGATAAGATATGGCGCTCAGGAACTTAAGCCTATAGGAGCCAATGTCAACTTTATCGAGCCGTCTGAGTCTGTGTTGAAAGTCCGTACCTACGAGAAAGGAGTAGAGGATGAGACATTTGCATGCGGAACTGGTATAGTTGCTTCAGCAATAGCTGCTCATCTTAGTGGCGTGAAGCCTTCTTTAGTCGAAGGTGATGTTGCAATCTATCAGATCAAGGCAAAGAGGGATGTTCTCAGAGTGGATTTCAGACCTTGCGGCTCAGAAGGCCAAGTTGCGTCAGATGTATATCTGACAGGCCCTGCAGCTTTTGTGGCTGAAGTAAATTTTTGATGTATATTTGCAGACTTTTAAGATAATATAAGATAAATGAAGAAGTTTTTAGTAGTGTTTTTTGCGGCTTTGATGGCCGTATCGTGTTTCAAGGATGGTCCGACCAACAGTCATCAGTACAACCTTCTTGCAACATTCGAATATGTCAATGACTATGACATACCTGATCAGTTTGGAAAAGACAGCCTTTATTTCGACACAGTCGGAGGCCTTGGTATGGGTTGGAATGATGTTGCCTTCATGCATAAACTTAGCGAGGATAAGACAGCGGTCAAAGGTGGATTCGTGCTCTCATGTCTCAAGGGAAAACTTTATGCTGAGGGATATGAATCAGATGTGACAGCGGATCTTTACAGAGTGAATGCTCCTGCTGACAGTACAAGGACATATATGGTGTTCGTGGATGCGGAATCTGATGCGGATATGCCTGTGCATGACGTAGAGTTCGTCGGAGACGAGTATGGAACATGCAGGGTGGTAGGATGTTATGTGAATGTCCCTCTTTATGTGGCAGCTGCTGCAATGAAGGAATTCAAGGATGGTGATGCGTTGACTCTCAAGGCTACAGGTTATCTTGAAGGAAAGATGACAAGCGAGAAGTCAATAGATCTCATTACCTGCGAGGATGGCAAGGTGACCGTGCTGCCTAAATGGACAATATTTGATCTCTCTTCGATAGGAGATATCCAGTATCTGGATTTTGATGTAAAGTCAACCAATCCGAACGTGCCGGAAGTATTCTGTATGGATAATTTCGGAGCGAGGGTTGCTATAGAATATTAGCCACCCTTAAAGAAGTCCTGCAGGAATCTGCATGATTAATTCCTGATATTCAGGATCCAATGATAAGATGAAATCTTCATGGAGCGGTAGCATTACTGCTCCATTTATTGTTTCTACCTCAAGGCATGGGTTCTTTGGGATGTCAATGAAATCGGTGATTTCTCCGACTTCGATCAAGCCTTCCCCGTCTTCAGTCGGTGTGAGTACCATCCAACCGACAAGTGCAGCGTAACCGTCTTCTTCTATTGACATTTCAGGAATGCTGTCGGCACTGATATAGACTGCCTTTCCGGTGATTTCCTCGACATCTTCCATACTGCAGATGTCTGTGAGGTGAACGAGGGCTTTCGTGTTGCCTCTCTTTGAGAATGATTCGATAAAAAAAGGAACCGGCAGTCCATCGAATACGATGAACACCGGTTCTTCTAAGTTGATATCTTCAGGAGCGATGTCGCGGAAACCCATTACGAGTTCCCCGTCGGTACCGTTGGATTTCAACACCTGTGCTACCTGCTGCAGGTCGTCAAGAGTAATGGCATTGCTGCCAGTTGTCTTTCTACCTGCCATGCCGGAATTACTCAGCTGGTGTTTCCTCAGCCTCTGCAACCTCTGCAGCAGCCTCAGCAGCAGCAGCCTCAGCAGCAGCGCGTGCAGCTTCCTCAGCCTCAGCCTTTCTCTTAGCGATAGCCTCAGCTCTCTCCTGATTTACCTTAGCCTCAGCAGCAACTGCAGCCTTGTAAGCCTCAGCAGCGTCCTTGCTAAGTCCCGCCTTCTTTGCGTTGATCTTTGCAGCCTTCTCAGCCTTCCAAGCAGCGAGCTTAGCGTCTGCCTGCTCCTGAGTAAGAGCGCCCTTCTTTACACCACCCTGGAGGTGCTTTGCAAGGAGTACACCCTCGTAAGAGAGGATCTTGTTAGCAGTAAGGGTAGGCTGTGCACCTACGTTAAGCCATGCAAGTGCGCGCTCGTGGTTGAGAACGATAGTTGCAGGGTTTGTGTTAGGGTTGTAAGAGCCGATCTGCTCGATGAAACGACCATCGCGAGGTGCGCGTGAGTCAGCCACAACAATGTGGAAGAATGCGAAATTCTTCTTACCGTGGCGCTGGAGACGAATTTTAACAGCCATTGTGAATCTGTTTTAAATGTTAATAAATATACCAATGTTTTCCTTCCCGAGGAAAAGCGCGCAAAATTATGAAATTTTTCTGAGACTTCCAATGAAGTGGCGAAAAAACTGAAAATCAGCATAAAAAGGGTCTTTATTCAGCGGACGTTTCTAGGGGAAATGAAAAATATTTGAAAAATTTTGAAGAAAAATTTGGAGTTTAAAATATTTGTCGTACCTTTGCAATCCCAAAACAAAGCGGTGGTGGTGAAATGGTAGACACGCTACTTTGAGGGGGTAGTGGGAGTAATCCTGTGCGAGTTCGAGTCTCGCCCACCGCACCCCAAGAATCCGATCATTTCTGATCGGATTTTTTTGTATATTTACATCGCTAAATATTCATAAGATCATGCAGACACTGAAAAATGATGTGCTGGCGATTGAGGTCAGCGGACATGGTGCGGAGCTTTCGAGCATCCGCAAAGGTGAAACAGAATATCTCTGGCAGGCGGATCCGAAATTCTGGGCTCGTCATTCGCCGGTTCTTTTCCCGATTGTAGGCAGCGTATGGGAAGGCCGTTACAGAGTGGGAGAAAAGGAATTCCAGCTTGGACAGCATGGATTTGCAAGAGACATGGAATTTGCGCTTGTAAGCCAGACCGATACAGAACTTCGATATCGTCTGGAATCTACAGAGGAGACTCTTGCAAAATATCCTTGGCCATTCTGTCTTGAGATAGCTTACAGACTTCATGACAACAAGATCGATGTGATATGGGAGGTTGCCAACCCTGGAACTGAAGATATGTATTTCCAGATCGGTGCGCATCCTGCCTTCAATTATCCGGATTATGATCTTGAAAAGAAGGAACGTGGATTCTTCTCATTCGACAGGACTGAAGGACTTGAGTGCATCAGAATCGTCGGCAAAGGTTGTGTGGATGCGGTGACAAAACATCCTCTGGAACTCGATGAGAATGGCAGATGTCCGCTTGCAAGCGATACATTCGATGTCATTGACACCCTCATGCTTCAGGACAGCCAGCTCAAGAGGGTCACTCTCCATCGCACAGATGCGACTCCATGGCTGAGCCTCAACTTTACTGCACCGGTAGTTGGTCTCTGGTCACCTCCGACCAAGAATGCGCCGTTCATCTGCATCGAGCCATGGTATGGCCGTTGCGACAGGGCAGGATACGAAGGTGATTACAGAGATAAGGACTGGGTCAACCGTCTTGCTCCGGGAGAGCGTTTCTCGAGCGTATATACAATAGAAATACATTAAGCTTGTTTCAAGCATACTTTTTGAGTTGCCTGCGTTTTGGTTAGTTATAATTAAAACGCAGGTTTATTATGAAACGTCTTATTCAAATCGCACTGACTGCAATGTTCCCGGTGCTGATGTCAGCCCAGGAACCGTATGACAACTCCACAATCGCAAAGTTCGACCTCTCGCGTTACCTTGGCACATGGTACGAAATAGCCCGTTTCGACCATAGCTTCGAGCGGGGGATGGATAATGTCACGGCTGAATATTATATCCGTGATGACGGCAAGGTGGATGTATTCAATTCCGGTTGGAAGAACGGGGTGTTCAAGACAGCTGACGGAAAGGCGAAGCAACCTGATCCAATCAAGGATCCGGCGCATCTCAAGGTCTCATTCTTCCTGTTCTTCTACAGTGACTATAATGTCTTGATGCTGGATGAAAATTATCAGGTGGCACTGGTAGGAAGCAGAAGTCCCGACTATCTCTGGATCCTCTCGCGTACTCCTCAGCAGAGTGATGCGGTACTGGATCTTGTAGTGGAAGAAGCTGAGAGCAGGGGATATGACACTTCGAAACTTATCTGGGTTGACCAGGGGCTGAACTCTGTCGTTTTTGAGGATTTGTAATCAATTCGGAATTTTTCAAAGCTGCAGTTCATTCGGAATCTCAGTAAAATTGCTATATTTGTAGATTGCGCAAAAGATATGCAGGATGAAGTTATCTGAATTGAAGACGGGAGAGCGTGGTGTCATCGTGAAGGTGTCAGGCCATGGCAGTTTCCGCAAGAGAATAATCGAGATGGGATTTGTGAAGGGCAATAAGGTGAAAGTCATCCTTAATGCCCCTCTCAGAGACCCGATCGAGTATGAGATAATCGGTTATAAGATTTCCCTTCGTCGCGAAGAGGCGGCGAAGATCGAAGTCATAAGCGAGGCGGAGGCAAAGGCTCTTGCGGAGGCGTCGGCATCTTTGGAAAATCTTCAGGCGCTTGAAGCGGAGGGAGACTGGATCGAGAGAAAGATGGACAATCTTGCGGAGGAACGCAGAAGACATATACGAGTTGCTCTTGTCGGCAATCCGAACTGCGGAAAGACGTCCCTTTTCAATATAGCTTCAGGCAGTCACGAACATGTGGGCAACTACAGCGGTGTGACTGTGGATGCCAAGGAAGGCACATTCGAATATGGCGGATATAAGTTTGTCATAGTCGACCTGCCTGGTACATATTCTCTTTCAGCATACAGTCCTGAGGAGCTTTATGTCCGTCGCAATCTTGTGGAGGAAGTCCCTGATGTTGTCGTCAATGTAGTCGATGCATCCAATCTTCAGCGCAATCTGTATCTTACTACCCAGCTCATTGACATGAACCTGAGGGTTGTCATGGCCCTCAATATGTATGATGAACTCCAGGAGAAGGGAGACCATCTGGATATCAAACAGTTAGGTTATCTCTTGGGTATGCCGGTCGTTCCTACTGTGAGCCGTACAGGAGAGGGTATCGACCACCTTTTCGACACTATCATCCAGATATGCGAAAAGAGCGACCCTCATCTTGCCCGCCATATCCATATCAATCATGGAAACGAGCTTGAGCACAGCATTGAAAGGATCAAGCTTCTGATTCAGGAGAACATTGACATCAGAACCAAATATTCTACCCGTTACCTGGCCATCAAGTATCTTGAAAACGATAAGGAGATAGAGAATGTGGTCGAGGGACTGCCGAACCGTGACGAGATCATCTCAGCAAGATTTGAGGAGAACAAGAGGATCAAGGCTCTGTTGGGATCTGGAATAGACTCTTCTATCGTGGATGCGAAGTATGCCTTCGTGCAGGGTGCACTGGCTGAGACATTCGAGCCATATAAAGGAAAGAAGAAACGTAATACATTGACAGATAAGATAGACGCAGTTGTCACTAACAGGTGGGCGGCGTTCCCTATCTTCTTCCTTCTGCTCTATATTGTCTTCAATGCGACATTCGTGATCGGTGAATATCCGATGCAGTGGATAGAATGGATTGTAAGCTCATTCGGAGCTTTTGTCGGTTCCGTCATGTCTGAAGGATGGCTGAAGGACCTGGTCATTGACGGTGTCATCGGTGGTGTGGGAAGCGTATTGGTATTCCTTCCGAACATACTTCTTCTTTATCTGTTCATATCGCTTCTTGAAGACTCCGGATATATGGCGCGTGGCGCCTTCATCATGGACAGGCTCATGCACAAGATAGGTCTGCACGGCAAATCGTTCATTCCGATGATCATGGGATTCGGATGCAATGTGCCGGCAATAATGGCCACCAGGACCATCGAGAGCCGCAAGAGCCGACTGATAACCATGCTCATCATTCCTATGATGTCATGTGCGGGACGTCTTCCGGTATTCGTGCTTATCGCAGGTGCATTCTTCGGTGCTCATGCGGGAGCTGTACTTCTAGGACTTTATGCTCTTGGAATCGTTCTGGCTATGATTGCAGCGAGAGTCATGAACCGTTTCTTCAAGGATGACGACCTTCCTTTCGTTATGGAACTCCCGCCATATCGCGTACCTACTGCCAAGTCGGTTTTCAGGCATACATGGGAAAAGGGACGTCAGTATCTGCAGAAGATGAGCGGAATCATCCTCATATGTTCGATTGTAATATGGTTCCTCGGATATTTCCCTAATCACAATGCATACGATAATGTGAAGGAGCAGCAGGAACATTCGTTCATAGGTTATGTCGGCAAGGCTATGGAGCCTGTGCTTGAGCCTCTGGGATTTGACTGGCGCATGGGTGTGGGAATCGTTGCCGGTGTCGGTGCGAAGGAACTGGTGGTCAGCACGCTCGGAGTAATGTATGCCGATGAGGATGTGGCTGTAGCAGAAGGTGGTGCGGATGGTGTCACAGCCGATACCAGCCTGCAGCGTGCTCTGGTCAAGTCTGTTACTCCTGCCGGAGCTCTGGCCTACATGGTGTTCATTCTCCTCTACTTCCCATGCATCGCTACATTCGTCGCCATAAAGAACGAGAGCGGCGGTTGGAAATGGGCCATAATCACGGCGGTCTATACCATCCTGCTCGCATGGGTGGCCGCTTTCATCACCTTCCGTGTTGCATCACTCTTCCTTTGATCAAACTTTGCTTTTTGGTTTTTAAATTCTTAAATTTGAGAGAATTTAAAACCATTGGCTTATGAAGACAATTAAAATTGCAGCAATGCTCATGCTTGTGCTTATGACTGCAGGATGCACTCATAGATACGAGCAGCCGGAACTCGGTGCCCGCAAGGTGCAGATTATTACTGAGGGTGACTACCAGTTCAAGGACCTCAATAAGAACGGTGCTCTTGACGCATACGAGGATTGGAGACTCCCGATGGAAGAAAGAATCGCTGACCTTGTCGGTCAGATGACTCTGGAAGAGAAGGCCGGACTGATGTTCCATCCGAATATCGCGGTGCCGGAAAGCGGAGTGATCAAATATGATTTCACAGATGAAGAAAAGGCACTTCTTGCAAAAGCTGCAGAAGAGCAGTATGCAGGCCCTGTAGGGCCGGGAGGTCAGGGCGCCGGGGTTATGGCCATCGGACAGATGCGCCGTACTGCTACAGCCAAGTCATATATCGAAGAAAAGAATTTCCGCAACATACTCAACAACGGAACATGTGCACCTGCAAAGTTTGCAGAATGGTCTAACGGAATGCAGGAGATAGCTGAGGCTTCTCGTCTGGGTATTCCGATCATGTTCTCGACTGACCCTCGTCATGGTTCTGGTACCGGTGCCCATGTCCGTGGTACACAATATTTCTCTCAGTTTCCGAGCAATGAAGGTCAGGTGGGAATCACATCTGCCCGCGATGCCAAGCTTGTCGAGGATTTCGGAGCAGTCGTTGCAGAGGAATATCGTGCTGTGGGTCTTCACATGATTCTCGGTCCTCAGATCGACGTCATGACAGAGCCTCGCTGGAGCCGTAACATGGGATGTTTCTCGGAATCAGCCGAGCTTACTACAGAGATGCTTGAAGCATTCATGGACGGTGCCCAGGGCAAGGACGGCATGGTAGGTCCTTCAAAGATTCTTGTCCATCTGAAGCACTGGCCTGGTGCAGGTCCTCATGAGAACGGAACAGGAAGCTGGCTGGTATATCCTACAGGTGCGCAGGACTATCACTATATGCCTTGGAAGGCCGGTATTGCAAAGAATGCTCTTGCTGCGATGGGATATTACAGCGGTACATATGTTGATACTCTGAACGTCAATTATTCTTATCATATTTCTACTGAGGTCCTCTATGACCAGCTCGGTTTCAAGGGTGCGATATGTACAGACTGGGGCGTAGCGTCACGCGGACCTCTCAACCCTCGTCTTCAGGGCAAGACAACTCTCAAGGACAATTACGCCATGATCTACAATGCGGGTGTCGACCAGATAGGAAGCGAGACTCATCCTGAATATATTGTAGAACTGGTAAATGAGGGAATCATATCAGAGGAAAGAGTCAATCAGGCAGCTTCGAGAATACTTCAGTGGCATTTCATTCTCGGACTTTTCGAAAATCCGTATGTGGATCCTTCAAAGGCTGAGGGTATTCTCCAGAGCGAGAAGAATCAGTCACGAGGCTATGAGGCTCAGCTCAGTTCAAATATTCTCCTTACCAATGACGGTACTCTTCCTGCCAAGGAAGGCATCAAGATCTATGTTGAGGGAGTCAATTCTGAGACAGCCGGCAAGTATGCGACTGTTGTCGACAAGCCTGAGGATGCAGACCTGATCCTGTATCGCACAACTACGGTTTCTGAAGGTGGAAACAGAATGGGTGCTTTTGACGCTACAGAGGTCAATATCGATTTTCCGGAGAAGAAATGGGCTCATATCCAGGAGCTTCGTTCCGCAGGCAAGCCGCTGGTTGTGGCATTCAACCCTACCGGTTCGTCATGCATACTTCCTCAGGCAGTTAAGACAGACATCAATGCCAGTCTTATGATCTTTGACGTGTTCGATTCAGCTCTGCTTGATGTCGTATTCGGCAAGTTCAATCCTGTCGGAAAACTTTCTTTCGAAGTTCCGTCCTCGATGGATGCGGTCCGCGCACAGAAGGAAGATGCTCCGTTTGACTCAGTCGATCCTACTTTCGCTTTCGGTCACGGCCTGAGCTATTGATTATAATACATAAACGACACCCAGCTGTGAAAAGCAGCTGGGTGTCGTTGTATTTATATGTTTCTTAAATCTTCTTCGGGAAGCATAAAAGGATTGCAAGGATTGCGAAGAGTCCCATTACAAACGGATAGTAGAGATATCCGATGATCGAAATAGATGATACTCCTGCAAGACCTGCAGCCATGAGGAGCTGGGCTCCATAAGGTATCAATCCCTGGATCAGGCAGGAGAATGTGTCGAGGATGCTTGCTGTCTTGCGAGGATCCAGACCGAACTTTTCTGTGATGTCACGGGCGATGGCTCCGCTGGTGATGATGGCGATGGTGTTGTTTGCTGTGCAGAGGTTGGCAAGGGATACGAGTCCTGCGATGCTGAACTCGGCACCACGCTTTCCGTTGATCTTGCGTGTCATCCCGTCTACAATAAAGTCAAGGCCGCCGTTCTCCTTGATCAGCTCAAGCATACCTCCTGCAAGAATTGTCACTATGATGAGGTCGCCCATTCCGCTTATGCCGCCACCTATGCTCTCGAGCCATCCGCTCCATGAAAGGCTGCCCATTGAGAATCCGATGAGTGCGTTGACAGCCAGTCCGATAGTGAGGACTGCAGCTACATTCATTCCGGAGAGGGCAAGTGCGATTACGAGGATATAAGGAACAAGAAGAATCCATTGTGTCTGGCCGACTTCAGGGCTTACTGATACGGACCATCCCAGAACAACATAAAGAGCAGCTACTATGATGGCTGCAGGACCCACTATTCTGATATTTGCCTTGAACTTGTCCTTCATCGAACATCCCTGTGTCCTTGTTGCAGCAATGGTGGTGTCTGAAATGAATGACAGGTTGTCACCGAAGAATGCGCCTCCGACTATGATCGCAGTAATGAAGGCCGGGTTTGCATGAATGCCGCTCATGCCTCCATGAACGAGTTCTTCCGCTATACCTGCTGCTACAGGAACAAGGGCTACGATAGTGCCCACGCTTGTACCGATGGACATTGAAATGAAGCATGCCGCAAGGAAGAGTCCTGCATAGATGAGGTTGCCGGGAAGTATTCTCAATGCAATGTTGACAGTGGCATCTATCGCACCGATCGACTTGGCTGTGGATGC
>JAFZGK010000078.1 GCA_017555445.1 Bacteroidales bacterium
ACGCTTCTCAAGTTCATAAATAGGAACGCAGTCACTACCTGTCATCCATGCGAATACTGCAGGGTGATTGTGGAGTCTGATGACCTGATCCTCGAAATATCTTGCAGCAAGGTCAATCTCCTTAGGCTGTACGATACATCCTACATGAGGTACCTCAGGAAGACCGCAGTAGTTCTCCCACTCCCACTGGCAGCTCCAGCCCACAAGAGCAAGCACGCCATAGCGGTCACAGAGATCATATACTGTATCATCCTTACCCCAGATATTCTCAAAACGGATAGTATTCATGTTCATATCCATCACGTACTTCACCTGTCTCTCGATAGACTCAGGTGTATCGCGAAGGAAGATGTCATCTGTCCAGCCGGCACCCTTGATGATTATATCCTTTCCGTTAAGGGTGAACTGTCTGTAATCATTCTCAGTAAGTCTGCTCTCAATCTTTCTGATTCCGAAAGTCACATCCTTGCTGTCTGAAGCCACACCATCTTTCTCGACAGTGACATTGATGTCATAAAGTTCAGGAGTTCCAAGATCGTGGCTCCACCATACGCGTGGGTTCTCCACATGAAGGTTTGCAGCCTGCTCAGGAGTTACAGAAACTATTCTCTCCTCCCCCGCAGCAAGTTCTACCGGTACCGAGCATACGCCATTCTCCTGAAGATCAAGCACGATATTGCCGCTGAAAGCCTCTGAAAGGTTGTTCTTCAAGGTGACACGTACTTCAAGATCAGCCTGTGCAAATGTCTTCACGTCAAGGTCAGGAATAACGAATACGTCCTTTACACTTACAGGGCCCGAAGCAAGAATCTTCACAGTCTGAGTTATACCCATGCTCTCATCGAGAGGTCTTGGATTCCAGTCTACGAAACCTATGTTAAGGTCTCCCCACTGAGCTCTGCGGACCTTCACCTCGAGATTGTTGACATCCTTCAAGAGACCGGTCACATCATACTCCCTCTTGATGAAGACACCATATGTTGTGTCAGAAGAAGCGATGCATATACCGTTCAGGACGATGTCCGCATAATAGTTGAGGCCGTTGAAGACAAGGTCATAGTGCTGACCCTCAACTACGTCCATATTGAAATCTGTCTTATATATCCAGGCACTGTCGAATATGCTTTTGTCTGCATTGTAATAATTCAGACCTTCGAGAAGATCCTCCCCGAAATATCCCTGGTCAAACAGTTCTCCAGCCACTGTAGATGGTACCTTCACATCATAATGCTTGAGAGTACCCTCCTGATTCAGTGTCCAGTCTTCCAGAATGTACTCCCCGCCGTTCTTGAGAGAGATTGATTCTGTGCAGGCGCACAGCATTGCTGCTGCCATGATCAGATAGATTGTCTTTTTCATATTGTCAAATTAATGATGCTCCAATAATCGGTGTCGTGCCACTTGTCTGAACGTCGATCTTAAGTTTTTCGACATTGGCGCTGAAAGGGAAATTTTCTCTGAGATAAGCCATCATCGACTTTTCAAAAAGAGGAAGCGCGTTAGCTATACCGCCGCCAAACACAATGTGGCTCGGGTCATAGGCGAACATGAGGATGGACAACGCATAGCCGAGATGACGACCAAATTCTTCAAACAGGGCAATGGCATCCTTATCACCGGCATATGCCGCATCACTTGCCTTGTGACAGTCTATTCCACGATTCTCAAAGAACTGCTTGCTGCAATACTCTTCGAGGCATCCATCCTTGTAGTTCAGGTATCCGAGTTCACCCGCGCCGCAGTTCACGCCGCAGAAAAGTCTTCCATGATCTACAACTCCGATTCCTATTCCGGTTCCAAGAGTTACAGCAATAAGGATATCAGGTCTGTTCTCCTTCGGATACATTCCATAAGCACCCATTGCATAGCAGTTTGCATCGTTGTTCACGCTTACCGGCAAACCGAACCTTTCTTCCAGAAAGGCCTTGAGATGCACCTCCTTCCATGAAGGGATGTTGGCAGCGTCATATACGATACCCCTCTCGACATCAACTACTGTAGGGACGCCGATGCCGATCTTCTTCACTTCCGGTGTAAGTATTGCTGAAATCTGTTCAGACAGATATTCCAAAGTTTGTTCAAGAGTAAAAGTCTGGTCAAAAGAGGGGACTGAAGTCATGCTTCTTACTACGCCATTATCTACAAGACCAATGCAGAGATTGGTACCCCCGAGATCAATTCCTAATGTCATTTTGTGGTCATTTTTGCAAAATTACCACATTCGATAGGGGGGCGTATGGGAATTTGCGTATTTATAGGAGCAATTTGCGCAAAAAAGATTAAACATTATTTTATTTTTTAGATATTTGCTTTCAGATATATACTAATATCCTATGATAAGATTACTTTTCATAACAGACTTCACCGAATCTTTTGCAAACAAGCTCCTGAAAGGCATAATAAATTATTCCAAGGAGAAGGGGCAATGGTCAATTTGCAGAATGCCTTCATATTACAAGAAAGCCATCGGCATACCCGGTATCCTCAAATGGGCACAGGACTGGGAAGTAGATGCTGTGATCGGACGTTTTGAAGAGAATGACAACATCGATATCATAAAGGAGAAAGGAATAATTGTCATTGCCCAAGATTTCAAGAAGAGATTCCGAAACATTCCTAACATAACGGCTGATTATATCGGCACTGGCCGCATGGCTGCAAGATATTATATCGACCGAGGATTCCGCAACTTCGGTTTCTTCGGACTGAATGACGTCTGCTGGTCGGATGAAAGATGTGAGGGATTCCAGAAAGAGATCAAGGAAGCCGGCTTCGGAGATTCCTTCTATAAATACAACATGCAGGACATTGACCATCATTGGTATTACGAAAGGGAAAAACTCACCAGATGGCTCAAGGAACTCCCTAAGCCGATCGCCATCATGGCCTGCGACGACAATCAGGGAAACAATCTCATAGAAGCATGTAACTCTGCCGGCATTCGCATTCCTTCAGAGGTTTCGATCATTGGCGTAGACAACGATGATCTCCTCTGCAATCTCAGCATCCCTACCTTGTCAAGCATTTCAGTTGACATAGAGGAAGGTGGTTACAGGACAGCTCAGATGATAGAGCATCTTGTTGCGAATCCTGACGCAGTACATGAGGACATCGTGCTCAAGCCTATAAGGGTAGTAGGAAGACTTTCTACCGCAGCATATGCTACTGATGACAAAGAAATTCAGAAAGCCGTACTTTTCATCCATCAGAACTGTCAGAGAAAGATAAGTGTGGATGACGTGGTTAAAGTAGTCGCTCTCTCGCGACGACTTCTGGAGATAAGATTCAAGGAAGTGACCGGACAAAGCATCTGGCAGTATATCTCCGGCCTCAAGCTGAAGACATTTGCCGAGATGCTGCTCGACACGAACGAGCAGATAATAAACATCGCCCTCTCCTTAGGAGAGAGCGACGCTAAAAGCATTTCCAAAAAATTCAAGGCAGCCTACGGATGTTCTCCAAATGAATGGAGAGCCAGACATTCATCTTATGAAGATATAGTCTAGGCTATCCTCAGAATCCCTTTGGTCATATTATTTGATAAGAGCTCTGATCTTGTCTGAGAGCTCGGCGTTCTCGTATATGCCTACGAAGTCCTCTGAATGCGGGCCCCATGCAAATACAGGAAGTGCGATGCCGTTGTGACCTGTAGTCGAGAAGTTCACACGGATTCTCTGCTCTTCGAGGCTTCCGCTCAGAAGGGTCATACCACCTGTAGCATGATCTCCTGTAACAACCACAAGTGTCTCGCCGTCCTTTTCGGCCCACTCGAGAACGATTCCGAGGGTACGGTCAAAGTCGAAGAGTTCCTCCATGGTCATTCCAGCCTTGTTGTCATGTCCGCCGTCATCGATCATCGAACCTTCTATCATAAGGAAGAAGCCATTCTTGTTGTCAAGAACCTGGAGAGCCTTCTGCACTGCTGAAGGAAGGATATCGCCGCGGTCAAGGGCCGGCTTAAGCTCATATTCGTCCATCAGGGCAATCACAGGACCGTTCTCAACCGCCATCATCTCTTCCTTGGTCTCTACATATGTGTAGCCTTTAGCCTCTGCCTGGCCGACAAGGTCAAGACCATCCTCTCTGCCACTCCAATATCTTGTGCCGCCTCCTGAGAGGAAGTAAAGACCGCTGTTGGTCATCTGGACAGCGATGTCATCCATGTTCTTGCGAGAATATGTATGACTGAAGAATACAGCAGGGGTAGCATCTGTGACTCTACAGGTAACAGCCGCACCCGCTCTCTTACCTTTCTCCATAGCCTCTTCTGCGAGAGTCTTGACAGCAACACTGTCAGGGTTCATCGCAATCATACCGTTATTGGTCTTGGTACCGGTTGCCAATGCAGAACCAGCTGCAGCAGAATCTGTCACGAGTTTGTTTGCAGAATAAGTTCTCTGTATGCCGACTTTCGAGAAATTGTCAAAATTGAGTCCTCCGTTGCAGACCCAAGCAGCGCTGATCTGCTCAAGGCCCATTCCGTCACCGATCATGAAGATGATGTTCTTCACCTTCTTTCCTTTCGGTTCCTGTACAGAAACCGTCTCATAAGGTTCCAGCATGACATACTTGTCGTCTTCTGCAAAATTATTCACAGCATACTTGGACCTGTCTCTGTCAAGCACCTGAGAATTTGCAACATATGCGAATCCCAGGAAAAGAGACGCTATAAAAATTAACTTTCTCATAATTTGATTGTTGGTTATCTTTTAATTCTTTCTATTGCGATAAGCGATGCCTTCTTCCTCATAATATGGCATTTCGTGAGACACCACGGTGCTGTAATATCTGTCAAGCTCTTCCATAAATGCAGGATCATCAGCCTTAGTGGTTCCCTCCCATGAAGGACTTGCATTCCATGCTCTCTCAAATACTCCACATACCTTAGGGAATATGTACGAAGTTACATGGTCGAAGTTTCTGACTGTCTCTGTCCAGAGCTGTGCCTGTACTCCTACTATGTTCTGACGCTCCACAAGAGGTTCCTTACCATCCGGAAGATTTGAAATATCTCTGATCTTTCCATAGTCACTCCATCTCACAGAACGATAGATATCATATGGAAGTAGCGAGAAACTACGACGCTCATCCACAAATCCGCCCCATGAAAGGCCCCTTTCCTTCTTGTCCGGTGTATATGCAAAATCCACATACGTATTTGTCATGTTGGAAAGAATCACCGGAACTCCGTCATTTGCATACCTGTACGGATATTCCTCCTGGCCGCTTCCGGTATGCCAGAAATTGATAGAATAGAGATTCTGCTTAAGTCTGTCATATACATGGTCCTCAAGATCCATGACAAGTTCCTGCCAACCTGCAAGCTTGACACCTCTTGACTCGGCTATATCGAGCACATTCTCAATATAATACGACTTCAACAGCTCAACATTTGTCCATCCTCGGCGAGCCATCACATGCTGGCAAGCAGGAGATCCTACCCAAGCACCTTCCGGTACCTCATCACCTCCCACATGAATTGCAGGAAGCGGAACACCAGCCTCATTGTGATAAGCGATGATTTCATCGAACACCACCTCTATGAATCTGTAGGTAGATGGAAGAGCTACATTGATAGCATTGTCACGATAGTACTGTACAGACATATATTCAGAAACATCGTCCGGATCGCTGAGCAGATATCCCTTGTCACCTGTACGCTCGGCATACTTCTCCATAGCCTTTATTGCAGCACGCGAATGACCCGGAGTATCGAATTCAGGGATTACCTGGATCCTATGCTTCCATGCATGTTTGAGAATCTCTATATAATCCTCCTTCGAAAGATAGCCATTGGCTGAAGAAGTCATGTCCTTCGGATCTATGCTACCATTATAAGAAGGCATAAGAGCTTCAACTTCAACATATTGTCCATCAGCATCCTTCTGTGGGAAAGCATGGAAGGCGCCAAAAGATGTAAGTTCAGGGAACTTGCCGATCTCCAGTCTCCAACCCTCATCATCACCGAAATGAAGATGAAGCACACTTATCTTGTAGTGTCCGAGAACGTCGATCAACTTGAGAATATTATCCTTTGACGTAAAATTTCTTGAGATGTCGAGCATTAATCCTCTATATGCCAGATCAGGCCAGTCCTCGATTACCATATTCGGAATTTCGTCGCCACCGGCATTCCTCTTGAGATTGTCAAGAGTGACCTTTGCATAGTATGCACCGTCCTCATCTGCTGCCTCTACCTTGCAGGTTCCGTCAAGAATGATCCTATACCATCCCTGCTTGTCATTTTCAACCATCACAACCTCAGGCATACTCTCTACTACGGTTGTTCCTTCAGATACAGATACATTCTTCAGGGAAGGAACCATATCCCAGACTTCAGTCTCCACATGGTTATAAGGAAAGTCAGGAATATCCTCAGAATCCAGGAACACGTATTCAGCTTTAAGAGACTTTGTTCTGCCATTATGCTCAAGAACAAAGCCTTCAGGTGCCCAGCAATGGCGCTGAAGCGGCCTGTCTGCATAGATTACAATGAGATCCCTGCCCTTGCGCTCAGTCGGAGTCATCTTGTAGAGGCATCCGTGATACAATTCGATTGTACCTTCCGTACCCTCGACTGCATCGGCATCCATGTGATTTGAAGTCATCCACAAGGCCCAATCTGTTCCCTCCGGAGCATTGACTACGGTAATCACATTGACTGCACGACCTGTTGCAGGATCTGTCTCTCCTTCAGTCCAGATGACTGAAACGGAATCTGAACACGATGTCATGAAAGACACGAACATCAGCAAAAAAAATATAAATCGGTTCTTCATGGTATTATTATGGACTAGTTGCTACAAAAATAAACAATTCCTGTTGGCAAGAGATTGCATTTTGCGCATTTAAACACGCTATTTGCGAAGCGGACAAAAAAGCCTGCCACGAAGGACAGGCTGATAATCAAATACCTTGTATATCAATAGCTATAAGCTTTGTACGAGTGAGGCTTGAGGGTGATCTTGAATGATGCCTTAGGCTCAAACATGCGGCCCCAGAATCCTGTTGCTGGTGGTGCTGGAGCAGCGGAAACTGTCTCGTTGTCCAGCAGACTCTTGAGTTCATTCACCTCGTCAGGATGTCCTACTACATTAATTTCCACCGGTTCGTCGTTGAAGTTCTCTACTACGAATGTGCGGTTGTCATACATGAAGAGACCCACCTTGGACGGTCCTTCTATATAGAGATCCATATCCTTGCTCAACACTCTGCGGATCTCATTCAAAGCACCTTCCGGATAGTCATAAAGATTGCCCATATCATCAGGAATAGTGAGAACGTACATATTTCCTGACAGATAGTTCGACCTGAGAAGGATAGGATATCCCGACACACCTCCTGTAAGAGGACGTCCTGCACTGATTGTCTCCCAAGAATCATTTGTGTAATAGAGCACCTGAGGAATGATGAATTCTCTTTCAGACTTTCCGTGACGGCCGAAATCGTTCACAAGAGCCTTGAGGTCTGTGCAACGAAGCTCTGCCACCTCAGCAATCTTTTCCGGAATGGCTTTGAGAAGGCCGCTTGTAATGACTACTTCCTTACCTCTTCTGAGCTGTTCCTTGATCTTGGTCATGATGTCAGGATCACCGGCTGCCTGTGCTGTAAGAAGAACAATATCCTGATCCTCAGGGAATGTAGGGTGGATATCCATAGGAAGACCTATCATACCGAGATAGTTCTGAAGAAAGTCATCACCTGGAGTATGGAATGCCTTGAATGACTTGATACCAATAGGATTTCCAAGCTGTGCAGTAAGTTCATCTGTCTGTGTGAGGACGACGTCTGCGATTCGTGCCATTGTAGTTGGAGTGACTGTCGATCCGTCCTTTGCCTTGAAAGGAACAGTCATCTCGTCATAATTAAAGCTTGTTCCCTGGTCCTGCCAAGGTGCTCTGTACATCGGTGAAAGAGGTACGCTGAGGAGCTGGTTGTATGCAAAGAGGATGATCTCAGGAGTCTTGCTGATCATTGTAAGGAAGAGCTGCTCTGCATAACGGTCCATGCTCATGTTGATTCCGCCGGAATCAACCCATCCACCACCGTTATAACCTGGCCTCAAATTGTGATAATAACGGATGACATTGTAGCTCAAGTAGTTCTGAAGATGCTGTGCACCTGCGGGATCTCTTGTTTCCGTACCGGTCCATACTCCGTCAAAGAGATATGGTCCTTCCTCAAGATTGAATCCGAGACCCTGGAAATGGTCATACCAGTTAGGATACTTGATGATTACCTTCACCTTAGGATTAACCTTTCTTGCAGGCTCAAGAACGAGATTCTTTCCAGCCTCGGTCATGACCTTTAGTCTGTACTCAGTCCAGCTCATGTCACCCTTTGCAGCGATATCATACTCCGACTTCGCGCTTGTGTAGAAGAAATCGTCAAGTATGAACTCATCGAAATGCTTTGCTGTATGCTCTGCGATCTCCTGCACCTTCTTTCTGTGTTCAGGATCCGAATAGCTGAAAGTCTCGAAACTGTTAGCCTCATTGATAGTATATGTAATGCCTCCAGCTGTCTCTATACCTTTCTTCTTAAAGAACTTCTTTGCCTGATTGAGGGTGGCATCATCTACTACCAGAAGGTCACGATGAGTTTCAAGATAGATCTTGTCCACATCGAGCTGCTGTGAAATGATGTTCCATGTCGAATCAAGCCAGTGCATATCCCTCATCTTGTCGACTTCGTACGCTCTCACATATATTGAAACCTTGAAGCTTTTATATTCTCCAGCTTTGAGAAAAGTGCTTCCCAACCCGCAGAAAAGGGTCAAAAACACAAGAATTTTGGTAAAAAATGACTTCATAATGCTTTTTATTAAAATTTTTAAGATTTTTTCTTCAAAAAATTTGGAGATTAAAAAATTGTTTGTACCTTTGCAATCCCAAACGAAAACAACACCTCGTTTAGGAAACAGACCTGCGGAAGTAGCTCAGTTGGTAGAGCACAACCTTGCCAAGGTTGGGGTCGCGAGTTCGAGCCTCGTCTTCCGCTCCAAATCGAGTCAGCAGCAATGCTGACTTTACTTTTGCGAAAGAGCTTCGGCTCATCGAAATCAACCCGACGGGGTACAATCATATTCAGGTCGTCCATTACTATGGTCGGCTTTTTTTATTTTTGACAAATATAACTTTTCTTGTGCATTATCTTGCCAAAATGACGTATATTTAACCAAAATTCGGGAATATGATGAAGAACATCCATTTAATATCATGTCTTGCAATATTACTTCTTTCAATATTGCCTGCAACCTCGAGCGCACAGACACGCAAGGAGAAGAAAGAGGCCAGAAAAGAGGCCAGAATGCTTGAAAGAGCGATCAGGGACTCCCTGAGGCTGTACGAGTATGCCAATGAAGAAGAAATCAACGTAGGTTACGGCGTGGTAAAGAAGCGCAATCTCACCACTGCAGTATCCAAGGTCGCTGTCGGAAAAGAGAATGTCACATCTTATTCGCATATCGGAGATTATCTGATGGGACGAGTTCCCGGAGTCCATGTGACAAAGTCAGGCAGCAGCTATAAGTACGTGATCCGTGGACTGAATTCGGTAAACCTGTCTTCCGATCCTCTGTTCATCGTTGACGGAGTGGAGACAATGAGCATCGACTACATCAATCCGCAGGATGTGCAGTCAGTAGAAGTGCTGAAGGATGCATCAGCTTCAATTTATGGAACAAGAGGTGCTAACGGTGTGATTCTTATCACCACAAAACGATAATCCGTTACGCAAGATCCATGATTATAAGGGTACGCTTGAGGTCTCTGCCGAGAGCGTACTCTCCGAAATCTACAGAAGTATCGCTCAAGATACTTGTCAGACAAAGGTCGTCTCCCTTGAATATGGTGGAGGCGGCCTTTTTCTGTATATCATCTATCTTGTCTATCGCCTCCTTAGGAACTATGAGATGACAAGGAATGATGACAGAAACCGGGTTGAGACCCACGGCATGAGCTACAGCACGCACACCCGCAGGATTGTCACACAACTCTGCAAAATCACTGTAGCTGAACAGTCTGGCCGGCTGACCTTCCGTATGAGTCAGGTCATAAAGCTTGCGCCATACACGTTTCTGGAATTCCGTACCGAAGAATAGCATGTCATCCCATTGCACCTGAGATCTAAGCTTCGACACCTCATCGAAACCGACAGTCGAAGCGACAATTTCGCCATACGGCACCTTTCCGGCGCCGGCAGCAGAGGAAATTCTAGAGACTATTCTTGACAACAGACCGTAGTCAGTCGATACTCCGGCTATCTTTCCGTCGATACGGACGATAACCCACTTCCTATCGGTTTTCATAATATATCGGATTAGTGTTATTCTTGAAGTACTCTACAACGTCGGGATAATCACCCTGGTAGGATATTTCTTTCCTGTGTGCACCTTCTGGTTGGCTATACGGGTCTTGGTCTGCTCTGACCAGACACCCGGATAGTTGGAATGAACACTGTACTGAGGGAAATCAGATGAAGAGATTTCGACTCTGATACGGCTGCCAGGCTGGATCTCCCAGACAATAGGGAGCATCTCCACGGTAACCTCTACAACCTCTCCAGGAGTATATGTCTGCCTGCTGCCGAGCTTGTTGTCGCGGAATGCAAGGGTAGCGATACCGGTCCTTATATTATATGTGGATCCGTCCGCTCTTTCCTCACTGACCTTCACAGTCACAGCCGTATCTTCGCAATCCGACGAGAACCATACCTTTGCTGTAAGAGGGCCTGAAATCATCATCGGATTTTCTAGAGGCTCGCTGAGGAAGAAAAGTATGTCGTCACGATAGCCCACAGGCTGCTGAAGGATACTTCCCTTGCGGCTGTTCGAGCTGAAAAGAGTCTCGCCACCCACAGATATCACTGGATTCTTAGGATCATACATATATTTCCATTCGCCGCTCTTCTTCGCTGGCTTCTGACCGAGTGATGTATCTTCGCTTCCGAGATAATATGTCACCTCCTGAGACGATGCCGAAGGCCATTCTTCAAGGTCAAGCCACTTGTCTGCTCCGATCGCATACACCTTCACCTCATGATCAGGAACTCTCTCCTCTACGAGAAGTGTGCGCAGCCAATTGAATCTGTCATCCTCGATGCTTACCTGCTTGTCATTCACAATGCCTTCGAGTCTTGGAGTGGTCTTGAAATCATGGTCCCATCCTCCTACGATAAGGCGGCTCTTGGCCTTCACCTCGTCAGAAAGGAGTTCATAACCTAGAAGCGTTCCCTCCATATGATGGTCGAAATGTCCTGCAACCACTGTCATAGGCACGTCGATCTGCGCAGGTATGCTCTTGAGCGTACCCCAGAATCCTTCATGCCAGTAACGGTCGGTATAGTCAGTATGGCTGATCCAGTCGCGGTACCAAGGAAGTTCCGCACCAAGACGGTCCACATCCATATTGATCTGAGGCATGTACATCATCTCGTCATAATACTTCCTGTCCCTTACGATCTCTGGCTTTGTTATCGGCTCCTTGGCGTTATCGATCGCCCATGCTGTAAGGATATCCTGTCTGAACGCTCCGCTTGAATATGCAGAAAGATGACGGTCCACACCGTAATGCTCCACATACATACCCTTCACCTTTTCAGGAAGGATGTCACCTAGGATCCAGCTTGTCAGACCCATATACGAGCATCCTGTCAGAGCGATGCTGCTGCACCATGGAGCCTCCTGGAGCCAGTCCAGAAGCGCCTTTCCATCTCCTCTTTCATAAATGTTCGGTTCATAGGTTCCCTCCGAACCGCCTGTTCCACGACAGCGCTGAAGCAGGAAGACCATTCCGTTCTCAGCATACCTGCGGTAGGCCGCAAACACATCACTTGCCGGGAAGTTGTGATAAGGAGTTCTATAGACAACTACAGGCCATGGTCCTTCGCCCTTCGGAATGTACATCTGGGTCACCATCTTGTGGCCGTCGGCACTGAAAGTTACGGTGTCCTTATACACATAGTTCTTTTCAGCAGGTGGTGCCGGGAACATCTGTCTTTGAGCAGCTGCTGCCAAAGGGAGAAGAATTGACAGGAGAATGATTATTCGCTTCATAGTCTTAGTTATTATCAGCTACGAAATTAGCAATTTTTTGGAAAATACGGCTATCTTTGCAGGCAGAACTAAACTACACTATCATGACATTCAAAACTTTTCTTTTCTGTGCTTCGGCTCTTGCCTTAGCAGCATGCAGCGGAGCTAAGGAGCCTGCTGTCGTAGAAAACGTCGTAGCACACACCAAGGTGGGCGACATCGGAAGCCTTATGGTGAATGCAATCGAGATTACAGTCAGCAATCCTAAGTCTCTCAAGGGTCTTACAGCAGCTGACTTCGACTTCGTGAACAATGGTCCTGACGGATTCGTAGATCCTGCAACCGGTGGCGGACTCCAGGCATATGAGGATGACGGTATCGTAGTTACACGCAAGAAGAACGTCCTCCGCATCGAGACAAAGCCTTTCAACATCAACGGTCTCAGAGGTCAGATGTGGAGAAGCGAGCCATGGCAGCTCGTTTGTGCTGCTGACAGCAACCTCAACGTAAACCTCAAGAATGTAAACGACAAGCGTATTGCTGTTCTTGACGACTGCATCAAGGGTGAGTTCACATATGCTGGTCTTACAAGAGAGTATATCCTCCACCTTCCTAAGGATGCAAACGGAAACGTTATCGAGAACGCACCTCTCCTCGTATGGCAGATCGGTGGTGGCGAGTACAACCGCGACCTCATGACTGCAGTTACTGCAAACCGTTGCGTGACTTCACTCCCTGAGGCTGGCGTACCATGCGCAACCCTCATGTTCGCTATCGCTAACCCTAACTACTCATATAGCGCATCTCTCGATCCTGAGAAGATCAAGCTCGTTGACCGCAACAACGCTCTCCAGATGGCATTCATCGACACTCTTATCGAAGAGGGCAAGGTTGACGGATCGAAGCTCTTCTGTGCTGGTGCATCAAGCGGCGGTGGCTGCACAATGCGTTTCATGATGCAGTTCCCTGACCGTTTCAAGGCTGCTATCCCTTGCTGCGCAATGGACCCTATCGTTCCTATCCACCAGGTGAAGGAGAAGTATGACGGCCAGTTCACTGACGACATCGTAAAGGCATTCCAGGACAAGGTTTACAAGTGGAACGGCACTGACATGGTTCTCGCTGACATCGACACTAAGGCATTCTGCGACCTTCCAATGTACTTCGTTCACGCTGAGTCAGACACAACTTGCAAGGTTATCAGCTCATATGCATACTACGGAGCTCGCGAGCGTCTCGGCGCAACAAACGACCTTATCCAGATCTACGACGACGCTTACATGCAGAAGTTCGGTATTTCTAAGATGATCAGCCACTTCTCATGGGTTCCGCTCTTGAACGACTACTCAGAGGGCACCGCAATGGATTGGCTCGTAAAGCAGATGTAATCCTATCTGACAAGATATTAAACGAAAGAGTCCCGCTTGAAATGAAAATCAAGCGGGACTTGCTTTTTTAATATCCTTCAATTACATCTCAGGCACTTACATCGAAGTTGCTGCGGCTTTGGCGATGAGGGTTTCGACTTCTTCGCGGTTCATCGTTCCGTCGAGGCAGATGAACTGGACATCGGAGTCGGAGATGGCGTAAAAGACGAAGCTTTCTATTACTTTGTCGGTGCCGGCTGTGTAGATCTGCACTACATCCCCTTCGTCCTTGACTTCCATAAGAAGGTCATAATGGGCCTTGCTGCGGTCGCTCCCTACCATCGTCTTTATGTCAGCTGCGAGTGACGCTGCTGCAGATGCGGAGTTGCTGATGTCAAGCATGTAGAATCCGCTGAACGATCTGATCAGAGGTGCGATGTCCATCGTTTCTCCTTCGCCCATTTCCACCTGGA
>JAFZGK010000011.1 GCA_017555445.1 Bacteroidales bacterium
CTTGACACACTTTTTTTATGTTTACATGGATTGAGATGTCTCGACTCCGCCTTCGGCCTCGCTCGACATGACAATTATCTGTTGACAACTGCTGCCACCTTCTCAGCAAGGGCTATGAAAGCAAGGCCATCCGGACGTGTAGAGAGGGCTGCCGGTTCGCCGTTGTCTCCGCCTTCGCGGATGCTCTGGACGATCGGAATCTGTCCGAGGAGCGGAATTTCATATTTCTCTGCCATCCTGATGGCTCCATCGCGTCCGAAGATATAGTATTTCTCGTCCGGATGCTCTTCCGGAGTGAACCATGCCATGTTCTCTACGAGTCCGAGGATAGGCTTGTTCACATCCTTGTTGCGGAACATGTTCACGCCTTTCTCTACGTCTGCAAGAGCTACAGCCTGAGGAGTGCTGACGATTACAGCTCCCTCCATCGGAATGTCGTGTACAAGACTGATATGGATATCACCTGTTCCCGGAGGCATATCGATGAGGAGAAAATCAAGTTCACCCCAACGGACCTGAAGGATCATCTGCTTGAGGGCATTACATGCCATAGGGCCACGCCATATGAGAGCCTGCTCAGGACTTGCGAAATAGCCGATTGACATCCATTTCACGCCATATTTCTCCATAGGCATGATGACTTCCTTCTCGCCTTCCATTATTGCGTCAGGCATAAGGCCTTCAGTTGCTGTCATCTTTGGTACCGACGGGCCGTATACGTCAGCGTCAGCAAGTCCTACCTTGTAGCCGAGACGGGCAAGAGCGACAGCTAGATTGACTGACACTGTAGATTTTCCTACTCCTCCTTTTCCAGAAGCGATACCGATGATATGCTTGATGCCGGTCACCTCCTCGAAACCGAGGTCGAGACCCGGCTTCTTCTTAGGTGCTTCATCCTTGATGATTGTCTTAACCTCCACCTGAGTGCCTGTGCGGGTATGTCTGATGATTGTGGCCTTGGCGCTGCCGATAAGATACTCCGCAAGCGGATCACGGTGTTTCGAGAAGGCAAGGGTCACGCTGACCTTGCCTTCCTCAACCGAAATATT
Source organism: Bacteroidales bacterium (assembly GCA_017555445.1). Next base: position 1,050 of record JAFZGK010000011.1, read on the forward strand.
CTCTACCATTCCCAGCTCCACGATGTTCTTGTCGCCCTTCGCAGGGTGCTCTACCTCCTGAAGCCAGCTTCTTACGTCTGTTGTATTCATTTACAATTAATGTTATAAAGATGTCTCGACTTCGCTAGACATGACAAGATTATTTTACAATTGTCATCTCGTCAACTAAATATCCTGCACCACCGAACTTGTCAACGATGAAGAGTACGTAACGGATATCCACATTGATACATCTCTGAAGATCAGGCTCGAACATCACGTCGCTGCTCATAGATTCCCAGTTGCCGTCGAATGCAAGACCGATGAGCTCTCCACGCGCGTTCATGATCGGGCTACCTGAGTTACCTCCTGTGATATCGTTGTTGCTGAGGAAGCATGTAGGCATCTTGCCGTCCTCGCGTGCGTACTGACCGAAGTCCTGATTCTTCCAGAGTTCCTTGAGCTTCTCAGGAACCACGAACTCCCAGTTGTCCGGATCTTCCTTCTCCATTACTCCGTCGAGAGTAGTGTAGTGCTTGTATAAGACAGCATCTTTTGGAGAATAACCCTTCACAGTTCCGTAAGTGAAACGCATTGTCGAGTTTGCGTCCGGGTATGATGGCTGGCCGTCCTTCCACTCGAGGAGACCTGCTGTGTAGACCTGGCGTGCAGCAGCAAGATCTTTGCTCGAAGCACCGGCAAGTGTCTGAGCCTTAATTGCTTCCTGATATATTGAAATACCTGTTACAACTGCAGGGTCCTTCATTACACCGATACCTTTCTCAGCAATAGCAGCAGCAAGTGCTTCCTCTGAAACGAATGCACTGTTGTCGAAAAGGTTGTCTACATATACATCGATATCCATTGTAGCGAAGTCCTCAGAAAGTCCCTTGAGGTAGTTTGCCGGATCAGCGATGTCGCGATAGTGCTTCATGAGAGCCTTGGCTACCTTTCTGTCAGTAGATACAGAATAGTCTCCATACTGTCCTGCAATGCTCTTGAGTGCTGTATTAAGTGCAGCGAGTGTGTCCTGTCCTGCAGTTATGGCTCTCTGGGTTGCAGTATTGAAATTAAGTGCAAAATTGGTTATCTCGATTCTGTAAACGCTTTCATAAACCTTTGTAAATGCAAACTCAGCTTCCTTACCGGCTTCGATTCCTGCCTTAAGGTCAGTGAGTGCGCTGCCGTACTTCTCCTGACGCTTCTTGTTGGCATTCACCCATGCGGTGAATTCAGCCTCCTCCTGCTCCGCACGTCCGATGATATCAAGCTTCTCGAAAGCTAGCTTCATTCCCTGCCACTTCTTCCATGCGTTGGTAGAACCAGAATACTTGCTTGCATACTGGATCTTCACCTTAGGATCTGCGAGCATGTCCTCGAGCATCACATCCTGACGGATTGTACGTGCTGCAATTGCAATATCATTGTCTTCGATCTGGAACTTGAGCTCAGGCGAAGTCTGGAAGCGTGTTGTGCGTCCTGGATAACCCATGATCATTGTGAAATCGCCCTCCTGTACACCAGCAAGAGAGATCTTGAGGTGGTTCTTTGCCTTGAGCGGAACGTTCTCCGGTGAGTATGCTGCAGGAGATCCGTCAGGTGCGCTGTAAACACGGAACATAGAGAAGTCACCTGTATGACGTGGCCACATCCAGTTGTCTGTGTCTGCGCCGAACTTACCGATTGATGAAGGCGGTGCTCCTACGAAACGTACGTCTCTGTAAGTCTTGTAGACGATGAGGTAATATACATTCTCATTATAGAAAGAAGTAACCTGCACTCTGCAGTGAGGATTCTGCTTCTTAGCCTCTTCTGCAATGTCATTCTTTGCCTTGGCAACAGCCTCTGCAACCTTTGTCTCGTCTCCCTTGAATTCCTTTACAGCCTTCTTCTGAGCCTTCTCCACAACAGCCGTAACATCCTTCATATACTCGAGGAAAGTGACGCTGAGTCCCTCGCAAGGAAGCTCCTCGCTGCGGTTCATAGCCCAATATCCGTCCTTGAGGTAGTCGTGCTCCACTGAGCTGAGCTTCTGGATATTGCCGTATCCGCAGTGGTGATTGGTCATGAGAAGACCTTCTGCAGAAATGATCTCTCCTGTACATCCGCCTCCGAACTGTACGATAGCGTCCTTGAGGGATGAGTTGTTGATACTGTATATCTGCTCCGGAGTAAGCTCGCATCCGAGGTCTTTCATTGCCTGGGCATTCATCTTCTGAAGGAGAGGCAGAAGCCACATACCTTCGTCAGCTCTTACGCTGCCTGCAAACACTGTCAGTGCAGCAATGATACTTAGAATCTTTTTCATAATTATATGGTTAATGGATTTTTAAAATAATGTCGGTTCCAGTTGCTTCAGGTGGAAGCTTTTGCGATGGTGAGGAGTGTAGCCGTGCTTTATGATGGCGTCTACATGTTCCTTGGTGGGATATCCCATGTTTCTTTCCCATCCGTATTGAGGATATTCTGCAGCCAGCTTGCGCATGTATTCATCCCTGTAGGTCTTCGCAAGCACGGATGCGGCAGCTATCGAAGTGTATTTTCCGTCTCCCTTGACTACGCACTGATGTTCATATCCCTTCAGAGGCTTGAATCTGTTTCCGTCGATAAGCAGGAAATCAGGTTTCACGTTCAGACGGAGAACGGCTCTCTGCATGCCTGTAATGGATGCATTCAGAATGTTTATGGTGTCGATTTCCTCTGCGCTGACCTCTTCGACCGCCCAAGCGATGGCTTCCCGCTCGATGATCGGGCGGAGAATCTCTCTTGACTTTTCTGTCATTTTCTTGGAATCGTTCAGCAGGGGGTGATGAAAATCCTTCGGGAGGATAACAGCTGCAGCGAATACCGGTCCGGCAAGAGGGCCGCGTCCGGCTTCGTCGCAACCTGCTTCAATCAGATCTGCGTGAAGATAATTCAGAAGATGAGGTTCATTGCGCATTCTGCAAAAATACGCATTCTATTTGGCCTCATCAAGTGTTTTGCGCAGCATTGTGATGATTTCGTTCTTTGTGGCAATGGTTTCTTCGAGGGAACTGACCAATTTTTCAAGATCCTTTATTCTCTTCTCAAGATTGTGGACCTTGTCACCGTACTCTTTTCGGATGTCTTCAAGTACGACTCCTGCTTCCGGGTCAGGCTGATATCCCAGGACAAGCTCTTCCGTTGTCATGTTCAGCAGGTCGGCCATTCTCATGACATGACCGTTTACTATAGAAGTGCTGCCTTTCTCAAGATCACGATATGCTGTCAGTGAAATGCCGAGCTTGTCAGCAATCTCCTCCTGAGTGTACTTTCTTTGCTTTCTGATCGCGCGTATGTTGTTCTTGATGGTAGAGTTGTCCATTTCCCGCTGTTTTTGTAGTTGCCGGGAACAAAAATATCTGATAGAAAAACGCAAGTTAAACAAGAAAATCCGACGAAAAGCAAGTAAAACAATCTAAAAAACATTAAAAACATTCAAAAAAAAGAAAAAACTGCTGCTGTTTCTTATGCTTTAGTCACAAATGTTTGGATATTCCGGTGCTTTGTTTCAGTTTTGCCGGAAAAGGTTACGGCTATGAATTACGAAATGATTTACGAAAAAGTGTGCAGACTTCTTTCTGCAGAAGATGCTTATGGGAACGGGATGGCTGACTTTGACTCCATCTGTGCTGCGGTCGGGGTCGGAAGGGTCAGGATGAACAATATTCTTTATGAAAGATTGGGCATGTCGGGAGATGATATCCTGATAGCCTTCCGTAAGGGGAAGGCTAATGTTCCGCATTAAAAGATAAGCAGTTCTATTGATTTTGTGACATTATTTTATTAGATTTGCGAGGATGTGTCTTTATGGACACGGAACGAAACACAAAAACAAACACATAACACACAAGACTAATGAAAGCTTATTCAACCCAAAACATCCGTAATGTGGTTCTCCTCGGCAGCACAAAGTCAGGTAAGACCACTTTATCTGAAGCGATGCTTTACGAAGGTAAAGTTATTGACAGAAGAGGTACTGTAGAAGGAAAGAACACAGTCTCTGACAATGCTGAAATCGAGCAGATGAACCAGAGATCGATCTATGCTACTCCGCTCTACGCTGAGTTCATGGATACAAAGTTCAATATCATTGACACTCCGGGTGCCGACGACTTCGTAGGTGGAGCAGTTTCCGCTTTCAAGGTATGCGACACAGGTGTACTCGTTGTAAATGCACAGCAGGGCGTTGAGGTAGGTACTCAGATCTACTCACGTTATGCAAAGGAATATGGCATTCCGCTTATCGTTGCTGTAAACCAGCTCGACGGCGAGAAGGCAAATTGGGAGGGAACTCTCGAATCAATGAAAGAGGCATTCGGAAACAAGCCGGTTGTAGTTCAGTATCCGGTTAACGCAGGTACTGAGTTCGACAGCTTCATCGATGTCCTCAAGATGAAACTTTATCGTTTCGAAGGCGACACAGGCAAGCGTCAGGACCTCGAAATCCCAGCTGACATGGTTGAGGAGGCAGAGGAGCTCAGAAATGCACTCATCGAGCGTGCTGCTGAGTATGACGACACCCTCATGGAGACATTCTTCGAGCAGGGCTCACTCTCAGAGGATGAGATCAGAAAGGGTCTTGGTATCGGTATCCGCGAAGGTGCTGTTATGCCTATTTTCTGTCTTTCTGCAAAGAAGGACATCGGCGTTAAGCGTCTCATGGAGTTCACAATCCGCGTAGCGGCTTCTCCAGCAGAGCGCATCGGCGTTACAAAGGATGGAAAGCAGGTAGAGTGCAAGCAGGACGCTCCTGTATCACTCTTCATATATAAGACAGCTGTCGAGCAGCACCTTGGTGAGGTTGCTTACTTCAAGGTGATGTCAGGTGAACTCACTGAGGGCGTTGACCTCGAGAATCCTGAGACAGGTGATAAGGAAAGAATCACAGCAATCTACGCTGTTGCAGGTAAGAAGAAGGAGAAGGTTACAGACCTCAAGGCCGGCGATATCGGATGTACAGTGAAGCTCCGCGCTGCTAAGACAAACGTGACTCTCTGCGCTCCGGGAACAGAGCTCGCTTACAAGGAAATCGTATTCCCTCACTACAAGTATCGTTGTGCTGTAAAGGCTAAGGACGCTAAGGATGAGGAGAAGGTAAGCGAGGCAATGGCTAAGATCGCTGCTGAGGATCCTACATACATCATCGAATACCACAAGGAGCAGAAGCAGACTATTCTCAAGGGTATGGGTGAGCAGCATGTTAATACTCTCAAGTGGAGACTCCAGAACGAGAACAAGCTCGAGATCGAGTTCTCTGCTCCTAAGATTTCTTACCGTGAGACAATTACTAAGGTTGCTACAGCTGACTATCGTCACAAGAAGCAGTCAGGTGGTGCCGGTCAGTTCGGAGAGGTTCACCTTCTCATCGCTCCTTACCAGGAGGGTGTAGATCCAGGTAACCGCTTCAAGGTGGACGGAAAGGAACTTGTCCTCAACATCAAGGGTAAGGAAGAGTTCGATCTTCCATGGGGTGGTAAGCTCGAGTACTACAACTGCGTAGTCGGTGGTGCTATCGATGCACGCTTCATGCCTGCAATCCTCAAGGGTATCAACGAGAAGATGAGCGAAGGTCCTCTTACAGGTTCACTTGCACGTGACATCCGCGTTTACGTTTACGATGGTAAGATGCACCCAGTTGATTCAAATGAAATCTCATTCGTACTCGCTTCACGTAATGCATTCAAAGAGGCATTCCGTATCGCAGGTCCGAAGATTATGGAGCCTATCTACAATGTTGAGGTAATGACTCCGACCGAGTACATGGGTGCTTGTATGTCAGATCTCCAGAACCGTCGTGCAATCATCGAGGGTATGGGTACAGACAAGGGATTCGATACAATTAAAGCTCGTGTTCCACTTGCAGAGCTCTATCGTTACTCTACAACTCTCAGCTCACTCTCATCAGGTAGCGCAACATTCACAATGGACTTCGCTGACTACCAGCCAGTACCAGGTGATGTTCAGGAGAAACTCCTTAAGGCTTACCTCGAGGAAGAGAAAGAAGACTAATACAAATAGTCACTATACGCGAAGAGGCGACCCGAATGGGCCGCCTCTTGTTGTGTTGCTCCGGACGGGAACAGAACCATCCGATAGATATGTTTGATTATCCCTTCACGTTATAATCAGCTGCAAGATAGTTCATAGCCTTCATGAGCTTGTGTACATATACGAAAGGTCCGATTCCGAAAAGGAAGGAGCCAAGAACGCACCAGCCCCAGAAAGAACCGGCATTGAATTCATATGGAATGTTTCTTCTTGCGAGCTCTCCTCCGATGCGGTTAGAGAGTTTGTGATACCATACAAATGGATAGATTCCAAGTGTCAGCCAACTGAAAATGAAATACATCAGACAGTAGTGCATGGTGTGCTTGCCATCACGTCTTGCGATGAAGTTGATTTCTGAAGAAATGTTGGACATGCAGACGATACCATAGATGCCGAATGTGATCAGAGACAGGAAGAAGAACTTTGTCAAACCTCTGTTGGTCCTGAGCTTGATGATAGGTGGGTTGATAATTTCCATAGTCAGCAGTTTTATTGTTATCTGATAAAATTTGTCATCACCGGTTTCTCCTTCACTGGGTCAGGGATTCCAGCTGCGCGGCCTGCCTCGATGCATTTGAGGAGCCAAGCCATGTTACGGCCGAGTTCGCGCATCACCTGCATGCCTTCCTCATCCTGGCGGACCTGGTCAGGTGTATTGCCGTGAACCATGTTCCAATACTTCGATGAAACTACAGGCATCGATGATATTGTGAAATATTTGTTGATCTGGTCGAAGGCAGCTGTAGATCCGCCGCGACGACAGCTTACGATGCCTGCAGCCGGCTTGTAACGGAATACCTTTCCCTTGCCATAGAATGCGCGGTCCATGAACGATGTGAGCGCTCCTGAGAGTGCTGCATAATGCACAGGACTTCCGAATACGAATCCGTCTGCCTGCTCTGCCTTGTCGAGGAATTCGTTGACGCAGTCGTCGATGCAGCAGCGAAGGGTAGCCGGTTCTCCGTTGGGACCTCTCTTGATGCACTGTGCGCATCCGAGACAGCCAGAGATAGGCTTTACTCCAAGCCATATGATCTCAGTTTCAACTCCTGCAGCGTTGAGTTCCTTCTCCACTTCTGTCAATGCAGTATATGTGCAACCCTCCTTGTGGGGGCTTCCGTTTACAAGTAATACTTTCATAAGTCAATAGTGATTTGTATCTCATCAAAGGTAATGAAAATCTTCATAAATTTGTAAGTCAACATTTTTAAATCATGAAAAAGAGTTTTATAAACACAGCACTTTCTGTTATGGTCCACATGCTGTCATGCGCAATGATTCTTTCTTCGTGCACTGCAGAAAATGCGAATGATCGTGTTGTCGTAGCTTATGTCACTTCGTGGAACAGCGTCATTCCTGACGCATCACTCATGACTCATCTGAACTACGCCTTTGGACATGTAAATGACAGTTTTGGCGGAGTCAGAATAGATAATCCTGACCGTTTGAGACAGATGGTCGAGCTGAAGAAGCTGAATCCGGAACTTAAGGTAATGCTTTCTGTCGGAGGATGGGGTAGCGGACGTTTCAGTGAAATGGCGGGCGATTCTGCCAACAGGGCTTCTTTTGCAAAGGATTGCAGACGCGTGGTTGATGAATTCGGTCTGGATGGAATCGATATTGACTGGGAATATCCTACCAGTGACATGGCAGGAATTTCAGCTTCACCTGAAGATACCGGAAACTTTACAGAACTAATGAAGGATCTGCGAAAGGTGCTTGGTGAGGAGTATCTTCTTACTATTGCAAGTGCTGCTTCAGCAGAGTATATAGATTTCAAGTCAATTGTGGAATATGTAGATTTTGTGAATATAATGGCCTATGATATGGCTGATGCCCCGAAACATCACAGTGCGCTCTATGACTCTGAGAATAGCGGAGATATGACCTCTGACAGAGCAGTAAAGGCGCATATGGAGGCGGGTGTTCCGGCAGGCAAGCTGGTTCTTGGAATGCCTTTCTATGGACGTGGCGGTACAGTTATGCGTAACGCAGACTATAGGAGAATCATCACTAATACCACATATTCGGTGAAGTGGGATGAGGTTGCCTTGGTGCCTTATCTGGCAGACGAGGATGGAAATCTCGTTTTGGGATTTGATAATCCGGAGTCACTTGCCATCAAATGTGAATATGTGATTGATAA
>JAFZGK010000079.1 GCA_017555445.1 Bacteroidales bacterium
GTTAAGTATATACGCTACTACAATAATGATAGAATCAAACTGAGGCTAAATGGAAAAAGCCCGGTGCAATACCGAGCTTTATTCCAATCTAAGCGAGCCTCTTAATAATGTTAAACCGTCCAACTTTTGGGGGTCACATCAAACTTTCGCGTCTTTTTTCGCTTATCAGCGGTGAGAGCGGGATTCGAACCCGCGGTACGGTTACCCGTACGTCAGTTTAGCAAACTGGTGGTTTCAGCCACTCACCCATCTCACCAAACAGCCCTATTCTTACTAATGGGACTGCAAAGATATAAATAAATTTGGTGATTCACCAAATAAAACTGGAAAATCAGCTGTTTTAAGAGGTTGTCTGCAGCATTGTCAGTCATTACTGATTATAGTAAAAAAAGAGAACAGCAGATAATTGTTTGAATATCAGATCCTTTATTGCATCAGGGTGGGTAAAATTAACCCACCCATAACATCATATAACATTGAATTACTGACAGTTAAGCGCCACGCTTCTGATTTCATAATGTTTTAAATACTTACTGACGATATATATTTTATGTATATATTTGTAGTGAACACTAAATGTGACTGCTATGAGGAGACGACAATGTGGCGATGGGGTCATGCACATTTATCAAAAGACTCTTTTTGGATTTAATCTTTTCTATACTTTGGAAGACTTTCTTGTCTTCTTCACTATCATTTCAGTTCAAGCCAGACAACTAAATGTAAGCCTTATGGCGATGTGTATGATGATCGATCACATACATCTGCTAATCATGCCGGATAACCTGAAACAGGTAAGCCGATTTATGTCTGCCTGCTTATCAAGATATGCAAAGGAGTTCAATGCTAGAACCGGAAGATCGGGAGCCCTATTTGATCCACGATATGGAAGTGCAATGAAGAAGGATGGTAAGAAAATCCGATCAGCAATAGCATATCTGTTCAATAATGCTGTTGAGAAGCATCTGTGCAAGAAGGCGGAAGATTACAAATGGAATTTCCTTTCTTATTTCATGCCGCTAAAAGTAAAGAAATCTGAATGGAGAAGATATATGAGTCGTGCATTATATAGAGCAGTGACGGTTATTGATGAAACTTATGAAAAAGGGCGACATATTAAATACGCATTATTGGAAACTCTGCGTAAAGATCTGAATAATAATGAACAGAATATCCTTACTGATTATATCATACGGAAATATTTTCCTTTTGACATCCAGAAGACCATAGGATATTTCAAATCATTCGAGGATATGGTGGTGGCCATTAATTCGAATACCGGCAGTGAATATGAAATAATTGAACATCATTATTGCAAGACTGACGTACCGTATCGTGAAATCATAAGATGTCTTATGGAGTCTGGAATAAAAGATCCCAGGTTATTGATAACTGCTTCTTCTGAACAGAAAAGACAGTATTTCTCTTTCTTGAAACACCATACTTCAGCCTCTCATGTACAGATAAGAAAATTTCTACACATAGAAAACGAACAGCAGATAAATCACTGAATCACAATCTATTAAAACATAAAGGGTGGGTCAAAACAACCCACCCTTTATCACATATACTGTTATCAATCAGCTCATTAAGTGCTGCACAAATAACTACTGCTTTGCGATGTTTTCACGCATTTCGGTGTCGGCCTGGATATTCTTCATCTTGTAGTAATCCATGATGCCGAGATTGCCGCTGCGGAATGCCTCTGCCATAGCGAGAGGAACTTCCGCTTCAGCCTCGATAACGCGTGCACGCGCTTCCTGAGCCTTTGCCTTCATTTCCTGCTCGAGAGCAACTGCCATTGCTCTACGCTCCTCTGCACGGGCCTGTGCGATGTTCTTGTCAGCTTCTGCCTGGTCCATCTGGAGGACTGCACCGATATTCTTTCCGATATCGATGTCAGCGATGTCGATAGAAAGGATCTCGAATGCTGTTCCTGCGTCGAGTCCCTTGTGGAGAACAACCTTTGAAATGCTGTCAGGATTCTCAAGAACGAGCTTATGGCTCTCTGCTGAACCAATCGATGATACGATACCCTCACCTACTCGGGCAAGTACTGTTTCCTCACCGGCACCACCTACGAGCTGCTTGATGTTGGCACGTACAGTCACACGAGCTTTTGCGATAAGCTGGATACCATCCTTGGCCACTGCTGTAACAGGGGGTGTGTTGATAACCTTCGGATTCACAGACATCTGCACGGCCTCGAACACATCACGACCTGCAAGGTCGATAGCCGCTGCCATCTTGAAATTCAATGAAATATTTGCCTTATCTGCAGAAATCAATGCATTCACCACCTTAGGAACATCACCCTTTGCAAGGTAGTGAGCCTCAAGTTCATTTGCGTAAAGTGTAAGACCTGCTTTTGTTCCAGTAACCATCGCCATTACGATAGTGTTAGGGGAAACACCTCTCCAACGCATGAGCACAAGCTGAATCAGCGAGATCCTGACGCCCGAGATCAAAGCCTGGAACCACAAAGTCACTGGGAAGAACCATAGGAAAATCACAAGACCCACGATTGCCACAGCAACCCATACAAGAATCATAACATCCATAATATCAAATATTTAAAGTTTATTATCTAATTATAGGCGTAACATATATCTTACCTTCTTCCATCAGACATATTTCTACATCAATGTCCGGATCGATCATGCCTTCAAGTGCCTTTACCTCTACAATCTCGTTGCCGAAACGGACAGAGCCCATAGGAGCAAGTCTTGTAACAGTCCTTCCTCTGTCTGAAACCCTCAACTCGAACGTTATGTTATTCACCTTTGATTCAATCTTCGTATTGAGTGTCATCTTCTGCCAGGTCTTGGCCCTGAGGACAACGACAGCAAATGCCACCAGAACAACAGCGGTAACGGCTGTCACGATTCCTCCTGTCATATTGCCGAACTCATAGAATGCATACCAGCATGATCCTCCCATAGAGAGAAGACCTAAGATTCCCGCCACACCTATGCCTGGCACAAGCAGAATCTCAGCTATGATCAATACAATACCTACCAGTATCAAAGTTATTACAAGTCCCATATTATTTTACTTTGTTTGATGATACATCCGATACACCCATAGCCTTGACAAATTCGACAAGAGCCTCTGCCTTAGTTTTTTCGTTGAAAGGTCCCACGATATAGACTGTCGCACCATCCTGGTTCTGAGCCCTTGCAATGTCTTTCCCTCCAGCCTGCTGCCTGATACCGCTCGATACAGCAGAGTCCAGGCTTCCGCCAGCAGGTATGATCCTTACCTCATAAAATGCCTGTTCCTCTTTCTTTGCAGCCTCCTGCGCTTTGGCAGTAGCAAGCTTCACCACCTTTCCATCAACGAACGGAACAATATAAGCGCCTTTGAAACCGGCCCTCTTAACAGCATTGATATTTGAAAGCACATCATTATAAGTCCTGAACACACCCACTCTATAAACGTAATGCCCGTTGGCACCTCTGCTTTCATATACCGGACTCAAGCCCTTGAGGTCCTTGATTTTAGCCTTATACTTCGTTGCAAAGATCTGGATCTGGTAGACAACTCCGGACGGAAGAGTCTGGTCTTCAGCGAATTGTCCTTCTTCAAGAACCTTGAACGAATAATCAAACTTGACCTCAGGCTCAAGAACTGTCAAGACAAGCGGATCACCCATTGACATCCTGGAGAAAGAATAACCGTTTGTTTCGCTCACTATTTCCCTGTCCGCCTCGACCATAAGTTTCTCTGGATCTATCACTACACCCTTGAAAAGGAAATCCATCTCGATCTTCTGGAGTTCCGCCTGAGCCTTGCCCAATGAATCCTGAAGCACATTTATCCTCTGAGCAGCATTCTTCTTGGAATCAATCAGACCTGCATAGATTGAAATAGAATCCCTTAACATTCTCACCTGAGACATCTTCTGCACATATCTCCTCGTATCGACATTTTCCGGAATGCTGGTCTTGACAGGAGCAGAAGAAACCTTTGCAGAAACAGATGAGGGCTCCAGGGAGGCTATCTTCAGAAGTTCATCAGGATTGTCGATGGTCCTTCTGATAGGCATGTTATCGAAATCAAGGACATAGATATACACACTGTCCTGAGAACAGTCCCTGTTCGATGCAAATATCGTATGACGTCCGTCAGGAGTATTGTAGAAGAGAAAATCATCTGCAGGAGATGAATATGGAAATCCTAGATTCTCCGGAGCAGACCAGTCCTGCGTTTCTTCGTCCCAGTCCGACACATACAGATCATAACCACCTATGCCGTGAAGACCAGCTGAAGAAAAATAGAGATGCTTTCCATCCGCAGAAAGAAGCGGATAAATCTCATCCGAAACCGATGTCAACTGCTCGTTTATAAGTGCCGGGACAGCCCATACAGTGTCCTGAAGCGAGGATGTATAAAGATTTCTTGTTCCGTCTTCGTCTTCAGCAGACCAATATAGCTTTTCAAGTCCGTCAGGAGCATACATCGCCTTATGAAAACGATGGTCTGCTGCAGAATCAAGAACATTAGGAATCTGGCGCCAGCTTCTGTCTTCAAGAGGATAATAAAGGAAGAAATCTTCGATGGAAAACTTATGCCTCGCCACTACTTTCGGTGCGTACGCAAAGGCTGTCATGTTCTTTCCGTTCTCAGCCATCAGAATCCTGTCTTCAATGACTTTCGCAATCGAAGAATCTGACTGCTGCTGAGCCGATTCCAAAGCCTGTCTGTAAGTTGAAAGAGCCTCCTCAAAATGATACCTGTTCTTCAGATTATCTCCTTTGTTCAACAGTCCTTCAGCCTGCTGGGCAGAAGACAGAAAACTTACTGACAGAAGCACGGCAGTGAATATGAAATATATCGTGAATTTCGTTGTTTTTAGCATTTCTAATTCTTTTTCAGCCTACAAATTTAACAAAATATTGCTTAAACTTCCGATAAAAAGGGGCACTTTCTTTATTTATAAGAAAAAAATCGTAAATTTGTGCCCTATTTTGCGGTCGGTATGCCATACAGCTTCGCTGAGGCTCCGAAAAGCTGAAACAAATATCATTAAAACAATAAATTATTATGCAAAGTAAAGGTGCAATCAGATTTGTGGCTATCCTGCTTCTTTTCGCATCTCTCTGGCAGCTCTCATTCACTCTGGTAAACCAGATTCAGGAGAACAAGGCAGAGAAGTATGCGGATGCTAAAGCGGAGGCCGCAATGCAGACAGCTGCTTTCGCCCAGATTGACGAAGCAGACAAGGCCTTCTATCTTGACTCTCTCAAGAAGGTAGAGAACAGAAGGTACATCGACTCAATTTCTACTGAGAAGATTTATTTCGGTTACACATTCAGAGATGTTCAGGCCAAGTCAATCAACCTCGGTCTCGACCTCAAGGGTGGTATGAACGTTATGCTTCAGGTACAGCTCAAGGACCTCGTAAGAGCTCTTGCAGGCTATAGCGAAGCACCAGAGTTCACAAAGGCTCTCAACCTCGCACAGGAGCGCAGCGTGAATTCACGTCAGGACTTCATCACTCTCTTCGCTGAGGCTTGGGATGAGACTTCAAACGGAATGCCTCTCGCACAGATCTTCGGAACATACGAAATGAGAGAGAAGATCGGTCCTGAGTCAACCAACGCTGAGGTTATCGACGTAATCAGAGCTGAGTCAGAAAGCGCAATCTCTAACTCATTCAACGTACTCAGAAACCGTATCGACCGTTTCGGTGTGACTTCACCTAACATCCAGAAGCTCGGAAACAGCGGACGTATCCTCGTCGAGCTCCCAGGTGTAAAGGAGCCAGAGCGTGTAAGAAAGCTTCTCCAGGGAACTGCTTCCCTCGAGTTCTGGGCAACTTACGACAACGCTGAGATCGAGGCATATCTTGCTGAGGCTAACGCAGCTCTCGCTCAGATGCAGGCAGTTACAGGTACTGTTGTAGAAGAGACTAAGGCAGTTGAGGGCGACGACCTCCTTGCAGAGGAACTCCAGCAGTCAGCTGATGATGCAGCTGCAGAGGCTGCTTACAGACAGCAGAACCCTCTCTTCTCTCTTCTCCAGCCATCTGGCGCAAGAGGAAACGCATGCATCGGTTATGCACACTACGCAGATACTGCTCAGATCAACAAATATCTTGCAATGCCACAGGTGAAGCAGTTCTTCCCACCTGAGTTCCAGCCTAAATGGGGCGTAAAGGCATCTAAGTTCTTCGAGGGTGAGAACATCTTCGAGCTCGTTGCAATCAAGGCTTCTTCACGTGACGGCAAGGCACCGCTTGACGGTGGTTCAGTTACTGACGCAACAGTTCAGTACGGCCAGAACGGTTCTATCGAGGTTTCTATGGCAATGAACGCTGAGGGTGCAAACACTTGGGCAAGAATGACAAGAGACAACATCGGCAAGCAGATCGCTATCGTTCTCGACGGTATGGTTTATTCATACCCTACAGTTAACGGTGAGATTGCAGGCGGTATGTCACAGATCACAGGCGACTTCACTCTTGAAGAGGCTGAGGACCTTGCAAACGTACTCAAGTCAGGTAAGCTTCCTGCACCGGCTACTATCATCCAGGAGCAGGTTGTAGGACCTTCACTCGGTGCCGAGTCAATCAACGCAGGTCTCATCTCATTCGTGATCGCGTTCATCCTCGTGCTTCTTTATATGGCATTCTTCTATAGAGGTGCAGGTCTCGTAGCTGACATCGCTCTTGTCTGCAACGTCATCCTCCTCTTCGGTACACTCGTATCATTCGGAGCAGTCCTCACACTCCCTGGTATCGCCGGTCTCGTGCTTACCCTCGGTATGGCTGTGGACGCCAACGTGATCATCTATGAGCGTGTCAAGGAAGAACTTCGTGCAGGAAAGGGTCTCAGCAAGGCTATCGCTGACGGTTACAGCAATGCTTACTCAGCTATCATCGACGGTCAGATCACAACCCTCCTCACTGGTATCGTTCTCTTCGTATTCGGTTCTGGTCCAGTACAGGGCTTCGCTACAACATTGATCATCGGTATCATCACTTCAGTTCTTACTTCTATCTTCATCACAAGAATCATCTTTGATGACAGAGTATCTAAGAACAAGAACGTGACATTCGACAGCAAGCTTACAAGAAACTTCCTCCAGAACACTAAGGTTGACTTCATCGGCAAGAAGAAGATCGCTTACTTCGTTTCAGGTGCGCTTATCCTTATCTCACTCGTATCTATCTTCACTAAGGGCTTCACTTATGGTGTTGACTTCACTGGTGGACGTACATATGTTGTAAGATTCGACGCTCCTGTAACAGCTGAAGAGGTTCGTGCTGCTGCTATCGCAGAGTTCGACGGCGCTGTTGAGGTTAAGCAGTTCGGTGGTGAGAGCCAGATGAAGATCACTACCCAGTATCTTGTTGAGGATGAGTCATCTGAGGCAGATGCAGAGGTTGAGAGCAAACTCTACAACGCACTCGGCGGATTCTTCACTGACGAGCTTACATTCGCAGAGTTTACATCTACTCTCGACAACCCTAACGGTATCATCAGCTCTGACAAGGTAGGTCCTACAATCGCTAACGACATCACAAGAGATGCAATCATCGCTGTTATCCTCTCACTCATCGTGATCTTCGGATATATCGCTGTACGATTCAAGGGCTGGACTTGGGGTCTTGGCGGTGTAACAGGTCTTGCACACACTGCACTCATCGTTATCGGCTTCTTCTCACTCTTCTCAGGCATCCTTCCATTCAGCCTTGATATCGACCAGACATTCATCGCTGCGATCCTGACTATCATCGGTTACGCAATCAACGATACAGTGGTTATCTTCGACCGTATCCGTGAGTACAAGATGCTCCATCCGAAGGCAGACTTCCGTCAGAACGTGAACGAGGCTCTCAACAGCACTCTCTCACGTACAATGAATACTTCACTCACAACTCTCGTTACCATGCTTGCAATCGCAATCTTCGGTGGTGAGGTGATCAGAGGTCTCGCTGTAGCCCTCATCCTCGGTATCGTTGTCGGTACTTACGCTTCTATCTTCATCGCAACACCTATCATGTTCGATGTAACAAAGAAAGCTGAGGCTAAGGCTGCAAAGAAAGCTGCGAAGTAATCAGCAATACAATATTTTTCAAACGGCATCCTGAGTCCATCGGGATGCCGTTTTTCTTGTTGATAACTTTTATTTTTGATTATCAATAAGTTATAGATACTGTTAATATTATTTTTGATAGGTATTACAAGATTATTTATCTTTGTCTTCCTTAAAAAACAGAGCCATGTCCTTCGTACATTTACACGTCCACACACAGTATTCCATCCTCGACGGTCAGTCGTCTATTCCAGGCCTTTTTGAAAGAGCGAAAGAGCTTGGAATGCCTGCTTTGGCCATCACCGATCATGGAAACATGTACGGAGTGAAGGAGTTTCTGAAGGTAGCCAAGAAGTTCCCTGAGGTAAAGCCTATCATCGGCTGCGAAATCTATGTAACCCGACACTATGACCACAAGCTGAAGGACAAGGATCACAGAGGATATTATCACCTCATTCTTCTTGCAAAGAACTACACCGGATACAAGAACCTCATGAAGATCTGTTCTACCGGACATATCGAGGGAAAGTATTACGAGAAGCCGAGAGTCTGCCACGAAATTGTCGAGCAATACTCAGAAGGCCTTATATGTTGCTCAGCATGTATTGCAGGAGAGGTTCCGAGAGCTATCATTGCAGGAGACATGAAGGGAGCGGAAGAGGCTATAATGTGGCATAAGAAAGTGTTCGGTGACGATTTCTATCTCGAAGTGCAGCAGCACAAGACAGAAATCCCGGGTCAGTCACAGGAAGTCTACGAAAGGCAGCTCGTAGCAAACGAAGGTCTGTTCGAACTTGCAGCCAAGACCGGAACAAAGGTAGTGGCAACTAATGACGTGCATTTTGTACGCAAGGAGGACGGACCGGCACATGACAGACTTATCTGCTTGACAACCAACACTTTTGTTGACGAGCCAGACAGAATGAGATACACCCAGCAGGAGTATCTCAAGAGTGAGGAGGAGATGCTCGACATGTTCTACAAGCATCCTGAAACCCTCGCCAACACCATAGAAGTAGCAGAAAAGATAGAAAGCTACAAGATCGACAAGGACCCTATCCTTCCTAAATTCGATCTTCCGGAGGAATTCCTCGCTGACATTGACTCACACCTTGAAAAATACAAGGAAATCATAGATGCAGGACGTTGTGACCCTAAAGGAAATGACCGTGGAGTCGAGTTTACTCATTCTGTAGCCTATCTCTGTCATCTGACATATATCGGTGCACGTGCCCGTTACGGCGAGACCCTGAACGACGTTCAGGCAGAGCGTATAGAATTCGAGCTCAAGACCATCTGCTCGATGGGATTCCCTGACTACTTCCTTATCGTGCAGGACTTCATTGCAGCAGCACGTTCCGAGGGTATCTCTGTGGGACCAGGCCGTGGTTCCGCAGCAGGATCAGCAGTAGCATACTGCCTGAGAATCACCAATATAGACCCTATCAAATACGACCTCCTCTTCGAGCGATTCCTCAACCCGGACCGCATCAACATGCCCGATGTCGACATTGATTTCGATGATGACGGACGATACCGTGTATTCCAGTATATCGAGGAGAAATACGGAAAGGACCATATCTCACATGTGATCACCTACGGTACAATGGCTGCAAAATCAGCTATCAAGGATGTCGCACGTGTGAGCCGCATGTCTATTGACGAGTCGAACAGACTTACCAAGCTCGTACCGGACAAGCCGTTCGAAGCGACAGTGGAGGAAGACGGAAAGAAAGTGAAGAAAGAATTCAAGCCAAAGCTTTCCAACTGCTTGAAATACGGAGAATTGAGTGCAGAATTGAATAATGGAACTCCAGAAGTTCAGGAAGTGCTCACATATGCCGGAAAACTCGAAGGTTGTATCCGACAGACTGGTGTCCATGCCTGTGCTATGATCATCGGACGAGGAAATCTTACAGAATATATCCCTATTTCCATCGCCAACGACAAGCTCACAGGCGAAGAAGTATGGGTATCGCAATATGACGGCCATTATATCGAAGAGGTCGGCATGCTCAAGATGGACTTCCTGGGTCTGAGAACCCTGTCCATCATCAAGGAATGTCAGGCGAATATAAAGAAACGTCACGGTATCGAGTTCGATATCGAAAAGATCGACATAAATGACCCTCTGACATACGAGCTGTACAGCCGTGGAGACACAACCAGCGTATTCCAGTTCGAATCTCCGGGCATGAAGGAGTGGCTTATCAAGCTCCAGCCGACCCGTTTCGAGGACCTCATTGCCATGAACGCCCTCTATCGTCCGGGCCCTATGGACTACATCCCAGATTTCGTAGAAAGAAAACAGGGTCGTCAGCCTATCGTATATGACCTTCCTGAAATGGAGGAGACCCTTCAAGACACATACGGAATCACAGTCTACCAGGAGCAGGTGATGCTTCTTTCAAGAAAGCTGGCAGACTTCACCAGAGGTCAGGCGGATACTCTCCGTAAGGCAATGGGTAAGAAGCTCAAGGACGTGCTCGACTCGCTCAAGGGACTCTTCATCGAAGGCGGTACAAAGAACGGGCATCCGCAGGATATGCTTGAAAAGATATGGGCAGACTGGGAGAAGTTCGCTTCATATGCCTTCAACAAGTCTCATGCGACCTGCTATGCATGGGTAAGTTATCAGACCGGATGGCTCAAGGCACATTATCCTGCTGAATTCCAGGCAGCCAACCTGACCAAGAATCTCTCCAACATGGATGAGATCAAGAAGATCATGGATGACTGCAAGAAGAACGGTATAAAAGTTCTCAATCCTGATATAAACGAGTCAGATTCGAAGTTCACTGTCAACAAACAGGGTGAAATTCGCTTCGGCCTCGGCGGTATCAAGGGATTCGGTGACAACATCGTGCGCGCGATCCTCGCAGAACGCACAGAAAACGGCTTATTTGCCGACATCTTTGACTTTGTGGAGAGGATGTCCGGAATAGTCAACAGAAAGGCTTTTGAGTCCCTTTTGCACGCTGGAGCGTTCGATAGTTTCGGCATCAACAGAAAGCAGTTCATGACACCGTGCAAGAACGGCGACCTGTTCATAGATACGCTGCTCAGATACGGAGAACTTTTCAAGCAGGACAGCATGGACAGCAGCATTTCACTGTTCGGCGATGCAGAGGAACTGAAACCGGAAAGACCTGATATTCCTGCCATGACAGGAGAAGAAGATATTCTTGAAAAGTTGAAGATGGAGAAGGAACTTGTAGGTATGTATCTTTCATCACATCCACTTGACAGATATCAGTTTGAGCTTGAGAACTTTACCACATGCCAGGTTGGTGAAATAAACGAACTTGTCTCGGAATGTGAGATGAAGAAGACCAAGCAGAAGGTCTACGTCGCAGGATTCATCACCTCAACCCAGACCATGACCAACAAGAACGGACGTCCATGGTCAAAGACGGTAATCGAGGATTTCGGAGGCAGCTATGAAGTGGCTCTGTTCGGAAAGGATCACGAGAACTTCATGAGTTACATGCAGTTGAACAGTGCCATCTTCATTGAAGGTGAAATAGACGAAAAGTATTATATCAAGCCTGAGGAAAAAGCTCAGGGCAAGACTTCACCTTATACGTTCAAGGTGAAGAAGATAATGCTCCTCGGTAATGTTACTGACTCTTTCGTGAAGGGATTTGCAATCAACATCTCTACAGATATGCTGACTCAGGAATTCAGGGACAAGCTTGTTAAAATGATAAAGAGGAACAAAGGAAGCGTTCCGCTCACAATGTTCCTCCATGATCCTGAAAAGGGTTGGAATATAGAATTCCTGTCCCGTAAGTTCCGTGTAGCTGTAACTGCGGACTTCATCGAAGATCTTAAGAAGATGCAGATACGCTACAGTGTCCTTAAAAAGTAAATTCCGCTGTTACAGGGAAATGGTCTGAAATCCATTCCTTGCCCGCATATTTCTCTGTGATCACATCATAGTAGTGACACTTTGAAAATCCGTCATAGAAAATATAGTCGAGAGTGAGGAATCTTGCACCCCAGTCATTGTAGGATTCCTCAGTATCCACTGTTTCAGCATGCTGTGTAGCATTCTTCATAACCTTGTTGAAGTCTGTAACAATCGAATTGTTTGGTGTGATGTTGAAGTCACCTACCATTACAACAGGATAACCCTCCACATTCATTTCGTCCACCTTCTGCTTTGCAAGGGCAAGACCGTTTCTCTGAGCCTGTCCGCCTGCATGATCAAGATGTACGTTCACGAAATAGAATTTCTTTCCTGAATCCTTCTTCTCGAGGAGCATCCATGTAAATGTTCTCGGATGCCATGCATCCCAGCCAAGAGACGGTTTCTCAGGTGTTTCCGAAAGCCATAATGTTCCCCAGTCAAGCATGCTTACAGTATTTCTGTTCCAATGTATGGTAGTATGCTCGCCTTTTTTCTTTCCGTTTTCTCTTCCGACACCTACACCCTGATAATTCTCAAGAAGCATCACATCAAAATATGCTTTCTGTCTGAAAAGAACTTCCTGCATTGCAAAAACATCCGGCATCTGCTCATTGATCATAGCAATGGATGCCTCTTTTCTGTTTATCCATGCATTCTGCTTGTCTTTAAGATTGGCATATCTGATATTGTAAGTCATCACCTTGAGGTCACCAAGCCTCTCCTGTTTCTGCTCCTGCACCGGTTCCTGAACCTGATCCTGCTCCTGTGCCTGGAGACCGACAACAGCAAAAGCAGCCATAAATAACATTAAGATTCGTTTCATAGTCGTATTACTGGTTTATAGTTTATTACCGAACACAAAATTAATATTTTTATAGTACTTTTGCAGTATAAGGAAATTATATTGACATGGCAGAAGAAACTTTTTCAGATCTCGGAAGAGTGGAGGCAATAGCCAAACTCTACGAAGGAACACCTTACAGACCTTTTGAAAGCAGCAGGTTTGAAACTTCAGGAAAATCCTACATCACATCTCAGTCAAGAACATTTCTTGAAGGAATCGATTTTGACCTGACGTATTTCCCGCTGAAACACCTCGGATATAAATGCGTGACAGCTGTCACAGGTGAGCTGTATGCTGAATTCTCTCATCCTTGCACGATGGATATAAGGCTTGGAATATCTTCGAAGCTGGATTTCAAACATATCAAGGATATCTGGGAAGGCATCGTTACAGCAGCAAAGGAACATGGTTACAAGAAGGTGAACCTTGATATGGCACCTTCACCTAACGGACTTGCCATAAGCATTTCATCTGTCGGAGAAACAACTCTCCTCATGGCTAAAAGGCGTCCTGCAGCAAAGAGCATGGACCTTATCTGTGTTTCAGATAATCTTGGTGCCGCATTCATGGGTTTCCAGGTCCTTGAAAGGGAAAAGCGTGCATTTGAAAAGAGCGGAGATGCTAAAGCTCAACCTAAACTCGATGATTATAAAAACCTTATAGGAGCTTATTTGAAGCCACAGATAAATCCTGGCATAATCAAACAGATGGAAGAGGCGGAAATCGTTCCATCACACGGATATCTCGTGACACGAGGACTTGCTGATGCGGTGAAGAGGCTTGTAAGGGACAGCGGACTGGGAGCAAAGGTATATGTGGACAAACTTCCTTTTGCCGGAAAGACATTCGAACTCGGAAAGGAAATGAATATCGATCCTATGTCAGCTGCATTGAACGGTGGTGAAGACTATAGACTTCTCTTTACGATCCCAATAGGAAAGCACGACAAGTTCCGCCACGATTTCCAGACTTTCGATGTAATCGGTCATCTCGCAAAACCGGAGGTTGGTGCAGCGGTTGTTACTCCTGACGGCGTGGAACTCCCTATGAAGGCACAGGGATGGAATAACGAATAATCTTTAGACAGAACTGTATAAAAAAGCGATGCTATTTTCTTGAATAGCATCGCTTTCTATTTATAATTCAAGCAGTTGCTTATAATTAGCAGAGCTTCTTGAGGATATTGCTGAGATTAACCTCCTTAGAGATGATTGCGTGGAGATCCTCGATCTTTACACGCTGCTGCTCCATAGAATCACGATGACGGATTGTAACGCAACGGTCGTTGAGAGAATCGTGGTCGATTGTCACGCAGAAAGGAGTACCGATCGCATCCTGACGACGATATCTCTTACCGATAGAGTCTTTCTCATCGTACTGGCAGTTGAAATCATACTTGAGATCGTCCATAATCTCGCGTGCAAGCTCTGGAAGACCGTCCTTCTTCACGAGTGGAAGCACTGCAACCTTAACTGGTGCAAGCGGTGCCGGGATGCTGAGAACTACGCGGATCTCACCATTCTCAAGCTGTTCCTCCTTATAAGAATTAGAAAGAACTGCAAGGAACATACGGTCAACTCCGATAGATGTCTCTACTACGTAAGGAACATAGTTCTCACCGAGCTCAGGATCGAAGTACTGGATCTTCTTTCCAGAGAACTTCTGATGGTTTCCGAGGTCGAAATCTGTACGTGAGTGGATACCCTCAAGCTCCTTGAAACCGAATGGGAAACGGAACTCGATATCTGTTGCTGCATTAGCATAGTGTGCAAGTTTGTCATGGTCGTGGAAACGGTAGTTCTCATCACCCATTCCGAGTGCCTTGTGCCATGCCATACGGTTTTCCTTCCACTTTGCAAACCAGTCAAGCTCAGTACCTGGCTTGATGAAGAACTGCATTTCCATCTGCTCGAACTCTCTCATACGGAAGATGAACTGACGTGCAACGATCTCATTTCTGAAAGCCTTACCGATCTGTGCGATACCGAAAGGAATCTTCATACGGCCGGTCTTCTGAACGTTAAGATAGTTTACGAAGATACCCTGTGCGGTCTCAGGACGGAGATAGATAATATTTGTATCACCAGATACGCTACCGAGCTGAGTAGAGAACATAAGGTTGAACTGACGTACGTCTGTCCAGTTCTTTGTACCTGAAATAGGACAAACGATCTCGCAGTCGAGGATGATCTGACGGAGAGCCTCAAGGTCATTTGCATTGAGAGCGTCAGCCATTCTCTTCTTTACATCGTCGATCTTTGCCTGGTTACGGAGTACGTTAGGATTTGTTGCGAGGAACTGCTCCTCATTGAAAGACTCGCCAAACTTCTTCTTGCCTTTCTCTACATCCTTTGCAATCTTATCCTCGAGCTTACCGATGTAATCCTCGATAAGTACGTCTGCACGATATCTCTTCTTTGAATCCTTGTTATCGATGAGAGGGTCGTTGAATGCCCCTACGTGGCCTGAAGCCTCCCAGATCTTAGGATGCATGAAGATAGCCGAATCAATACCCACGATGTTCTCGTGAAGTCTTGTCATAGCTTCCCACCAGTATCTCTTGATGTTGCTCTTGAGCTCAGAACCGAGCTGTCCGTAATCATAAACGGCACCGAGACCGTCGTAGATCTCGCTTGAAGGGAAAATGAATCCGTACTCCTTACAGTGAGCTACGAGAATCTTAAAAAGTTCTTCCTGTGTCATAATATTATAATTTATCATTAATTTCCTTTAACGGGATCATTACGAAATTCCTTTCGTACATCAGTTTGTGAGGTATTGTAAGTTCTTCACAATCAATATGATTATCTCCAAAAAGAAGAATATCAATGTCTATCGGTCTTGACCTGTATATCCTGTTTCCAGACTCGTCATACTCCGGCTCTCCTGACCTGCCCAACATCCTCTCAACCCTCTTGCAACTCTCCAATATCATCAGAGCTTCTGCCTCAGGATTATACCCTTCAGGCATATCGAGCTCATAATGTACTGCAGCATTAAGAAACTTGTCATCAGACTCAAAACCCCATGGCTCAGTCTCTATGATGCTCGAAACGGCCTTATAATCGGTCTTGAATTCGATATTGAGACAAGATAAGGCATCTTCTATATTCTTCCTTCTGTCGCCTTGATTTGAGCCTAAAGAAAGGTATAAATCCACCTTGTTTGTAAACCGCCTCCTGTTACGGGAGCTGCCATGCCACAATCCTTCCTCCCCGTCAGTCCTTCAGTCGTCAAGTCCAAGCTCCACTAAAGCTTCTTCTGACATCCTGCTTCTGTCCCACTCAGGCTCCCACACAAGATCGATCTTAGTGCTCACAACGCCAGGAACATCATCCACGGCAGTCTTAACCTGATCTACAACATAATCAGCCATCGGACAGTTAGGTGCAGTCAATGTCATCTGAATGTACACGTTGTGATCATCATCTACTCGTATTTCGTAGATCAGTCCGAGATCATAAACATTGACAGGTATCTCAGGGTCATAAACCTGCCTGAGAGCCATAATTATATCTCTTTCAAGTCTCATCTTTCTTTCCTTTTCTTCTTCTGCAATCTCTGCAGCCTTTCTCTTGAACAAATCCTTCAGTCCCATATTCTTATAAATTCTGTCCGGCAATTTCTCTGATCTTGGCAATCATCGAAACAAGCCCGTTTGCTCTTGTAGGCGACAGATTTTCCTTAAGTCCGATCTTCTCTACAACAGAAAAATCCGAAGATAGAATCTCCTGTGGAGTTCTTCCTGAATATATGCCTATAAGCAGGGAAATAATACCCTTTGTAATGATGGCATCGCTGTCTGCATTGAAGATTACTTTTCCATCATCAACCTTATAATCAAGCCATACTCTTGATTGGCAACCTTTTATCAATTTATCATCTGTTTTCGCTGTCTCCGGATAATCCCTCAATGACTTTCCCAACTCGATAAGATACTCATACTTATCCAGCCATTCCTCATACATTGAGAATTCCTCTATTACTGCATTTTCAGCCTCAATCAAAGTCATATTCATAATAATACCCTACTCTAACATACCTATTGCCCTGTCAAGGCATCTGATGAAATATTCAGCCTCTTCCATTGTGTTATATGGAGCAAACGAAACTCTAAGCATTCCTGTAACTCCAAATCGATCCATCAACGGCTCTGCACACATCTGACCTGATCTTACAGCAATTCCCATCTTATCAAGAATCAGAGCCAGATCCTCATGATGTACACCCTTTACAGCAAATGAAAAGAGAGATATCTTTTCATCGTTTGTTCCACGCGGAACACCATAAAGAATAATCCTTTCATCAGAAATCAACTTCTCGAGAAGAAAATCTCTAATTTTATCGATATATTCTATTAACTCTTTATTATTCAAAGAGTTAACAAATTCAATTGCTGGCTTCAATGTGGCAGTTGAAGTAAAATTCTGTGTTCCAGCCTCAAACTTCATTGGTAGCGGAGCATAAGTTGTCTCTTCAAATGTGACTGTTCCCACCATCTCTCCACCACCCATATAAGGAGGCATAGCTTCAAGCCATTTCTTCTTTCCGTAAAGGACTCCTGTTCCAGTTGCGGCATAAAGTTTATGTCCTGAAAACACGTAGAAATCACAATCCAGATCCTGAACATCGACCTTACAATGAACAGATCCTTGTGCTCCGTCTACAAGCACAGCAACACCCGCAGCATGACATTTCTCTATAATATCCTTGACAGGATTGATGAGGCCAAGTACATTGGAAATCTGGGTCACAGCCATGATTTTGGTCCTTTCAGAGATAATCTCATCCAGTTTTTCAATCATCAGATGACCGCTGTCATCCACGGGGAGAACCTTAAGTACAGTTCCCTTCCTCTTGCACGCAAGCTGCCATGGAACAATGTTGGAGTGATGTTCTGCTTCAGTAACTATAACCTCGTCTCCTTCCTGCAGGAATGCTTCTGCAAAAGAGTATGCAACAAGATTTATAGATGCTGTTGTTCCGCTTGTAAAGACAATCTCCTCACGTGAAGATGCGTTGAGAAATTCCTTGACGGCATCCCTTGCCTGTTCATATGCTTGAGTAGCTTCATCCGCAAGTCTGTGTACAGCTCTATGGATATTAGCCGTTGAATTAATGGTCAAATCGTTCCATAATTCAATAACAGACACCACCCTCTGGCTTGTTGCAGCATTATCCAGATAAACAAGATCCTTTCCATACACCTTCCTGGAAAGTGCTGGAAAAAGAGTTCTTATTTCATTTACTATCATAATGCTGTAAGGCCAAAATATCTTGCAAATTTACGAAACTGTTTTGATATTTGACACGATATTATCAAAAGACTTCATAAGTGAGAAGTAAAACAGTGATATATTCTGATGAATTATACAAAACCTACGCTATATTCAAAGTTTTATGATAATTTTGCAATAAGAAAAAGATATCGATATGATAGATTACATCAAAGGAAAGATAATAGAAATAACCCCTACCGATATGGTTCTGGAATGTTATGGAATAGGGTACAAGATCCTTATCTCACTCCAGACTTATGAGGGATTGCACAAACAGGAAGACTCTACTGTATATATTCATCATTACCTGAGAGAAGATGAAGAACTCTATTACGGATTTGCCACAAAAGACGAGAGGGAACTGTTCAGATTACTGATCGGCGTATCCGGAATCGGAGCATCAACAGCACGAATGATGTTATCATCACTCTATTCAGACGAAATAAGAAACGCTATCCTCGCTGAGGATATAAATAAAATCAAAAGCATCAAAGGTATCGGCTTAAAGAGCGCACAAAGACTTATTCTCGAGCTTAAGGATAAGATAGCAAAAGGCGGAGGAACAGATAACACAGCACTCTTCCCTACCGCATCCGATGCAATCGTGGACGAAGCAACAACTGCTCTTGTAATGCTGGGATTCACCAAGGCAAATGTAAACAAAGCAGTATCTGCAGTACTGAAAGAAAAGCCTGGAGCGGCATTGGAAGAAATAATAAAACTTGCTCTTAAACGATTATAATTTCAGATATTAATAATAACGAAAGAGAGTGTTCCACGTAGAACACTCTCTTTCGTTATATAAGATTTCCTGTATTATCTGCCAAAATAAACGAGAAGTACAGATATATCAGATGGAGATACTCCTGAGATCCTGGAAGCTTGTGCAATTGTACGAGGGGCATATTTCTTAAGCTTCTGTCTACATTCTATCGAGAGACTCTCTACCCTATCGAAATCAAAACCTTCTGGAATAATGAGATTCTCAAGTCGAGATATCTTATCTGCCATCTGCTGTTCTCTCTGAATATATCCCTTATATTTAATAGATATTTCAGAAGAAGACAATATCTCATTCTTATAATTATCTACGACCTTCTGAGTCATATCATCTGTAATATCAGCAATAGGATACTGAGTATTGAATCTTAAAATATCCATTGCGGAATCTATTGCAAGCTCATGATCATATTCTCTCTCGGTCTTGAGAAGATCAGAATAATCACCTGACTCAACTAAAGTCTCAATTGGGCACTTGAATTCCTCTGATAAATCTATATTGAATTTAGAAAATGTTCCACGTGGAACTAAATCTATAATTTCAGATATCTGCGTCTGCGGACGCGCTATAAGTTCGGAAATTCTTTTTCTATTCGGTATTTCTGAAGATGATACTGAACTCAGATACTCATTTACATTTTCAGGTTTGATAGAAGCATCAGCAAAAAAATTGTTAAGTTTATCTATAGACTCATATTTCTTCATCGTATAGTCATACCTGAATTTATCAGCCAGACTTATCTCGTAAGAAAGAGGTGTGAGACGTATATCTGCATTATCCTGGCGCAAAAGTATTCTATACTCCGCTCTTGATGTGAACATACGATAAGGCTCATCTACTCCTTTGGTAATAAGATCATCTATGAGCACACCAATGTATGCCTGATCTCTTTGAAGTATGAAAGGATCCTTATCCTTGATCTTGAGGTGTGCGTTTATACCTGCAATCAGACCCTGGGCGGCAGCTTCTTCATAACCTGTTGTACCATTTATCTGACCAGCAAAAAAAAGGTTCTCTATAGATCTGAGTTCAAGAGTAGGTTTCAGCTGTGTAGGATCAAAATAATCATATTCTACTGCATATGCCGGTCTGAATACTCTTACATTCTCTAATCCTTCTATGGCATGCAATGCATCCATCTGAATATTCAAAGGAAGCGATGAAGAAAATCCTTGTAGATAATATTCATTAGTATATCTTCCTTCAGGTTCAAGGAACAACTGATGTTCATCCTTTCCAGCAAATGTCCTCAATTTATCTTCAATACTTGGACAATATCTGGGACCAATACCTTTTATTAAACCTGAAAAGAGAGGCGAGTCCTGGAAACCAGATCTGAGAATATCATGCACCTGCTTGTTGGTATGAACAACAAAACAAGGTAACTGTGGAGTTCCATTCTGTGCTGTTGAAAGATAAGGAAGATACGAGAACTTTTCTGGAGTATCATCACCGATCTGTTTAATGAGTCTTTTTGTATCAACTGAAGTGATATCTATTCTCGGAGGGGTACCTGTCTTCATTCTTGCTGTACGGATACCCATTGTAATCAGCTGCTCAGTCAGACCATAAGAAGCCATCTCTCCTATTCTTCCACCTTCGAACATATTGCGACCAATGAACATCTTGCCATCAAGGAAGGTTCCGGCGGTGAGAATAACTGTCTGAGAATTGAATATTGCTCCTGTAGTCGTACATACTCCCGTAATTTTAGAACCATCGAAAAGAAAACGGGTCACTGTATCTTGGTAAAGGTCTAATTTACAGGCACTTTCGAGTATTTTTCTCCAGTATAGAGAAAACTGCATTTTATCACACTGTGCACGTGGACTCCACATTGCAGGTCCTTTGGATCTGTTAAGCATTCTGAACTGTAGTGTAGATGCATCTGTTACAATGCCAGAATAACCGCCAAGAGCATCTATCTCTCTGATTATCTGACCTTTAGCAATACCACCAATAGCTGGATTACAAGACATCTGTGCAAATTTGTTCATATCCATAGATATAAGAAGCACAGAAGATCCAAGCCTTGAAGCGGCCATAGCGGCTTCACAACCGGCATGTCCACCACCTACAACTATAACATCATAGATTTTCTGCATATCAGACAAGTTCTCTTAAAGAAAGATAATAATTCTCCTTTTTCCTCATTTCTGCTATATCCTCATCGGAATGATCATCGTAACCGATGAGATGGAGAATTCCATGTACAATTACTCTATTCAACTCATCTTTGAAATCAGTTCCGTACTCGACAGAATTTTCTCTGACAGAATCTACACTTATGAAGAGATCACCTGAGAGCTTATCCTTCTCGCAATAGTCGAAAGTAATTATATCTGTGAAATAATCATGCTGAAGATATTGCTGGTTAACATCCAAAATATAATTGTCAGAACAAAATATGATGGAAATATCACCAATTCGGCGAATTTCACTTTCAGCGACCAATCTTAACCATCGATTAGTTAGAGATTTACCTCTAAAAACAAAATCTGTGTCTTCAAAATAGTACGAAATCATGAGTTGTATATTTTTTGCAAATCTACAAAATGTATAAAAAGTTTGAAATAAAAAATATAATTTCTAACTTTACCGGGCAAAATGGCAAATAAAAACTAACTAACGATATGGAAATCAAAAAGTCAGAAAAAGCTAACTTGGAGAACAAGAAACTTCTCTTTGTAGAGATTGGTCTTGTTATCTCATTGGCTATCACACTCTTTGCATTCGAGTGGACTAGCACAGAAACAGAGGTTGCAATGCTTGATGACACTCAAGAATTGGTCCTCGAAGAGGAGATTATCCCTATTACTCAGGAGGCCCCACCTCCACCACCAGCTGCACCAAAGATCCCTGTTCTCTCAGACCAGATCGATATCGTTGATGACGAAATCGAGGTTGACGACGATCTTTTCATGAACCTTGAGGATGATTCAAGTCTCGGAGTTGAAATTATGGATTACGTAGAGGTTGAAGAGGAAGTAGTAGAAGAGGAAGCTATCCCATTCCAGCTCGTAGAGGAGAAGCCTTCATTCCAGGGTGGTGACGCTAACCAGTTCTCAAAGTGGGTGAACTCAAGACTTGAGTATCCAGAAATCGCTAAGGAAAATGGTGTTCAGGGTCGTGTTACTCTCCAGTTTACTGTAGAGAAGGACGGAACAGTTACTAAGGTAAGAGTTCTCCGTGGTGTTGACCCATCACTCGACAAAGAGGCTGTACGCGTAGTATCTATGTCTCCAAAGTGGAAGCCAGGTAAGCAGAGAGACCGTGCGGTGCCTGTAACCTACACCTTCCCAGTTATCTTCCAGCTTAGATAAAATAGAAAATAAATAATGATAAAGGCCGACCAAAAGCATTTGATCGGCCTTTATTTCCATTAAAAATAAAGGTCCTAAAGACACTTTGTCATATACAGAAATGGCGAAAATTACAGAAGAAAAACACGTAGAGAAAGCAGTATTCGTCGGCGTTATCAAACAGGGTGATGATGAGCGCCAGATAATGGAATACCTTGATGAACTCGAATTTCTGGCTGAGACAGCTGGAGCTGTAGGTATAAAGAAATTTATTCAGAAGGTTGACAGACCGGATTCAAGGACTTACATCAGAAGTGGTAAGCTGGAGGAAATAAAACAGTTCATAGAAGAGAACGAAGTTGAAGTAGTAATATTTGACGATGAACTCTCCCCCACCCAGCTCAGAAATATTGAAAGGGAACTCAATATCAGAATCCTCGACAGAACTAATCTGATTCTTGATATATTCGCTCAGAGAGCAAAGACTGCTTATGCTAAAATGCAGGTAGAACTTGCTCAATATCAATACCTTCTTCCTCGTCTTACAAGAATGTGGACTCACCTTGAAAGACAGAAGGGTGGTATCGGTATGAGAGGTCCCGGTGAGACACAGATCGAGACTGACCGTCGTATAATCCAGGATAAGATAAGTAAACTTAAGGAGCAACTTAAGAAGGTCGACAAGCAGATGGCTTCTCAGAGAGGTAACAGAGGTTCAATGGTACGTATATCACTCGTAGGTTATACCAACGTAGGTAAGAGTACATTGATGAACCTTCTTGCCAAAAGTGATGTTTTTGCTGAGAACAAGCTGTTCGCAACATTGGATACTACTGTAAGGAAGGTTGTTATTGAAAATGTACCATTCCTGCTAAGTGATACCGTAGGTTTCATAAGAAAACTTCCTCACCAGCTTGTTGAAGCATTCAAGAGTACACTTGACGAGGTAAGAGAAGCAGATATCCTGATGCATGTTGTTGATATATCACACCCTAACTTCGAGGAACATATCCGAGTTGTAGAAGAAACTCTTAAGGATATAAAGGCGATTGACAAGCCAATTTTCGTTGTTTTCAACAAAATTGATGCTTACAGATATGAAGAGTATGATGAATTCTCTTTAGAGCCTAAAAAGCAGGTTAATTACACTCTTGAGGAGTTCAAGAACAGCTGGATTGCAAA
>JAFZGK010000080.1 GCA_017555445.1 Bacteroidales bacterium
TTATCCGGAGGGTGTGTCATTCGCTATCCTTATCATGAACTCAGTGGTTCCTCTTCTCAACAAGTGGTTCCATTCTAAAAAGTACGGGAGGGCATAAGCTATGGCAGTAAAATCATCATTCAAGAACATGAGCCTCTGCCTGCTCGCTATCTGTCTGGTATGTTCGGCCCTTCTTGCTGGCGTATATGCGCTTACAGCAGAGCCGATTGCGGCAGCTGCGGCAGCAAAGAACGAGGCTGCGATCAAGGAGGTTCTCCCTGAGACAGCCGTTACGATCGAAGAGGAAAGGACTGTTGATTTCGAAGGAGCTTCATATGGATACAACCTTGCATATGACGAAGTCGGAAACACTGTAGGATGCGCTATCAATGTTGCTCCTGTAGGCTTCGGTGGTCCTATCGTCATCAAGGTCGGCTTTGATGTGAACGGATGCATCTGCAATACTAAGGTTCTCTCACAGGCTGAGACTCCAGGTCTTGGTGCGAAGTGTGTAGAGCCTTCATTCTCAGACCAGTTCAAGGGTTGGAATCCTGCAGAGAAGGATCTCGCAGTAAAGAAGGACGGCGGCGATGTGGACGCTATCACAGCTTCTACAATCACGTCTAGAGCATATGCTGACGGTCTTCTTCTTGCAACAAAGGTATTCCAGGCTATCGGCCAGACCCCTATGCTTCTTAACGAATAATGGAGGAACAGAAAATGGGAAAATTTCAACTTATAACTAAAGGCCTGATCAAGGAGAACCCGACATTCGTCCTTCTTCTCGGTATGTGTCCTACATTGGCCACAACCACATCGGCTATCAACGGTATGAGCATGGGACTTGCCACAACGTTCGTCCTCATTCTCTCTAACATCGTGATTTCAGCTATTGCTGCATATATTCCAGACAAGGTGCGTATCCCTTCATACATCGTTGTGATCGCGACATTCGTGACCTTGCTTCAGTTCATCATGCAGGCATATGTTCCGGATGTATACGAGACCCTCGGTCTCTTCATCCCGCTCATCGTAGTGAACTGTATCGTTCTCGGTCGTGCGGAGGCTTTCGCAAACAAGAACAGCGTAGGCGATTCTGCTCTTGACGGTATCGGTATCGGACTCGGTTTCACGCTCTCTCTTACAGTTCTCGGACTTGTTCGTGAGATCCTCGGAAGCGGTTCTGCATTCGGTTTCAAGTTCATCCAGGGTGACGGTATCCTCGCATTCGTGCTTGCACCGGGAGCCTTCCTTGCACTTGGATATCTTATCGTGATCTTCAGAAGGTTAACAACTAAAAAGGCTGAGTAATTATGGAATATATACTTATCATCATTTCAGCGATATTCGTAAACAATATCCTGCTGTCACAGTTCCTTGGTGTATGTCCATTCCTCGGCGTATCCAACAAGCTCAGCACTGCTACCGGTATGTCTATGGCGGTATGCTTCGTGATCACGCTTGCAACAGTTGTGACTTATCTGCTGAACTCACTTCTTGTAAACTTCGGACTTGAGTTCCTTCAGACTATCTCGTTCATCCTCGTGATTGCTGCCCTCGTGCAGATGGTGGAGATCGTGCTTAAGAAGATCAGCCCTGCGCTGTATGCTTCTCTCGGTATCTTCCTCCCGCTCATCACTACAAACTGCGCCGTTCTCGGTGTCGCTTTGACAGTGGTACAGAAGACATCTCCGTTTGCAGCGGCTGCTGACGGCATGATGAACCTCGGTGAGGCTACCGTATACGCTTTCGCAACATCTCTCGGCTTTGGCCTTGCAATGGTTCTTTTTGCAGGTCTTCGCGAGCAGCTTGCGCTCAACGATGTGCCAAAGGAGTTCAAGGGCATTCCTATCGCTCTTGTTACTGCCGGTATCCTCGCTATGGCGTTCATGGGATTCTCCGGACTTGTATAAAGAATGTAAATAGAATGAATCAGGTAGAGTGTTATGCCTCTGCCTGATTTTTTTATTTCGTATCTGCGGCGATACATGCATTTGGCTCGATTTCCATGTGTCGCAGACCTTGAAATGCTGATTTTGTGTGTTTATGTGTCGTGAAACATGTTTTATCGGTAAAAAAGGTGTGTCGCGGATAGGATTGGCTGAATATTACATTAAGGTGCCATTGATACAGAGGATTTTGCTTAAAACCCTGTGTCGTGAAATAAAACATACAAAGATGAGCGTTAGTGCAAAGGAATTATTGGAGAAGGCGGAGGAACTGAGACGTAACTGCCATTTCGGTGAGGCGATCAATCTGTACCGGGCGGCGGCTGCCGCTCCCGATGCCTCGGAAGACATAAAAAGAAAATCTCTCGCATCAGTCGAGCTGATACAAGAGATAAACGGCTTTGTGAATGTAGACCTTATGAATCCATAAGGTCTATATTTTTTTAGAAACGATATCTGGCTGAAAGGGTAGGGATGAAACCGTAGAGACCACGGTTATAGAAGCCTGTCTTGTGGCCGGCATGGATGCCGAAATATGGTCTGATGTCGGCGGAGAGCTGGAGTGGGAATTCGAAGTTGTATTCGATTCCTGCCTGAGCGGCTACGGCAAACATGAATCCGTGATCTCGAGTCTTGATTTTCGCAAGATCGTTCTTGTAGATTACCCTGTCACCGACATATCCGATAGCAGCTCCTGGTCCGGCATATAAGGCCCATGTACCCATATCTGTCCATGCGGGGCGAGCCCATACTATGTTGTATGTACCGACAGCCCTGAAGCCGGCTCCTGCGTCTGCGCTGGAACCGAAGTCCATGCCGAGATCTCCCTGAAAGAATGCATTCCTGTTCATTTCATACTGATATGAAGCCTCAAGGCCTGTGGCTCCGATTCTCAATCCTACTGCTCTATGTTGTGCGGTTGCAACTGTAGAAATGGCGAAAAACAAGGATGCGATTAATATGATTTTCTTCATAAGCTTACTAAATTTATTTCAAACTTACATAAAAACTTTCGTTTTTACGCCCGTTAGAATAAAAATCAAGACCACATACTATCTTTAAAGGGCTAAAGCGGTCATGAC
Organism: Bacteroidales bacterium; assembly: GCA_017555445.1. Next base: position 3,011 of record JAFZGK010000080.1, read on the forward strand.
TTCTCAGCCAGCCGCACATCCTAAGTGTAACGAGGTCTATGCCTCAAAAA
>JAFZGK010000081.1 GCA_017555445.1 Bacteroidales bacterium
CCTTCATTTGCCATGGCATACATGAGTCTTGAAGTCGAGATATAGAACGCGTTCATACCTGATACTACAGCACAGAACATCGCTATACCAAGAACGATTATACCGGCAAGTCCCAAAGTATTCCTTACCACATATCCGGTAGGCCAGTTATTCTTCTGAGCGAGAAGATCCTGCCATGGTTCGACACCTACAGCTGTTACAGTACAGATGGCGATATAGAGGACAGCTGCCATGAGAATGGCTGTAACCATGATGAATGTCGACTTCTTGTGGCTGAAGTTGTATTCTTCTGCACTCTGAGGTATGCAGTCGAAGCCGATGAATGCCCAAGGGGCCATGGCAACGATACTGAAGACTCCGGTCCACCAGCTCTTGTCGCTTGCAAATCCAGGAGCAAGGTTGCCCCAATCCGACATGCTGAGCACGAGGAATGTCACTACAAGGATACATCCCACAAGGGTAAGCGCAATGGCAGTCTGCATCCATGCTGCCTGCTTGATACCTCTGATATTGATCAGTCCCATTATTATGATTGCTGCAGATGCCAGTATGACTTCACCGGCATATACATCCCATCCTGCCACCTGATAGAGGAGACCCTGCTGTATGATTCCAGGGAAAAGATAACGGCTTATGAGAGCCAATGCTGTAGCATTCAATGGAATAAGACTCCAATATGCAAGAATCATCGCCCATCCGCACACGAAGGCGTTTCTTCTTCCAATTGCTTCTTTAGTATAGATGAATTCACCGCCGCTGATAGGATAGGTCCTTATCAGATAGCCATAACTTATTGCAATTACAATGATCAGGAGGGCACCGATAAGCATTCCCAAAGCAGTTCCGGCAGGACCTGCCTTTGGAAGAAAAGCTGTACCAGGGAGCACAAAGCATCCCCAGCCGATGATAGCTCCAAGTGCAAGGCCCCACACGTCAATCGGACGCATCACCTTGCGAAGTCTTACTTTTTTCTCTGACATATTGTGGTTCAGGTTAGGTTTCAACGTGCTAATTTATAAAAAAGTTCCTATAAATTTCCAGGTAGATGCCGTATTTCGACAATTATCAAAAAATTCATTAACTTCGTACATTCAATAGATACAGATATGAAGACTATGAAACTTATTATTGCCGCGGCATTCATGTCCATTGCTGCAGCAGTTCAGGCTCAGGAACTTATGATCCGAATCGACGATATGGGAGCACTTCACTCAGTGAATGTTGCAAGCATCGACACCTACCAGAACGGTATTGCCAAGTCTGCAGAAGTACTGGTTGTGGGAGCATGGTTTCCGGAAGCCGTAAAGATGCTCAAGGAAAATCCCGGACTGGATGCAGGAGTTCATCTTGCCATCACCAGCGAGTGGGAAAATGTGAAATGGAGACCACTTACAGACTGCCCTACTCTCATTGACGAGAACGGCTATTTCTTCCCTATGCTCGGCCCTAATGCGGCATATCCGGGACAGTCTGTCATGGAGAATATGAAGAACTTCGACATCAAGGAGATCGAGAAGGAGTTCCGTGCACAGATCGAGCTTGCGAAAAAGAACATTCCTCAGCTCAGCCACATATCCGGTCATATGTATTCCACTGCATTCAGCCAGGAAGTGAACGAACTTGTCCAGAAGCTTGCTGCAGAATATGGACTTCCTTCAATTGACAGAGCTGGCTCAGCACAGCAGTTCGGTTATGAAAGCATCAGTTATGCCGGTCCGAAAGCCACTTCAGAAGAGAAGATTGCAAGCTTCATCAAGGCTCTCGACAAGCTTGAGAAAGGCAAGAAATACCTTTTCCTCGACCACCCTGCATACAACGACTCGGAAATGGAGACTGTGATGCATATCGGATATGAGGATGTTCCTGTCGACCGCCAGGGCGTGACAGACCTTCTGAATAGTCCGGAAGTGATGAAGGAAATCGAAAAGAGGGGAATCAAACTTATAGCGATAAAGGATTTATTCTAAAAACAATCAGAGGCTGACCGCAATGGTCAGCCTCTTCTATCTGATTAAAGGGATTCTCCGAAATCCTCTCGGAATTTCTTGGCAAGTTCTTCCTGCCAATAACCTATCTCGGTAAGACGTCCGAAGAAGAATCTGAGAACCTTAGGCTCATCCACCCACCTGAGTCCTCCGATGAGGTGACGGTTGTCATAGAGCCATTTGATTCTGTCTGCGCAATATTTCACCTGAGACAATGTGAACACTCTTCGCGGCATTGCAAGACGGAGAAGTTCCAGCTCTGCAAAACGCTCGCTTCCGTCAGCCTCTCGCTGCTCGCTGAGTGTACCTCTCTCCATTCCTCTTACACCAGATGCGATATAGATTGCTGTAGCTACTGCGGCTGCTGGATATTGTTCATGCGGGATATTCGGAACAAATTCAGAGCAGTTGATATGAGCTCCGAGTCCACCGGCCGGCTTGATCATAGGCACACCGTACTTGTCAAGTTCATTGACAAGATAGTTGATGAACTCCGGTCCCTGGCTGATATATTCCATATCGAGTGATTCAAGGAGACCCACTGCCATCGCTTCCATCGAACGCACCTCCATACCTCCATAAGTGAGGAATCCTTCATAGAGAGGGATGTATTCCATCATCTCATTGGTGTATTTCGCATTATGCGAAGTTATGATTCCACCACGTGAGAAACCGAGCTTTCTTCCAGAGAAATAGATGATATCCATCTTGTCTGCAAGAAGGTGATATATCTGCTTGGTGGTCATGAACTTGCACTGAGCTTCACGAGTCTTCATGAAGTAGACGTTATCCTGAAGGAGTGATGCATCCAGAACGCTCTTCACACCGTATTCGTGACAGATGTCAGCAACGGCAAGCATATTCTCCAAAGACACAGGCTGACCTCCGATAAGGTTAGTTCCTGCCTCGACACGTACGAATGCTACCTTTTCCGGGCCATATTTCTCGATAGTAGCCCTGAGTTCGTTCAAATCTATGTCACCCTTGAAAGGGTCGTCCGACTGAGGTACAAGTCCTTTCTTCTGAATAAGTTCGATCACCTCTCCCCCAAGTCTTGTGACATGAGCCTTGGTAGTGGTGAAATGGAAATTCATGAGAGCAACCATTCCCGGCCTTACATAAGCTTCTGCAAGAATGTTTTCACATGCTCGTCCCTGGTGTGCAGGAAGCACGTTCCTTGTGCCGAACACTTCAAAAATAGCATCCTTGACTCTGTTGAACGTCTCAGAACCGGCATACGAGTCGTCCGCAAGTCCCATTGAAGCCACCTGATTGTCAGACATCGCATTGACACCGGAATCAGTCAGCATATCCATGTAGACGTCCTTGTTCTGAAGAAGGAAGGTATTGTTACCGGCTTCCTGAATCTTCTTGAGTCTTTCTTCTACAGGCAGAAGTGTAAGCTTCTGCACCACACGCACTTTATGCATTTCAAGAGGGATCTGTTCCTCTCGATAGAATTTCACTTTCGACATAGTTTCGTTAAGTTCTATTAAATAATGGAATTATTTTTTCAGATTCTTGATGAGGAAGCTAGTAGTGATTTCGATAGTCTCAGGCATATGTCTTGAGAAACCATGATCGGCTGTAGGAATGATATGGAGCTCGCTTGAAGGCCATATATAATGGAAACGCTCACCATAAGTGTAAGGTACTGTCGTGTCACCTGTTCCGTGAACGATACATGCAGGACCGGTATACTTTTCTGCTGTCTCATAGATAGGAAGGCTGAATGCTGTCACGATGTACTCACGTCCGAGCTTGATGTCACCGAAGAGAGTCACTGCTTCAGGCGGATCGAGCGGATTGTAACGTGCACCCATTGTGCTGCCGCGGATTGCATCATCACGAAGAACAGCTGCAGGAGCCATGAGAACAACGCACTTAACCTTGTCAACGCCGAGGTCGGCTGCTGTCATTGCAGTCACGACGCCACCCTGAGAGTGGCCTGAGATAGCGACATCAGATACGTATGGAAGTGAAGTCACATATTCATATACCTTGTGTGCATCTTCGATTTCGTTAGGAACTGTCATGTCCTGGAAACGACCTTCGCTCTTACCATGACCATTGAAGTCAAAGCGGATTGAAGCGATGCCGGCTGCCTTGAGCTTTTCAGCCATGCCTTTCTCAAGAGCACCATTCTTGTTACCCATGAATCCGTGAAGCATCATTACCATTGGACATTTCTCACCTGGTTTGAGTTCTGGCTTAACGATCACTGCAGAGAGTTTTCCCTTTGAACCGTCAATCATGAACTCTTCTTCCTGTGCCTGCGCATTGAAGGCAGCAAAAAAGGCCACAAGGGCCATAAGCATAATCTTTTTCATGTCTGATGTGGTTTATTTTCTGCTAATTTAAAGATAAATTCCTATTTTTGGGCAGAATTAATTTAAAAAATAGACACTATGAAAAGAATTCTCGCCATTGCAGCGTCAATCGCACTCGTATTCGCAATGACATCATGCAACAACCAGACATCTATGGAAAAGAAGACTACTCCAAACCCAGAGAACGCTGCCAAGGCACAGCAGTTCATCAAGGCGGCAGGCAGCACTTATTATCTCGCTACTGCTGAAACAAACGGACAGGCACATGTAAGAGCTTTCGGTACAGCAGACATCTTCGAGGGCAAGCTTTACATCCAGACAGGAAAGGTAAAGAACGTGTACAAACAGCTCATCGCCAATCCTAAGGCTGAGATCTGCTGCTACAACACCGCAACAGGCCAGTGGATCCGCATCTGTGGCAACCTTATTCCTGACGAGAGAATCGAAGCAAAAGCTTATATGCTCGAGATGAACCCTTCACTCAAGAGCATGTACAAGGCTGATGATGACAACACTATCGTATTCTATTTCGAGAACGCTACTGCAACAATCAGTTCATTCGCCGGCGAAATCGAGACATTTGAGTTCTAATACGTCACTTCAGGAAAGAAGTTCAGCGATTCTTCCATAGAACATGGAAGAGCATTTATAAGAAATATTATTGGTATAGCAAGCCTGCTGCGCCTTCTGATAGGCACGGCGGGCTTCTTCCATAAGGTCGTATGTCTTGGCGACATAGTTGCCGATCCTATGGCTTTCGAGACGGAATCCGGCACGTTCCCTAAGGTCCTTTAGAAGTCTCTTGCGCATAAAGACCCCTGCAGTCTGCCACTCTGCAAACGTATCCTTTGCAAATTCATGAAGGGATGCGGCGGCAGCAGCCTTGAATCTGCTCTCATTGAACTCATCTTCTAGAACCTTCAGGCGCGCCTGCGCCTCATCCTGCAGACTCTGTGCGTCAAAGATATCGGCAAGCCTTTCAGAGCATTGTCCATATACCTTCAGATATGACTCCTTTTCCTCATCTGAGACATTCACTCCGTCAGAAAGTCTGTCGAAAAGGTCATAGGCTCTCACCTGAGCTTCCAATGTCCACCTGCCTGTCTCTGCAATCGAGACCATATCCTTAATGCATTCCGCTATCATACTTTGCAAACTTTTCTGCAAATATATAGATTGTTGTTCAAATATTGTATCTTTGCGCGGCAAAGCCGCGCGAGGCGGTTCAGATTGATAAACAATAAATACTATATAGAAAATGGACAAGAAAGTTCTACTTATGATCCTCGACGGATGGGGCGAGGGAAGACAGGATGAGTCTAATGTCATCCACACACAGGGAGCACCTTACATCGAAGGTCTCCGCAAGAATTATCCTATGTCGACTCTCAAGGCTTGCGGTGAGGCTGTAGGTCTTCCTGAGGGACAGATGGGTAACTCTGAGGTAGGTCACCTCAATCTTGGCGCAGGTCGCGTGGTTTACCAGGACCTCGTGAAGATCAACATCGCATGCCGCGAGCACAAGCTTCTCCAGAATGCTGAGATCAAGGCTGCATATGACTATGTAAAAGCTAACAACAAGCAGCTCCACCTAATGGGTCTTGCATCTATGGGTGGCGTACATAGCTCACTCGAGCATGTATATGAGTTCCTTAACGTAGCTAAGGAGTATGGTCTTGAGGACGTATTCGTTCACTGCTTCATGGACGGTCGTGACACTGACCCTAAGAGCGGAAAGGGCTTCGTAGAGGGTCTTGAGGCGGCAATGGCTCAGTCAACAGGCAAGGTTGCTACAGTATGTGGACGTTTCTACGCTATGGACCGTGACAAGAGATGGGAGCGCGTGAAGGAAGCTTATGACCTTCTCGTTGAAGGCAAGGGCGTACACGCAACATCTGCAACAGAGGCTATCCAGGCTTCATATGACGAGGGTGTGACAGATGAGTTCATCAAGCCTATCGCTGTAACAGGAGCTGACGGCCAGCCGCTTACAACAATCAAGGAAGGCGACGCTGTCATCTTCTTCAACTTCCGTAACGACCGTGCACGTGAGCTCACAGCTGTCCTCACACAGCAGGATATGCCTGAGTTCGGCATGCACACTCTCCCACTCTACTTCTGCTGTCTTACTCCATATGATGCATCATTCACAGGAGTACACATCCTTTTCGACAAGGAGAACGTACAGGAGACTCTCGGTGAGGTGGTTTCAAAGGCAGGCAAGAACCAGCTCCGTATCGCTGAGACTGAGAAGTATGCACATGTTACATTCTTCTTCAACGGTGGTGCAGAGGCTCTCTTCGAGAATGAGGACCGTATCCTTGTGAACTCTCCTAAGGTTGCAACTTATGACCTCCAGCCTGAGATGAGTGCGCCAGAGGTTACAGAGAAACTCGTTGAGGCAATCAACACAGGCAAGAACGACCTCATCATCCTCAACTTTGCAAACGGTGACATGATCGGTCACACAGGCGTTTACGAGGCTATCCGCAAGGCAGTCATCGCTGTTGACGGCTGCGTAGAGAAGGTTGTAGAGGCTGCAAAGGCACAGGGTTACACTATCCTTATCACAGCTGACCACGGAAACGCTGACTACGCTGTAAACGAGGACGGTACTCCTAACACAGCTCACTCACTCAACGATGTTCCTTTCATCGTAGTGAACGCTGGTGACGAGGTGAAGGAAGTGAAGGACGGCAAGCTCGCTGACGTAGCTCCTACAATCCTCAAGCTCATGGGTATCGAGCAGCCTGCTGCCATGACAGGTACTCCGCTCGTATAAGTTTAAATACAAGCAATAAAAA
>JAFZGK010000082.1 GCA_017555445.1 Bacteroidales bacterium
CGTTTCACTTATAGAAATGATGTAATCGAGATTGTTGCAAGTGGTCGTACCAACATGTCAAGATCATGGTACACAATCCAGTCTGCAAGCCAGAACACTACTTGGAACAATAACGTATCGATGGAGATCAACTGGACTCTTCCATTCGGAATGAACCTTATCGGAAACGGTCGTTACAACTGGTACAACGGTTATACTACACAGCAGGATCCTGAGTTCGTCCTCAATGCAGAGATCACTCAGCTTCTTCTTAACAACACTTGTACAATCGCCCTCAGAGGTTATGACCTCCTCAATCAGGCAAAGAGCCTCTCAGTAAGCGATACATCCAACTACCACCAGGAGAGACGTACTAACACTCTCGGTCGTTATGTAGTTCTTTCGTTCACATATCGCTTCGGTACATTCGGCGGTCGTCGTAGTGGCGGCAGCAGAGGCCCAGGCGGAATGCGCGGTGGCGCTATGGGAGGTGCTAGAGGCGGCTTCAGCGGCCCTCCAGGCGGCTTTGGAGGTGGCTTCGGTGGCGGCTTCGGAAGATAATATCAAGGCCTATATACAGAATCGGGCGACATTGAAAAGTGCCGCCCGATTCTGTATATAAGTTATACTTTAGGTGATGCTTGCTTTATTCTTTGTGATGTATGATATTGTCATATCGAGCGACCATCGGGAGACGAGACATCTTGAATGATGATTTCTCCGCTCGCTCCGTTCGGTCGAAATGACAAATTGTTATTCCACTGAGATTGATGGGACTTCGTCGCAGTTTGATGTTGCATTCTCGGAACGCATAGGGATTGCGCGGAGGGTGATGAATGCTGCTGCAAGGAAGATTACACATGCTGCGATGACACATGCATATGCCCATGGGCTCATGATGTCTGCGAAGGTTTCAGCTTCTTCAAGGGCAGGGACGCGTGACAGGAGAAGAGCCATGGTGTTGTTTACGAAGTGCATGAGCATGGTGAGCTTCAATGATCCTGTCTTATAGTATACATAGCCGAATACAAGACCAAGAATGAATGCTGGTATAGCCTGCCAAGGATTCATATGAAGCACAGCAAAGAATACGGCCGAAACCGCTATTGCTGAAGCTGGGCGCATCTTTGTAAGCAAACCTCTGAGCACGACTCCTCTGCAAAGCCATTCCTCAAAGAATGGTGCGAAGATCGATACGGAGATGAATGAGAGAATAACGCTTCCACCGGTAAGTCCAGACAATAGTTCTTCAATCCATTCCGGCATTTCAGGAAGAAGTGCAGATATGGGTTCAGCCGCAAATGCAGTCGCAATGGTCATGCCGGATACGACAAGTGCCATTTTAAAACCGCCAAGACGTCCGAAATTATTATTGTCTACAGCAAGTCCGTTGTTGAAGATAGATGCTTCCTTGCTTTTCTTTCTTGCATAAAGCATTGGTGGAATGAACATGATCGGGTATGATATGACAGTAACCCAATCTGTAGCACTATCTGCTGGTAATATGAGGGTGAGAGGAAGGGCTATAATGTTTCCAAGTACTGCTCCAAGAAGGAACATAAGAAACAATCCCAGCATACCTCCCAATCCTGGGAGGTACCATGAGTATGCGTTGAATAATCTTTTGTTCATAATCAGTCAGTATAAACCTCATTTCGAGGGAATTTTTCATCAAGGTTGGCTGTTCCGAGGCCGATGATGGCAAGAGCTGCAGCTGCCTGTTCCTGGTATTCTGGAATGCTTTCCGTGTAGGTGTCGCGCTCTGTGTGCCAGATCTCGCGGTACTGGAAGTCATAGCCCTTTGCATCAGTCTCACGCATTCCTACAGTAGGAACTCCTCTTGTCGAGAATACGCTCGCATCTGTGCCTCCTGTAGATGTAGGACGTGGTCTTGGAGTCATTGCATTTACTGTGAATCCGAAGTCAGGATATGCCTCGCGGAGAGGTTCGCTGATCTTCTCGAATTCATCAACAAGGCTTGCCGGTACGCTGAAGCTTGTGTAGGCGAGCGGACCGCCGTCGCGGTTGAACATGTTCGAGATGCCGTCAAGCTTTTCCGGATGTGCCTTCACCCAAGCCTCAGCTCCGAGAAGACCGAACTCCTCTGCTGCGAAAAGGATGAAGTACATTGTGCGCTTAGGCTTGGCGCCTGAGAGGGCGATCATGCGTGCTGCCTCCATTACTGCAGAGCTGCCGGAACCGCAGTCCACACCGCCGGTAGCTACATCATAGGCGTCAAGGTGGCCTGAAAGGATAACGCTTTCTTCAGGATACTTGCTTCCCTTGATACATGCCACCACGCTGTGATACTTCACAGGACCTGGCTTGAAGTGATTGCGGATATCAAACTCAAGGAATACATCTCTGCGTTCGCTTACAGCCCTCTTTATCTCATTGAACTGACTTTCATCCAACTTGATGTCAGGAACTGTAGGAAGGGTCTCGAAGGTGATCTCAGGATTCTTCACTACACCCTTGTCATAGAGGGTGCGGATAGGAACTGTAGTGGACTGGATGAAGCCAAGTACACCTGCTTCCACCATCTGACGATAGAGGATGCATGGCTCTGTGCTTTCCTTGTCCTTGAGCGCCTCTTCGCGTTTCTTGTCTCCCTCGGCAGATGAATCGATAGCCCATCCTGTACTTGGAGATTCAAGGAGTACCCATGCTCCCTTGAGTGCGCCTTTCACTCGCTCGAAGGCAGCCATTGTGCGAGGCTCGAGCACTACGTGTCCGCGCTGCACACCCTTAGTGCCGGAGGTGTACGAAGGAGTGGTGAAATAGAGGTGGGAGAATCCCAGATCACCGCCAAGTACGCGGCCGAACCATGGACCTCTGTTGAAGCCTACACCCATTACACCAACTTCCTCGAGCTGGGCTTCAAGTCCCCAGCTGCGGAACTGTCCGAGAGCCCACTCTGCTGCATTTTCGTATGCGTCAGAGCCGACGAGACGGCCACCGAAACGATTGCTGAGCACATCGAGATGCTCCATTGTGTGATTGTCGTTCAAGGCCATGTCGACTATCTTGTCGACTGCACTTTTCTGAGCGTGCATCGAAACGCAGAGAACGAGTGATGCAAGCGCAATGATTATCCTTTTCATGTTCAAGTCCGTTTAACGATTTTACTTTTTGTAGAGAGGGGTAGGGTATACTCCGTTGTCAGCGAATTCCTGGAACTTGGCTACTACGCCTGGTCTGTCTTCCTTGAATGTCACGCCGAACCACTTTGACGGTGTTGTGAGAACTTCTGTTCTGCCTGTGCCGTCCTTGATCATGCAGTCGATAGCATAAGGGATGTAGTACTCTGCCTTAAGCTCGGAGATGTTCTTTTCAAGGAAGGTCTCAAAGATCTCACCGCTCTTCTCGAAATAGTCAGGAGTGAATCCCCACATGTTCATAGAGCAAGGAGTCTTGCCGTCGAGTTCCACAGTTTCTCCTGTCGCGCTGTTCTCACCGTAGATCTTGCCGTCCTCTGCGCGTGCTATCTTGTGGTGTTCAACGACTGTTGTGAGGGGGCCTTCTGCATCTGCTGTACATATTCCTCTTGACACTCCGCCTGACTCAGACAATGTGTTCTCGAGCTCGAATCCTACGAGGCAGTATTCGCCTGTCTTTCCTTCGTGTGCCCTGAGCCAGTCGGCAAGTACTCTGAAGGAATCCTTTCCGTAGTAGTCATCACCGTTGATCACAGCAAAAGGCTCCTTTACTACAGGTGCTCCCATGAGAACTGCATGTCCGGTTCCCCATGGCTTCTCACGCTCTGGATTGAGGGTGAACTGAGCAGGAATCTTATGGAGCTCCTGAGTTACGAATTCGAATACAAGTGGTTCACCGTCAATGCATTTCACATTGCTGTACTTCTCCTTTACGACAGCCTCCATCTGCTCCTTGAAATACTCTCTCACGATGTATACGACTTTTCCGAATCCAGCCTCTACTGCGTCATAGATAGAGTAGTCGATGATGGTTTCACCATTCGGACCGAGTCCGTCCATCTGCTTGAGTCCGCCGTAACGGCTGCCCATGCCGGCAGCAAGTACTAAAAGTGTTGGTTTCATGTTCAGTTATTTTTATTGATTAATATTTGATTCTATTGACAAAAATCTCTCAAATTTAACTAATTTTGTCGAGACTTTGGGCCTGAGGCCATATTTTCAATTATAAAAACAATTATCGTCGTGGGTAAATTCAAGGAACTCTTCAAGGGAAGGCATGGTAAGTTTGCATGGTTTGTGACAATCACTACCATAGTTTTTCTCGTGCTGTGGTTTGTCGGTCCCGGCAATACGATAATCTTATGGGTCGAAAGCGGCCTGGAAGTGCGTCGTCAGCAGAAGCAGATCGAATATTATCAGAAGACCAACGACGAGATGTCGACAAGACTCGACATGCTTCGCAACGACAAGGATACATTAGAAAAATTCGCCCGGGAGCAGTTTCATTTTGCTGTCCCAGGCGAAGATGTCTATGTTGTTGAAAAATAGTCTTTTAGAATCCTGTGTAAGTCCAAGGAGTGATCACTCTTAGCTCCTCTTTCACTGACTCGGCAACATCGAGAGTCTCGATGAAATCAGCTATTACATCATGATTGATTCCCGCACCTGTACGTGTGAGAGCCTTCAATGTCTCATATGGATTAGGGTAGTTCTCGCGACGGAGGATGGTCTGGATAGCCTCTGCTACGACTGCCCAGTTCCTTTCAAGATCGGCGCGGATGGCGTCCTCGTTAAGTATGAGCTTGCCGAGGCCCTTCTTAAGTGAATTGAGTGAAATGATCGAGTGGGCAAGTGGCATTCCGATGTTTCTCAGTACAGTCGAGTCTGTAAGGTCACGCTGGAGACGTGAGATAGGGAGCTTCATCGAAAGGTGAGTATAGAGTGCGTTTGCCACTCCGAAGTTGCCCTCTGCGTTCTCGAAGTCGATAGGGTTTACCTTGTGAGGCATTGCTGATGATCCTACCTCTCCGGCCTTTACCTTCTGACGGAAATACTCCATTGAGATATATGTCCAGATGTCACGTGCGAAGTCGATGAGGATGGTGTTGATTCTGCGGAGACAGTCGAAAAGTGATGCGAGGTTGTCGTAATGTTCGATCTGAGTTGTAGGGAACGATCTCTTGAGACCGAGTGAATCGACGAACTTGTCGCCGAAGCTGATCCAGTCGATGCCCGGGTATGTCACCTTGTGTGCGTTCATGTTGCCTGTAGCGCCACCGAACTTTGCAGGATAGGTGAGCTGCGAGAACTGACGGATCTGCTC
>JAFZGK010000083.1 GCA_017555445.1 Bacteroidales bacterium
CGTGTGACCATGTCCAGCATTTGCAGCAGCGATCTGCATATCAAGCATGGCAACGTCCCGCGTGCCGTCCCTGGAATTACTCTTGGTCATGAGATGGTTGGTGTCGTAGAGCAGGTGGGAGCTGAAGTGAAGAAGGTGTCTGTAGGAGATCGTGTCATTGTCAATGTGGAGACATTCTGCGGAGAATGTTTCTTTTGCAAGAACGGTTACGTGAACAACTGCACCGATCCGAACGGCGGATGGGCACTTGGCTGCCGTATCGATGGCGGCCAGGCGGAATACGTCCGTGTACCGTATGCGGATCAAGGACTCAATAAGATTCCAGATGGAGTGAAGGACAGGGAAGCCCTCTTTGTGGGTGACATACTCGCTACCGGGTATTGGGCAGCGAAGATATCTGAAATCAAGGAGGACGATACCGTGCTCATCATCGGTGCCGGTCCTACCGGACTCTGCGTACTTCAGTCTGTCCTCCTAAAGAAACCGAAGATGGTCATTGTGAGTGAGACTAACGGCCACCGTAGGGCATTTGTCATTCTGCATTATCCTGGTGTAGAAGTGGCAAGTCCTAATATCTGTCTTCATTACTGCCAGAATGCTCTCGAACGGGGTGGCGCAGACGTGGTTATCGACTGTGCAGGTGGAGAGGATACCTTCGAGATGGCATGGAAGGCGGCAAGACCTAACGGAATCGTGACTGTAGTGGCTCTCTACGATAAGCCTCAGGTTCTTCCTTTGCCTGATATGTACGGCAAGAACCTTACCTTCAAGACCGGTGGCGTTGATGCCAGTGATTGTGAAGAAATTCTTTCTCTCATCAAGGAAAGGAAACTTAACACATTGCCTCTCATAACCCATTATTTCCCTCTTTCGCGAATCGATGAAGCATATAAGCTATTTGAGAATAGAGAGGACAAAGTCATTAAAGTAGCAATCGAAAACGACACTAATATATGATACCAGATTGGGCAAAAGAAATGAACTGCGCCGTGACTGTATGCGATAAGGAAGGCGTAATCCTCTATATGAATGACAAGGCAAAGGAGACCTTTGCAAAGCATGGTGATCTCATCGGCAAGAGCCTGATACCTTGTCATAATGAGAACTCGAGAGCTATTATCGCAAAGCTTTTGGAGACAGGAGGGACCAACTCTTATACCATTCAGAAGAACGGTCAGAAGAAGATGATCTACCAAACCGCATGGAAGGAAGATGGCATCGTAGCAGGTCTTGTGGAAATATCAATGGTCATCCCGGAAGAGATGCCTCATTATATCAGATAAATCAATCGGACATATGAAGAGTTTTGGAGTAAAGCCGTGGATGCTTCCGCAGCCGGTGCTTATCATTGGAACATATCACGAAGACGGAACCCCTAATGCAATGAACGCTGCTTGGGGAGGCCAGTGGGACCGTGGTGAGATCATGATTTCGATGGGTGCTCATGCAACCACAGAGAACCTAGTCCGATGTGCGGAGTTTACGGTTGCCTTTGCCACAAAGGAAACAATGGTGGCTTCTGACTTTGTGGGCATCGTAAGCGCGAAGAACGATCCCGAAAAGATGAAGAAGACCGGATGGACTGCAGTGAAGTCGGAGAACGTAAATGCTCCTGTGTTCACAGATTTCCCTATGACCCTTGAGTGCCGCATCAAGCATAAGATCGATGAGTCTGAGGAAGGATACTATATCGTAGCGGAAGTGGTGAACATTCTCGTGGATGAGAACTATCTTACCGAGGAAGGTCAGCCTGATGTCCAGAAGATGCAGCTCATCACATATGAGCCGGTGACACATTCGTATGTCGCCCTTGGAGAAAAGGTCGGAAACGCGTTTTCTGACGGAAAGAGGTTGAAATAGGAATGAAGTGTGGTGATAATTAGATCAACTGAATTGCGTAGTAATATGAAAAAATATCTAGATATGGCAAAGACGGATCCGGTGCTCATCCATAGAGGTAAGAATGAGACATTTGTCCTTTCTGTACAGCAGAATCCTATAGAATATGATCTTTCTCGTGCAATTACTGTAGATGATGTAATTGCTAGGGTTCGCGAAGGCCTAACCGAGATGTTTGAAAAGAAAGGTGCTGAATAGAGGAAGTGGCAAGAATCGAAAGTAATAATATGGCAAAGATATACGTAGCAAGCAGCTGGAGAAACCTGTATTTCCCTGAGGTCGTAAAGAAACTCCGTGAGTATGGTCATGAGGTTTACGATTTTCGTAATCCTCCTCATAATCATGGAGCATTCATGTGGAAGAATGTAGATCCTGACTTTGAGAAATGGACAGTCAAAGAATATAAGGAAGGTCTTCAGCATCCTTCATCCGAGCGTCAGTTCCAGGCAGACCTTGATGCCCTTAATTGGGCGGATACGTGTCTTTTGGTGCTTCCTTGTGGCCGTAGTGCCCATACTGAGGCAGGATGGATGAAAGGCGCCGGTAAGAAGGTAGTGGTCTATATTCCAGAAATGCAGGAAGCAGAGCTTATGTACAAACTTTTTGATCTTGTCAGTGGATCTCTCGAAGATGTTGATCAGTTTCTGTTGACTATCTGATGAGATTCGGTGTTTATGTTGCAAAGGAAAGCAGGAAAAGCTAACCTTTGCAACATTTTTAATGATGCTGAGATTGCTTAACCCTGTAAGTGACCCTGTAAATGAGCCTGTAAATGACCCTCAAAATTTAGTGTGATGAACCATTATTGACATCAAAAAGTGAGGGCATATCCAAAAACTAGAGCCTGACATGGTTTGATGGTCAGGCTCTGAGTTATTTCTATTCGCATATTAGTTTCTGTATTTCTGTCCAATAGAAGAATGCTTCCGGTTTGATAGCTTTTATTTTGTTGATAGCTGGATGTATTGGGGAATCAACTTTCTGATTTTTGAGATCAATGTCAGGACTGAAATGTTTTACTTCGTTTATGCCTTTCTTTATGAGGATTGCAAGGTATGCAGCCTTTGATGCGTTTACGATAGCAGAATAATGATTGTAATTCTCGCTGATGATAAGGCTCTGTATGCGTTTTATGCCCTTGGTAAGTTGCTGGTACTCAAAACTCTTGTCGTTTGTGTATAGCCCTGTGCATATCAATTCTGCAGTGTTGTATACGTCATCAAGAATTACATCAAGATTATCCTTATTCAGGCCTCTGTACTCAAGCTCTATTGGAGCAATCTTTTCAAATGTCTCTCTTACGGTTGTTAGGTCGTCAATCCTGTCGAACAAAGAAGCGACATCAAATAGTTGCTTTATAATCTCCATTGAGCAATCCCTTTCCTCTGGTTTACCTAAGCGGTTGACTGTTTTCTTAATGAACGGGATACCAGTTGTATTCGGAGCAAAGGCCGTAAGTTTGTCACCCAGCAAATCATCTTTGCTTGGGAGGTTCACGAAATATGGTTCTCCTTCCATAGAAAGGAATGGACTGTCAATTGCAAGTTTTTCAACCTTTGAATACCAATTATCTTCAAACAGCACGTCAAGAAGAATCTTTTCCTGTGCAGTATTTGTGACATAAGACACCTGGTAGAAACATTTTGCATGAGTCTTAGGAACATTGTTCCTTGACTGTCTTTCCGTATGCCTGATTTCGCCAAAACCATATTCTTCTGCAAATGGAGTGAGATGTGCTATGACATCTGTTCCCGGAGGACAGACTATGTCGATGTCTACTGACAGACGCTGAGTACACCCGAGTTGCAACATCAGTGCTGAACCTCCTTTAAAAAGGAATGGGCACCCAGATTTTGCGAGAGCCTCTAAAAGCGAGAAGGCTCTGATGGTCTTCTCCAAAAGGGTAGGGTCTTTTATTTTGTTCTTATGGCAAGATGCCAGAATCCATTCTTTTGTACGGCTGATTGGATTAATCATTTCATCGTTGATTTAATAAGTTTTTCAGTTTCATCTTTCCGCCCTCTTCTTGAAGCATAGCGCAGCATTGACTTGGCGTTGATTGCATACATCTCGGAAGCGTTCTCATAAATGTAGTAGAGTTCTGAACCTCGTGCGAATTCGAGTTCCGGCAAAATCTGAGCATCAACCAATATCTTTTCAAGGGAAGCCATCGGGATGCCATCTGTTTCTATGATAGGTGATTCGGTAACAAGGTCTCTGATGATGATGCAAGATTCTCCAGATGCGTATAGCTCGCATTCTCTGGCACTTGGACGCAGTAGTGTTTTTCTGCTGAACCCTTCCTGTCTGATGTCCTCATAAATAGCCTCAGCAGCTATTTTCTCGGTTTCTAGCACGATGATGTCTACATTAGGGACATGTTGCATGAAGTGAGAAAGTGTGTTTACCTGCCAGATGCAGAATCTTGTGTAAGGAAACTTTTCATGAATAACATCATGAATTCTTCTGATTTCATCACTTATGATGGGTATATAGCGTGGCGTTTCGTCCGTTATCTTCATATTGCCATATCCCGTCCTGATTAGACGATTCTCCTTAGTTAGCGACCTGATGGCTGTATCGATGCTTCTAATTGAAATTTGAGGATGTGCCTGAGTAATCCAAGACACAAGGTCCTTTCTCATGATATATCTGTCATGAGAGTATCCATAATCCAATATGAGATCTGCTATCTTCATTCTGTTGCAAAAGTACGTTAAAAATGGCAATAAAGCAAGAAAATTGCCAAAATTAGCGTAATTTATTCTTTATCACTATTAAGCATATCTTCTATTTCCTTAATGCCTATATTGTTGTCCGCAAAGAACTTATCCACAGCTAGTTGTGCCTTTTCATGGGCAGCGGCTTTCTCAGGAAGACTATCAATAACATTAATGAAGAACTCGTCTAGGTTCTTATAGTCTCGAGGTTCATCACTTGGGAATGATCCGAACATGGACTTTATTTGTTCAGCTATCGAACTAGCGAAATCAATCAGTTCGTTGTTAACGAGGACTGTATTGTTTTCACTGCCCTCCATCTTGAGAGAGACCAGCTTATGAATCTCTTCTTTTAGCTTCTCATCCAGAACCATACTTTCGATCAGTTCGCAGAATAGAACCGGTGGATATGATCCCTTTTGGACTACCCAAAGTGATGCAAGGATGCCTCTGAGGAAGTATAAAAACCGTTTCAGTTCATAGCCCCGTTTCTCTAGATATCTCCGGTCGTGGCTCATGGCCATATGATAGTAGTGGTATACGGCAGAAACTTTCCGGAAGTATTCATCCTTCAGCTGACTTGCCCTCAGGAAGAACTCATCATCCTTGTAATAGACTATAGGTGAGTTCAGCCATTCCGCAAAGGCGCAGTTGCCCTTACCCATCAGAAGGAGAGCCTTCTTTAGGTCCCATCCGGCAAAGTCCATCACTCCGTTCGGGTCAAGCTCCTCAATGACATCTCTGCCTTCTACAAGCTTGAGGTACCAATCCTTTCTGTGGACATATACGAATCTGACATCATAGTCGCTGTCCTTGGATGCAAAGCCCCATGCCCTGCTGCCGGATTCGACAGCTAGCAGGATTTTGACATCATATCTGGACTCTATCTCTGAGAGTCGTGTCAATATCAACTGTTTAATGTTTTCCATTTTTTCTTGTGTGAGGTGGTACATTGATTTAACTGGTTTGACTTCTTCCCCAGGGTCTCTATGGAATCGTGATGTATTTGTCACCTGAAAAACCATTCATGTGTTCTCCATGTGCGACATAGCCGAACTGGTTGCAGACAATTCTAGTGTTTCCTATCATGGTATCGACATTCGTGTGGGAATGGCCATAGATCCATAGGTCAATGTCAGACTCTGCAATATAATCCTTCAATTCAGTGGCAAAGGCACTGCCTATCGGACTGCCTTTATGCCGTGGAGCAACAGCCATGAATGTCGGCAGATGATGGGTCACTACGACTTTGTGTGCGGCATTGCTTTCTGCTACGCTCCTTTGGATGAACGCTACAGACTTGAGGTGCTCTTCTATCACATCATCTGTCGTGAACTGGGATCCATTGTAACGGATCTGTCTGAAGTCATTCATGCTTTGACATACTCTCCCGGCTAAAGCCAGGGAGAATCTCCGGTACTAACGTACCTTGCGAAGGCGGACCTTCGTCTTACGGGTGCTCCCAGATGAGGCAATGCCCTGCCTCAGGATATTGTTGGCGGCATTGATGTCCCTGTCGTGGACCGTTCCGCATTCCGGACACGTCCACTGACGGTCACCAAGCCCCAAGAGTTCATTGACATGATGGCACGAACCACAGGTCTTGCTAGAAGCATAGAACCGGCCAACCATGCGCATTTCGCAGCCGTATTTGGTAGCAACGTATTCTAGTTTCTGCACGAACGAAGCCCATCCGAGGTCTGAAACCTTGCGCCCCCAGAGTCTGGACATTCCAGTGAGGTTAAGATCCTCAATACAGAGGATGTCGTACTTCCTGCATAGGTCATGGGCGAGTTTCCACTGCCAGTCATCACGGCGGTTGGTGATTTGCTCATGGAGCAGAGTCAGAGAATATCTTGCTGCTTTGCGGTGGTTTGATCCTTTCTCACATTTGGACAGTCGTCTTGAACGCTTGCGCAGTTCTCGCAGGTCGCTCTTCAAGAACTGAGGGCAATCGATCTTAGTTCCGTCACTGAGAGTCAGGAAGTGCTTCAGACCGAAGTCGATGCCGACCGATGCACCATCATGTGTCTTTCGGTAGGGTTCGGGTGAAGCATCCGTCACTAGGAACAGACTGTACTTGCCAGACGGGTTCCTGCGAATGCGGACATTCTTGATCTTGCCCTCGTATGGACGAGAGTACGAGAACTGGAAATGCTGCTTGATTGTGTTCAGAACGATGACGTTGCTGTTCAGTTTATAGCCGCCCTGCTTGTAGACGAAACTGCGGAAATGTTCTGCCTTGCGGAACTTCGGCGGTCGCTTGGCCAGATGCCTGAAGAATCGCTGATAGGCCTCATCAAGACGCTCCAGCACTTCCTGAACGGTCTGGCTGTGGAGCAGACGACGAGTGATGCGCTTGGCGAAGAACGCCTTCATCCTCGAGCATGAAACATATCCTTTGAACAGACGATAGAATCGTTTCTGCAACGCAAGGGCGTGGTTCCATACGAAACAGCACTCACGAAGCATAGCGTCGATCTTGCGATTGCGCTTGCTCTGATAGAGTGTGTAGTCGTATGTCATCATGGTACTATTATTCAATTTATTACAAACAAATTTACTCAAAGTTACTGACTCAAACAAACATCCGGGAGTAAAGTTTTAGCGCTTTCATCTCCCGTCTAAAGAACGGGAGTATTCTCGCTTATTCTCATAAAAGATATTATTCTCCTGAGTGGGGTCAATATAGGACCAAAGTGTACTCAAGATGAAGTCTGTATCACCGATGTGGACGACTTCATTCTGATGATAGGAGACATTGGGGAGGAACTCCCGATGCCACGAATCACCGTAGTCCGTAATGCAACCCAGGTGATAGTATTCGTGATTACCCGGGATTATCATCACCTTGCGGTAATTCTCCGAGGCCCACTTCCAGAATTTCATGCAAGGCATTTCCTTGTTTCTCAGGTAGGCGCAGTCACCTGCCAGGACCAGCACATCGCCGACAGCCTTGAGCGGAATATCATGACTGAACAGACGTGAGTTGTCCGAGAGCTCCAGATGCAGATCGGACGCATATTGAATCTTCATAATTGAAAAGTTTTAACTAATTTTACATAATGACAGAAAGAATGGAAAACATACTTCTTAATGTACAGACAGTACCGGCATTCGATGTGACCACATATAGCGATCACACAGCCTATACTGTCTTTGCAACCAATGGAGGCCGCCTCGCTACAGCATCTGGATGGACACTGCGTGATGCGTTAGACCTATATGAGAAGCTGTATAAAGTGGACAGGCCATGCATTAAGCTGAAGCGTCCTTTCCGGCCACAAAAGCTGCATACATTTCCTTTCAAGGCAGCAGACTTTCCTGAGTTAGGCTTATAACAAAAGGGAGAAGAACTCATCGTATTGTGACTATAAACTGTTTTTGGATGTGGCGTTTATAATCACCCTTAAATAGTACTTGAGTACCTTTGGGCAAGTTCCATCGTTTTATCATCCGCGCTAACTTCCGTTTGCTTATATTGCCTCGGTAATGAGCACAGCTACTGCTGATCGGAAGCGCTTCGTCGTCATGGTACCACATCTTATGTTTCTCGTTATACCACCATCCACATCCCCTGATATCTATCCACCAAACAAGGTCATCATCTTTGAATTTGTTGTTCAGTACGTAATGGACATAAAATCTGTGACTTCCATTTCTTTGAAAAGTGTCGTATGGAGAAGTATGTGTCAGTATCTTATAATACATATCATCATCGTTGTGTTCAGTAAATGCTGTTTTTGACCATCCGCCTCCATACTGCTCCTTCAATCTTTCCTGAATGAACTCTATAGGACAATTCCTGATCAACCATATGTCAAGATATGTTGGAGTATTCCATACGGGAATTTCGCGTTCTCCGTCAAAATCCTCTTCCTCCCATTTATAGATGTATTTGATTGGCCGTATTGCATCACCATTCTTCAAGATAAACGATTTATCCTTACACCATTCCACAAGCGAGCTGTACTCTTCCCAACTGCTTGTATATGTCTTGTCAATTCCTGCCATAACGCTTATCTTACAGCTTTATCATAACTATTCCTGGCATACTCACCGAATGCCAGTCCTTGGGTCTTCTCCTTCGCTATCTCATAGATCGCTTCGGCTGGTATGAATCCCCCGCATCTCTTTGCGAGAACTCCGTCAAAGCCTACATCGAACCTCAGGTCCTTGGTCTGTGCATTATATTCATCAAGCTTGCCGTGGCAGTGGCCGTGAAGCATGATCGAGCCTCTCGGCTTGTGGTTCCATGTCAGCATCGGATAATGGCATAGTGTCAGATGCAGATTCTCCGGCAGAGAAGGGCACAACGTAGGCTTGATGACCATATCATGAATCTGAGTGACGGTCTGGAAATAGTTATCATACGCCCGAAGAGAACCATCATGGTTCCCCTGTATAAGATATTTCCTGCCAGGGAGCTTCTCAAGCAGCTTTCTGGCGTCATCACTCTTGAGGAATGTCAGGTCGCCAAGGATATAGATCATATCCTTCCTGTCCACGGTTGATCTCCAGAGGTCAATCATATATTCGTCATGTGCGGTGCAGTCATCCTCTTGCGAGAATGGGCGATCCGGATTGTGTTTGAGGATATTGTGGTGACCTATGTGTAGGTCTGCTGTGAAATATATCTTATTCATAGTTATTATCAGTAGTCAATAGTTTCACTTCCTTTAGTTTGTCCCACCTGGTGGCTTTGATGAGATCGTTGACCTGTTTCTTCGTGACTCCATCGTAGCCTGCTTCTGGCAATCTGCGAACAGTCTCTCCGATTCGGGAGCGGTCTGCGTAATCTGCATCAATGATGATCTTTCCTTTCATCTCGTGCATGCGGAGGATGTCTTTTGCCTGTGGCATTGAGAATGGTATGCCCTCAGATGTCAGCGCCTTGGCGGCTGCCATCATCTCATCTATTGCCCACTCATGGGCTGCGGTGAGCTGTGGCCTCCATCTTCCTGCTTTAGGGGCAGGGAATAGGTGTACGCAGACGTATGTCACATCAAAGCAGTGATATGCTGCGTTCTTCTTGCACCACAGAATGAAGTCCTTCTCGCTGTCCGGATCGTATCTGTTAACGTCATCCGTGTGACCCTTTGCGGATCTGGTGAACACCTCTTCCGGCGATTCGTCCTTCAGAGATTCGTTGTCACTGATGCCACAGTACGCGACCTTCCATACTTTCATATACTCCCGGAGAGTCATTGGCCCGTCATAGTATGGCAAATTCCCGCTGCTTACAATTCTGAGAATCTCTAGATCCTCATCATCCAGACGGGTAAGAGGTTGTCCGAGAATGCTGCACCACTTCTTCATAGATATGGTTCCTTTGCGTTTCTCGTACGGATAGTGCCTCTCAATGTAATCCATATAGCTCTTCGTGTTCTCGATTATCTTCCGTATGACGCTTTGCAGGCATTTCTCAATCTTTATAAGGAGCCCGTGCCAATCGTATCTTTCTGTGTTGTCCTCTTCCCTCGGAGTGTATACGTTCCGCGTATTTGCAAAAACAAACGTGTTATCATAGATGTCTGTGACATATAGTCTGATCTGATTCTCAAAGTTTGCTACCCCGATCTCGAACCATTCCTTTTCGTCTGGAAAGAGGTAACGCCATCTCTCCTGTAAACTGTCGATATCACTGTCTGTTTCTGTGGCCTCGTCAGTCATCTCCAACCACTGGTCGAATGATCCGCGGATAGCTTCGACATATAGGAGCCTGCATTCGTCTGCGCCGATCGGTTCTAAAACGCTTAGCACCTTTTCGATGCGGAACAGTACCTCAAGACTTTTGCTGTCAAGGGTGTAGTCGCAAAAGGATTGCTCTCCGATAGGTTTCTTGAGCTCGGGTATCAGCAAAGGATAATCATTAAATGTGTCGATCATAGTCCTCCTTCTTTTAATGTGTTAATGTGTATAAGTCCATTTGATCGTGGATGGAGAACCAGGGTTTTGTATTTATTTCTTTATTGGCTTCACTTCTTGGAATCTCTCCCACTGTATAGTGGAGATCAGTTCGTCCATCTGTCTTTGTGAAATGCCGTTTTTGCCAATGCTGGGAAGGCGCCTATCTGGATTCTTTATGATAGATCTCCCATACTGATATTCTGGTGTGATCACTATCGTACCATTCTTATCATGTAGTGTCAAGAGCTCGTCTGCATCCCTGAGTACGAATGGAACTCCCGCCTTATATAGGGCTACGGCGATGCATATGAGTTCCTCTATCCAACCTTCATAATGTGCGGCCAGTTCGAGATATCTGGAGCCATTGACGGACTGAGCGAACAGGTGCACTCGGGCATAGCACACATCATAGCAGTGATATGGTGAATTCTCATTCTCCCATTTTTGGAAGTCCGCTTCTGAATCCCAATCATATCCCCTAATCAGTCGCAGGTCACCTTTGCTAGAGTGCCTGAACACTTCTGCAAGTGACGAATCCTTCAGGTGCTGATGCCTAGGCAATGCGGTATATGCGATCTTCCATACCCTCATGTATTCGTTAAGGGTAAGCTTCATGCATGCTGCCTCTGGTTTCATCCTGGAGACCTTCTGTATTATGGAGTACGTCTCTCCATCCATAACTAAAAGCTTCTCCTTGGTGATTCTGCACCAGTCCTTTGCGGCAATCTTGCCTGAGCGCATTCTGTAAGGGAAATTATCCTCAAGGTATCGTATATAGCCTTCAGGATCCGCTGTAATCGTTTCTATAACAGAGGTGAGATACTTCTCCAATTTGGTTAGGAAGGCAGATACATCATATCGATATGAAGTAACCTGCTCACGAGGGGTATAGCAGTCTTTTGTATTGCCGATGATGACATTGTCCCTATATCGTCGGGTAATGAAGAGAAATACCAGTTGATTGTGATACCGGATGCCCACCTCGTGCCATTGCTTGCTGTTCGGGTAACGGTAACTCCATTCCTTCTTCCAAGCTTTCATCCTTCCGCCATTCTGTCTGCGGAACTCATCATAGGTGCACCAGTCATCGATTTCTCCTCTGACGCTTTCGATATACAAATAGCGCAGTCCGTCGTAGCCCATGGGCTCAAATGCGCATAGGAGGTCCTTGATTCTCATTATTATCTCAAGACTCTTGTCATCCACAATGGATATCTCCAAGTTACTGGTCTTAGGGAGATTGTTAAACTCTGATGTCAGCAGAGGATTCTTGCAATATGTCTTTATCATGTTGATATTGAACATTAAAAATTATAGTCTTTCATTGTCCTCACTACTGCGAACTCCATGATATCCAGCATCCTGAAGTTGGTCTCTTCATGCTTCCATGTCCACTTTTTATGAAAGTGGCCATAGAACCAATTGTACACCGGATGCCCGTTCTCCTTCAAGGATTGATATATTCTGTCCATGGTGGTACGCTCCATGTCGCAGTCGTGAAGAAGCTGAGGATCGTATGCGGCCCATCCTCTCAGGCCATTCTTGTCAAGAAGAGGGCAGAAGGAAGGAGCCGTGTGTGATACCACGGTGTCAATCAGCATCCATTCGCTTATCTCCTTAATCTTTTCCTCGTCAAAGACAGGCATTTCGTCCGCCCAATATGTGGCAGTCTTTTTCCTGACATTTCTGGCGGCCTCGCGTTGACGAGCCATCCTGTCAATACTGACTCCTCCTCCTACGCAGAGGATATCAAGTCCACAAGCTTTGATTACAGAATAGTCCGGTACGCATCGGAATCTCTCATAGCTGATCTTCTCATCCTGAAAGTATGACGGATCATCATGGTTTCCCCTGACAAATACTATCCAATTGTTCGCCTTCTTGAGTCTGCTGGCAAGACCATTATACAGATTGACATAATGATTAGGCCGCTCAAACCCAAATCCGCAGTCCCCAGCAACTATTATCACCGTATCTGTCATCGCATACTGGAAACTAGTCCTATACACAAGGGTTTCAAAAGCCCCATGTATATCACCGCAGACTACAACCTGCTTTGCCTCGTTGTATTCAAAAACTCTCATTTCCTCCTTGCTTTTTTAATTATGTCCTGAAGTGCATCATCCGTAACAACACGCCGAAAGAAAGAACGACTTGATAAGTACTCCCATGCTACCTTCCCATCTTTAGCGAAGCACCATATGTTGGAAACATCTCTCATTCGGAATGGCAAAAGAGATAATTTATTGTTCATCAACGCTCTCTTTGCACGTTTCCTGAATACTCTATGAGCTATCTTTTTGTCATTCTTCTCCGAATCAGGAGTCGTACAAGATGTCACAGCATGTTTCTTATACGACCTACTCATCTTGATTATCCTCACCTTTATATCCCGAAAGGCTTTCCGGATCATATTCCTTTCGATATTCCATGATATGCCACGCAACCATTTCCGGATACACTTCCCAATAATGACGGCATACCCTCTTGTATAACAACAGCATTCGTTCATCTCCAGCAAAACCGAACATATAATCCAGAAGCCATTCGACATCCTTCATCGGTGCAACCCTGCTGCAAATATCGTCCACCAGAGGCGTATA
This sequence comes from Bacteroidales bacterium, assembly GCA_017555445.1. The sequence continues at coordinate 13,133 of JAFZGK010000083.1, forward strand.
AACAGCCACTGCCATATCATGGATACCTTTAATCTGTTGCGCCAGGCCATGTATTTCCTTCTCAAATTCATCTTGCATAATGTCACTGTTTTCTGTTAATAAGATTCACGACCACCTTGACAAGGATATCCATCTCATCCATTCGGCTTTCTGCAATCATCAGGGTCAATGCTACAAGAGTTCCGTCAGCGATTCTCTTAGTACCATCAGGACGATAGAGAATGCCGTTATTCTGCAGGAACCAGAGGAACAGGGTAGCTGCTATTCTCTTGTTGCCATCGACGAAAGAATGGTTCTTCACGACGAGATATAGAAGCATCGCAGCCTTTTCCTCTACGCTTGGATAGAGTTCCTGACCATCCCAGGTCTGATATATCTGACCTATGCTGCTATGGAAAGACTTATCTTTCTCAACACCGAACAACTGACTCTCCTTGAACTTTTCCTTCAGACTTTGAATTGCCTCCATTGCACTCTCATATGTTGCACGGAACTTTTCATGAAGGGTGGTGTCAGATATTTCAAGGCTCTGATAGTCGTATGCATCCAGGGTGTCCAGCGCATAAGTATAGTCCTTTACGACAGCAAACAACTCTTTCGCCTGTTGTTCAGCCATAATCAGGTTTTGACCGAAGACATTTTCCAACAATCCCAGTGCACGCTTCAGGTCTTCATACTTCTGCTCTGAAACAGCATTATGATTCACAACGTAGCCTTTAAGCATGTATTGCTTCAAGATAGAGGTCGCCCACTTTCTGAAAGCAGTTGCTTTTACGGAATTTATACGATAACCCACAGCTATTATGACATCCAGATTATAGTACTCAATTTCCTTTGAAATTGTGCCTCTGAAGCCACTCTGTACGAGAGTTGCAAATTTTGCAAGTGTCGTATCACGTTCGAGCTCTCCGACATCATATATGTTGGAAATATGCCTCGACACTCCAGACAAATCTATCCCAAACAGCTCAGCCATCGCCTTCTGCGTAGCCCAGATAGTTTCATTAGAAGCATCAACTATCGCCTCCATTTTGACAAGTCCGTCAGCGGACTGATAAATCACAACATCGTTATTCATAAAGCAATCATTTATCTTTTATTTCTTCTGCTTTCTATCACTTTCAACAATCCTGTAGTCATTGCTTCTGACCAAGTCTCATACACTTGCTGGGTGTTCAATCCTCTTATTTCAAGCGAATATCCGTTCTTCTCAAACTCCGAATGATGATAGGTGTCGACATAGCAGTCATGATCCTTCCACATCTTCATACGGATATCATACAGAAACATCGGTTCTGTTACCTCATCACGTATCAAATCATACAGGGGCGATTCCAGTGGTACTTTTTGCTGGATTTTAAGTTTTGTTTCCGGCAACCACTCCGAACAACTAATCAGATCGTGTAACTGCTCGCGAGTAACTCCAAATTCCTTATGGTCGCATTGAAACTCCCATGGGAGAGTGTATACGCTGGTCTCGTTTTGGCTGTTAAGGTAATTATGGAAAGTGCGACTTGTAAGGCGTACATTGTCGCTCTCCTGTACCGCTGCAATCAGCCTGTCTGCTTCTTCGATATGCAGAGGTGCACCAGCGTTATATAACGCATGGGCTATCTTCAGCCCGCTCCAGATACACGCAGAGTAACTTATCGAAATCCTTATCACCCACTTCCCTGGTATAGTGCGGTTGTCTGCAATGATATCTGTTCTGGAGAACCCTAGTTCGCCATAGTGGTCATACTTGAACTTTTTGAAGTCTTCTACAGAGTCGTAATCCAGATCTTTAGGAATTTGCTGAAAATGCCACTTCTTGTAAAAGTCAACATCATCTAGAGTGTCATCGGACTCTTTATCCTCTGGGTCAGATGTGTGATATACTTCATATGCGATTCTATAATACTTGCAGAAACTCCTGATGGTCATCTCGTCCAATGGCTTGCCGCAGTAGGTCCTACACTCCTGAAGCATCCTTATGATATCCTCCTTATCATCAAGCTCCGGTCTCTTCCACGGCAATATCCTATAAAGGTCTTTCCTTGATATTCGGCCAGTTCTTATCTGCTTTGGTAGATTCGCCTCCACATATGCGTTGTAAGCATCAGTGTCATGCTGTATCCTCTTCGTCAGCGAATCAATCTCCTTTAGTAGTCTCTCAAGGGATTCAAAGGCATCGGGATATATTCCACAGCCATGATTGTCTCCTCTGTAGCTGGCAAACTCGTGCGCCCCGTCAGTAATGTAGAAAAATACGTTTCCTTCATATACACAAGTCGTGATTCTGAACCATTCGCTCTCGCTTGGGTACAATTGCTTCCACTCTCGCTCATATTCCTCGAGTGTACTTGCGATATCGAATTTCTTTGCATCACTGAAAGTCATCCAGTCAGTGATATTGCCGCGTGGAACCTCAATCCATAAGGACCTCTGGTCATCGTCTCCGCACGGTTCAAAGATGCTAAGCTTTCTGTGGATCTCCCATATGAACTCTTCAGCTTTGTCTCTGAGCCGGTATTCGCTATGAGTTTTTCCGCGAAGTAAAGCCCAGATGTCTGGTAATGTTAATCTCTTCATAATTCTAAATGTTCCTTAAGAAGGGGGTGATGTTTAGCATGTGCATGAAGAAGGGGGACTAGAATGATGACAAGTGAGTGGTTTTAGCCGGCATATAAAGTGGCTGAGGTCGGAAGGGACGCCTCAGCTTGATGCTGGCCCTGTCAACCTTGTACAGCTTCTCATATAGGTCTAACGCATCACGCAGTGTCCATCCGGATGCTGCGTATATCTCCCCATTGCGTAAAGTGAACACCGTATAAGCGGTGTGCTCGCTATAGGTTATCGAATCAAACGCCGGTACGGTCTGTACATTCAGAAATATGTTTCCGCCCTTTTCCTTCATATAAGTATTTTTATGAATGCTGTTTGTCCTTTAATCGATTAACCCTGAGGACGCCTGCCCCAAAGTGTGAGAAGATTTATTGCTTCGATTGGCTTGTCGTTATAGTAGGACATCAAGACTCCATCTTCATCGATGTAGAATGGCTGCCTGCAGTCTAGGCAGTAGGCTCTCTCGTCAATCCTGACAGGATGCAGATCCTGCTGGGTGTGTCCGAAAATCTGTATGACATCATCGCCCCAAGGAGAAGCGTCGGGTTGCATGTGCTCGCAGACATCAGCCCAGATACTGCTTCCGCTCCAATGCCATCCACCTCGTGCCCTTCCGATATAAGCAAGGGGAGTCCATACTGCGTCCTGTGTTGGATCCTTAACGAAATTCCTGTATCCGTTATCAAGCATCTTGATGACCTTTGCAGGTGAACTGATGTCTTCCCCAAAGTAATCTTTGTTGCTATCCAACCATCTCTTAGTTATGCCGGCATGAGAGAACAGGAAACGTTTGCCGGTTATATCCATAAGGCACGCCAGTTCGAAGAGGTCGCCGTTCTCCCGGAAGAAATTACTATACAGAGGTGCGTTTTTATAGTCATATCTGCACCGGCACATTTCCCTGTCGAAGATGTAGCTGCTGTCGTGATTGCCGATGAGCAGATGGACGTGCTCGGGATTATCCTTCTTGATTTGAACCAGTTCCTGAAGTGGAGCAAAGACCCCGTTTTCATGCAGCTCGTCGCCCCAGTATGGGTCAAGATAATCTCCGAGACATATGATGTCAATGCAGTTGTCAACTGCTTCTTTCAATGCCTTGCAATGAAAGCGCCTGCCGTGTATGTCCGGCAAGATAAGAAGTCTTGGTTTGATCATGACTTCTTAGGATACTTTAGACGTTGAAACTAGAGCAGCTCGTGCTCCTTCCATGAAATCAACGAAGCATGACCTGACAGCGTCTTCATGGCTTTCAGGGTCCTGAATTGTTTCTTGTGCGTATTGTTCGGCTTGAGCCGCAAGTGTTGGATGTGTATGGATGAATTCATCCAAAGAAGTTCTTGTCTTCTCCATGATCAAATGAATTAGAGGTTCCACAAATTGATGATAATGTTGTGGCCATTTGATCGTGGATGGCGAACCAGAGAATACAATACCGACGTATTGTCAAGCAAAATTATGCAATATATCTGAGCTATGCAAATTTAGTATAGGACTTGAGCGTACTGCAAAAGAAGTCTACAAAACGACTAAATTTGCAGTGACGAGCCTAAAACGAGATGGGGAAACAGAAAAAACAGGTATAACTTATCTTGTGAATCTCTCCCGTCTAAAGGCCGTGAGCAAGCTAAGGCTGCTGCTGAATGGAAATTTGCATCTGAGCGCAAGGACTTCATCAAGCTCCTTCCTCAATGCAGCTTTTTGTATGCCGTTACCTATAAGTGGATGAGAATAAGTATACGAAAAAAGGTCCACATAATTGTGAACCTTTAGAGCGGAAGACGAGGTTCGAACCCGCGACCCTCAGCTTGGAAGGCTGATGCTCTACCGACTGAGCTACTTCCGCATAATAAAAGAACTTTGGTACTCGGTAGGGGAATCGAACCCCTATTGCAAGATTGAGAATCTTGAGTACTAACCGTTATACGAACCGAGCGTTTGGAGCGGAAGACGAGGCTCGAACTCGCGACCCCAACCTTGGCAAGGTTGTGCTCTACCAACTGAGCTACTTCCGCATTAAATTTGTTGTGGGAGCAGAGGGAGTCGAACCCCCGACCCTCTGCTTGTAAGGCAGATGCTCTAAACCAACTGAGCTATGCTCCCTGTTGCGGTGCGGACGGGACTCGAACCCGCGACCCCCGGCGTGACAGGCCGGTATTCTAACCAGCTGAACTACCGCACCAATTGTTCAG
>JAFZGK010000084.1 GCA_017555445.1 Bacteroidales bacterium
GCTATGAATGAGGGTAGCATGAAGAAAGAGGTTGTCAAGACTTGGTCACGCGCGAGCATGATTTCTCCTGACTTTGTAGGTCACACTATCGCAGTTCATAATGGAAATAAGTTTATTCCTGTTTATGTTACTGAGAACATGGTGGGTCACAAGCTCGGAGAGTTTGCGCCGACAAGAACATTCAAAGGCCATTCGGGCAATCGTAAGTAATTTTAAAATGAAGAAGTAATTATGGGAGCTCGTAAAAGATTAATGGCTGAGAAGCTTAAGGCAGCTAAACAGCAGACAGCTATCGCAAAGCTGAATGATGTACCTACATCACCTCGCAAGATGCGTCTCGTTGCAGACATCATCCGTGGCGTAGAGGTGAACCGTGCACTCGATATCCTCAGATTTTCGAAGAAGCACGCTTCTATCGACTTGGAGAAGCTTCTCCGTAGCGCAGTTGCTAACTGGGAGGCTAAGAACCAGGATAATGTAAAAGAGTTGGAGAACGGTAACGTTATCGTTAAGACAATCATGGTAGACGAGGGACGCACTCTCAAGAGAATCCGTCCTTGCCCACAGGGTCGCGCAGGTCGTATCCGCAAGCGTTCTAACCACGTGACTGTTATCCTCGATGTTAAACCAGCAGCAGTTAAGGAGGCATAATCATGGGACAGAAGACTAATCCAATTAGCAACAGAATCGGTATCACCCGTGGTTGGGACTCTAACTGGGTAGGTGGTAACTACGCAGAGAAGATCGCAGAGGACTTCGAGATCCGTAAGTATCTCTCAAGCCGTCTCGCAAAGGCATCTCTCTCTAAGATCGTTATCGAGAGAACTCTTAAGCTCATCACTGTGACAATCCACGCTGCAAGACCAGGTGTTATCATCGGTAAGGGCGGCCAGGCAGTTGACCTCCTCAAGGAGGAGCTCAAGAAGGTAACCAAGAAGGATGTTCAGATCAACATCTTTGAGGTTAAGAAGCCTGAGGTTGACGCACACATCGTAGCTGACTCTATCGCTCGTCAGATCGAGGGTCGTGTATCATATCGTCGTGCTATCAAGATGGCTATTGCAACTGCAATGCGTGTTGGTGCAGAGGGTATCAAGGTTCAGATCAGCGGTCGTCTTGGCGGTGCCGAGATGGCAAGAAGCGAGATGATCAAGGAAGGTCGTACACCACTCCACACATTCCGTGCTGACATCGACTACGCACTCGCTGAGGCTCACACCAAGGTAGGCGTTCTCGGTATCAAGGTATGGATCTGCAACGGTGAGGTTTACGGAAAGAAGGATCTCTCTCCTAACGCTGGTATGGCAGCACAGGCTCAGCAGGCAGCTGGCAACAACAACCGTGGTGGTCGTGGCGGCGAGCGTCGTCGTGGTGGCCGTGGCGGTCGCAGAGACAACAAGTAATTGTTACTCAATCTATACAGAAAGGATGGTCATACGGCCATCCTTTTTTTATGTCTTAAAAAATTATTATCTTTGGACAATTACTTTTAAGCTTGAAAATTATAAAACGAAATGAATATGAAGATCAAATCAATCATGCTTGCGGCATTCGCTGCCGCACTTGTGGCATCTTGTGCAAAGGTATCTGATGTCACTGTTGTAAGCGGTACAGTTGTACCGGAGGGTGTAACAGAAGTAAATGTGACAGTAGGCCAGGTGGTTGACACACTCGTTCCTGTTGTTGACGGCAAATTCTCGGTTGAGGTGCCTACAAACCTTACTGCAATCGCTTCAGTAAGCGCAGCGAATTATGGTGCCAACTTCATTGCAGACGGTACTCCTCTTACCGTTGTTCTTGATGCAGAGACTATAGTTACATCAAAATATCCTAAGATTTCTGCACAGGAGAAGCTGAATGCTTTCAATTCAGCTGAAGAGGCTTATGGCTCAGAGTACGCTGACGGACAGATGAAGGTCATGACTGATTCCCTTATGAACGACGAGGAGAAGAATGCAGCACTTGAGGCATTCTATGATGAGTTCATGACTGAATATAAGGAGCACAACAAGAATGCTCTCGTGGCAAATGCAGATAACTTTACAGCTCTTTTTGCTCTTCAGTGTCTTCGTGGTGTGAGCGAGAGCGACGAGATGGCTGAGCTTCTTCCGCTTATCGATCTCCTTGTTCCTGAGCTTCAGAACCATAGCTATGTACAGGGTATGAAGAACGCAATTTCATCACGTGTCAATACTGCACCTGGCAAGATGTTCACAGATTTCACAGTCCAGAGCGTTATCGGTCATACAAGAAGCATGGACCCTCAGCCTATCTACAAAGAAGTGAAGTTCTCAGACTATGTAGGTAAGGGCAAATATATTCTTGTTGACTTCTGGGCACCATGGTGTGGTCCATGCAAGCGTGAGGTTCCTTATATCAAGGCTGCATATGACAAGTTCCATGGTAAGGATTTCGATGTTCTCAGCCTTGCAGTATGGGAGCGTGAAAGTCAGAAGGTGTCAATCGACACAGCTGGCGAACTTGGAATGAACTGGCTCCATATCAACAACTGCGGTTCTGTTCCTACAGACATTTACGGCGTTGAGGGAATTCCACATCTCATGCTCATCGGCCCTGATGGCACAATCCTCGCACGTGATCTTCGCGGACACGATATCGAGGCTGAGATCGCCAAGTATCTTTAATGGATATCAGACAGAAAATAAAATTATTTCCACATTCCCCCGGAGTCTATCGTTACTATGACTCTGAGGGGAATGTCATATATGTAGGTAAGGCAAAAGACCTGCACAAGAGAGTTGCGCAGTATTTTGTCCCAGCTGAACGACTTACCCGCAAGACGGCTGTAATGGTATCAAAGATAGCTGATGCCGAGTACACTGTCGTAGAGTCAGAGGCCGATGCACTGCTTCTCGAGAATAACCTCATCAAGCAGTTCAAGCCGCGCTACAATATTCTTTTGAAAGATTCGAAAACCTATCCGTGGATATGCGTAAGTGCTGATGATTTTCCGAAGGTCTTCCTTACCCGCAAGATGGTGAAGAACGGTTCCCGTTATTTCGGTCCATACAGCAGCGTGGTGCATGCCCGTAATCTTGTGGAGTTCTTTCATAGCATTTATCCTTTACGTACATGCAATCTGAAGATAACCTCTGAGGCTATTCTCCGGAAGAAGTACCGTCCATGTCTGAATTTCCATATAGGTAAATGTAAAGGGTGCTGTGTGGGCGGGATTTCTCAGAAGGAATATAATGAGAACATCGAGGAGATCGTAAGCCTGCTTAAAGGTGGCGGCAGAGAGGTGATAAGGCATTATAAGACTCTCATGCAGGAAGCAGCTGAGAATATGGACTTCGAACAGGCTCAGGTGTATAAGGAGAAGATGCTTTCGCTCGAGCAGCATTATAGCAAGTCAGTCATCATGAATGCCACTGTCGGTGACGTGGATGTGTTCTCTCTCATTATCGATGCAGGTGAAGCTTATGGTAACTTCATGAGGGTAAGAGGAGGAGCAGTGATACAGTCGCTCAATCTAGGATTCAGGATGATGATCGAAGAGGCTCCCGAATCTGTGCTTGCTACATTTATTGGTGAAGTCCAGTCCAAATTCGGTGATCTGTCGGATGAGGTTGTCGTACCGTTCAAGCCTGATATAGAGCCGGAAGGTGTGGAGTTCAGGATACCTGTCCGTGGGGACAAGCTGGCGCTTCTTGAACTCAGTGCAAGAAATGCAAAGGAAATGCAGCTGAATGCACTTCTTCAGAGGGAGCATACGGATCCGGACAGTTATAGGAACATGGTGATGGAGTCCCTTCGGAAGCAGTTGGGAATGAAGGAATTACCGACTCACATAGAGTGCTTTGACAACTCCAATATCCAGGGTACAAATCCTGTATCAGCCTGTGTTGTATTCCGTAATGCAGTGCCTTCAAAGAAGGATTACCGTAACTTCAAGGTAAAGACAGTGGTCGGAGCAAATGACTATGCTACGATGAAGGAAGTTGTCAACCGCCGCTACTCGAGAATGCTTGAGGAAAATCCTGATGATCTGCCACAGCTGATAGTAATCGACGGTGGAAAGGGGCAGCTTGCATTTGCCTATGAAGCTCTGTCTGAATTGGGACTGATAGGAAAGGTGACATTGATTGCTCTGGCTGAAAGAATGGAAGAGGTATATCGTGTGGGAGATCCCTACCCGATGTTCATTGACAGGAATTCACCGGCACTTAAAGTTCTGCAGCAGATCCGTGACGAAGCTCATAGGTTCGGTATAACTTTCCACCGCAACCTTAGAAGCAAGTCTCAGGTCGAATCGGCTCTCACAAGTATCAAAGGTATTGGAGAAAAGACAGAACAACGTCTTCTGCTGCGTTTCGGCAGCGTTTCGCGTATTGCCTCCGCTTCTTTGGAAGAACTTACTGAGATGGTAGGAAGATCTCTTGCAGAAAAGATACTGAATGCATTGAACGATACAGACAGATAACCTATGAAGAATAAAGTATTATCCCTTTACGACTGGTTCCTTATAGTGGGAGTCGTCGCATCGAATATCATTTATACACTCCTTTCAGGAAATGTTGACATTGTTGGTTCGGTTGCCGGTATTGCGGGTGTGCTGTGCGTAGTACTTGTGGCTAAAGGAAGTATATGGAATTACCTGTTCGGACTGGTGAATGTTTCGATGTATGCATATATTTCATACAAGGCATCTCTCTATGGTGACGCTGCGCTGAATGCGTTATATTATGTGCCGATGCAGTTCATCGGATGGTGGCAGTGGCGCAAGAGAGGAGCAGCTGTATCTGCTGCAGAGACTGGTGGCGGCAGGGTTGAGGTCAAGGCCAGAAGATTCACATGGAAGCAGAGAGCTGTCCTCTTTGTTGGATGTGCAGCTGCTGTGATTGCCGGTTCTTATGTTCTGGGATATTTTGGTGACCCTCAGCCGTTGAAGGATTCCACAACGACTGTCCTGAGTATAGTAGCTCAGGCATTGATGGCTCTTGCGTTTATGGAACAATGGATTCTATGGATAGTGACCAATGTCGTAAGTGTAGTGATGTGGTGTGTATGTGTGGCAAGAGGAGAGGCTCATGCCGCGGTAATGGTCATCATGTGGGTATTCTATCTGCTTAACTCTCTGAACGGTTTGAGGGTATGGAACAGATTGAGCAAAGAGTAGGTCTGCTCTTTCTTCTCAAAATTTTCTTTTCTCGATTTTTTTTATTTAATTTGCAGAGTTTTAATCGCAAAATACGTGTATTAGGATACTAATTATTAATTAAAAATTAAACTGTTATGGCAAACATTGCAGAAGACGTAAAGGCAATCATCGTTGAGAAACTCGGCGTAGATGCTTCTGAGGTTACTGAGACAGCAAGCTTTACAAACGATCTCGGTGCTGATTCACTTGATATCGTAGAGCTTATCATGGATTTCGAGAAGAAGTTCGATATCGAAATTCCAGATGATGACGCAGGTGACAAGATCACTACTGTAGGCGATGCTATCAAGTACATCGAAGAGAAGGTAAATGCCTAATCATTTTCCTGAAATACAAAACGGCCGGTCTGTGAAGATCGGCCGTTTCATTTATGTGTATATCTGATTATTCTGCAGTCTTAGGTGCTGAGAAAGTTATCTGCAGCTGAGGTCTTGCTCCGGCAGACTCAGGACCATTAAGCGTACATGCATAGAATCTGTCCTTGTCAAGTTCTACGGATGAGGTTGTGTTGTCTCCACTTGAATAGTATCCGCTGGCGTAAGCTGCCATTGACAGGTAATTGTAATAATTGCTGCCGTAGCCATAGCCATAGCTGTCATATCCATATCCGCCGTAGCCTCCATAGTATCCGCCATATCCTCCATATCCGCCATAACCGTAGCCATAACCATATGGATCATACATGCTGCCATAGTATGAGCTGTATGCAAGATTGTTGTAAAGGCTGTTCAGATAGCTGTCGTCATTTGTACTGCTTGCCTCCTGTATCTCATTGTACATGATAAGGAACCAGATGTCGTAATTCTCAATCTTTTCAGCGAAATCTGAACTGCTTCTGTCAAGCTTCAAGATTTCCTGTACGTGATGACTGATGTCAGGAGAATACATGTTGAGCGACCTGTTGATGTCACCCTGATCTTCTGTAGATATGCTTGAATCGGTCAGACCTGCATATGATACATATCCTCCTTCTGTACTTCTGAGTCTTACAGTAGGGCTGAGAATCTGAGGATATCTGTCAAGCAATGAGTAATTTCCGTTCACATCATAAGGAAGGATGATTGTCGCCTTATTGATCACAACCTGTGAGAAGTCCTTTATTCCTGCCGCAGTAAGCTGCGCTTCCACGATATCCTTTATTCCTGATGCCTTTATTACAGGTTTGATTCCGCTGCCTCCTTCGACAATTATCTTGTCTGTCGCTGCAATTCCGTTTCCGGCAAAGGATCCAAATGTCTCATGTTCGCTTGTGTTGAACGCGAACTGAGTAGGGAAGGTTGCATTTTCCACCTCTTCTTCAGTTCTGAAATCTGCCGGTCCGAAATAGAAGAGGAATGAAGTGTCTACAGGTTCTGCAGAGTAGTCATATTCTGCAGTAAACTTGAGCTCGGCATAATTGCCTGTAATATATCCTGATCGTGTCCTGATCGGAAGATTGAACATATTGATTCTTCCACCTGGACCTGAAGGAGCATCTGTGGTGATGTAAATTCCCGGAACTCTTTCAAGGTAGAGGTTCATGCTGTCGAGAGGAACTGTCTTGAGTCTCTCGATGAATTCCATTGTATACGCTTCGCTGAAGTCGAATGAAAGTGAATCACCGCCGTCATATACAGGGATGCCTTCTGTAATCCTGTTCTCGAGGTCAAGGAATTTCTCTCTCGTAGCCTGATCCATGAATGATCCCGTATAAAGGACTGTCGAATCAAGCGGTTTCTTCAATTCGCTTACATAGACATTCTGAAGAATCCTCAACTGATTGTCTGCTGCAGTTGAAAGAGTGTCACGGACAGCTGTGAAATGGAATTGTCTGAGTTTTGTGTTCTTTCCGAAATCCAGTGTGTCGTTTATGGGAACGAGCGTAAAACTCGTACTCTTCATGCTGATGCCGAGAGACGGGTCGTTGATTGCGCCGAATGTGAATCTGGATGTGTTATAGCCGGAAAGGCTGTCAGACATCTGAAGTCTGATTTCTGTAATATCCATTGCTTCAGGGTGGTACACATCCCACATCTGGTCTGTAGGAATGAGATTCCCTCCCAAAGACTCATTGATATATACGCAAGATGCAGAGCTTAGCAGTATCGCACCGATGGCCGCAAGGCGGCTTACTCTGCCGAAGATGTTCAATTTCATTATAAATTATCGTAAAAACTATTGTAATCCTCTATGTACGAACCATTCTGGATTGCTTCCGCATTATATGGCATTACAGGAATACCTGCATTCTTGCAGAAATCTGTAACTTCTTCAGGTACGTCGTCAGATCCGAGAATGATTCCGTCCGAATATGACGCGGCGAGTTTCGCAAGATTTGTGCCAGTAGTCTCTGTGAGGATTTCCACATCCTGTTCGCTGACATTGCCGAAGATCATCTTTTCCTTAAGGTCTTCAGGAAAGGTTTCAGGTGCATCGTTGTATAGAGAAAGTACAATCTTGCTGTTAGAGAAGATCGGGTCGTCAATATAAGCCTTCTTCAGATAAAGAGGGAGGACCTGTGATATCCAGCCCTGACAATGGATCACGTCAGGTGCCCATCTCAGTTTCTTTACGGTCTCAAGGACGCCGCGTGCGAAGAATATTGCTCTTTCGCCGTTGTCTGCGAAGAATTCTCCGTTCTCGTCCTTGTAGACGCTCTTGCGGTGGAAATAATCTTCATTGTCAATGAAGTATACCTGCATTCTTGCAGCCGAAATGGATGCAACCTTGATGACAAGCGGTCTGTCCACATCGCTGATCACGATGTTCATGCCGGAAAGGCGTATTACTTCGTGAAGCTGATTCTTTCTTTCATTGATACAGCCGTATCGAGGCATGAAGGAACGGATTTCCTTCTTTCTTTCCTGAATGCCCTGAGGAAGGTATCTTCCTATGTTTGCGATGTCTGATTCCGGAAGATAAGGGAACATCTCCGAATTGACGAACAGAACTCTTTTGACCGATTCACCCATAATGGTTAATTTTAATGACAAAATCTTTACAAAGATACAAAATATTTTTGAAATTAGCTATCTTTGACGGTTGATTGGACTTAATGTATGGGCAAAACGGATAATAAGATAATGCGCCGAAGGATAGCGAATGCCTATCTGTCCTCGGTCATAAGCATAAGCCTCGTGCTTCTTCTTGTAGGAGTGGCGAGCATGCTCCTTGTGAATGCGAGGGGTGTGTCCGACTATTTCAAGGAGAATATGCAGATTTCCGTACTCATGAAGCAGGATGTTTCAGATGCCGATGCGTTGGAATACCGTGACCTCCTTGAGCAGGAGCGATATATCAAGAGTACGACATTCATTTCACGCGAACAGGGTCAGAGAGAACTGGCCGACCAGCTTGGAGAAGATTTTCTTGATGTGTTCGAGACATCTCCGATACCTGTATCCGTTGATGTTACTCTCAAGGCTGAATATGTATCAGCGGACAGCCTGGCTATGGTCAGCAAGGAAATTGCAAAATCGTCGCTTGTGGATGAGGTGGTCTATCAGCAGTCGCTTGTGGATGCGCTCAATGCAAATCTTGGCAGGATATCTGTAATCATTGCCGTATTTATAGGACTCCTTCTCTTCATTTCTTTTGTCCTTATAAACAATACGGTGAGGCTCAATGTCTTTGCTCGTCGTTTCACTATTCATACGATGAAACTGGTGGGAGCAACGAAATCATTCATCAGGGCTCCTTTCCTTGTTCAGTCGGCATTCCAAGGAGTCTTTTCTGCGATGATTGCCAATATTGTGCTTGTCGTGATGCTGTTTGTAATGAGAAATGAGCTCGAGCAGCTCTTCAGAATATTCAGGATGGACCTTCTGCTTGTAGTCATGGGAATAGTCCTGGTTTGTGGAATACTTATCTGTCTTGTGAGTACATGGTTTGTAGTTAACAAGCTTGTGGCTCTCAAGAAGGATGAACTTTATTATTAGAATATGGAACCGAACGAAAAAATGGCGATAACCCCTAAGGGACTGAAATTTCTTCTTGTAGGACTTCTCGTAATGGTGTCCGGCTACATCCTCATGATGGGAGGTGGAACCGAGGATCCTGAAGTGTTCAACTATGCGATGTTCGATTTTCGCCGTCTTGTGGCGGCACCTACAGTGATAATCCTCGGTATCATCATTGAGATCGTGGCTATCATGGGTATTTTCAAGGATAAAAAGGGGAAATAACATATGGAATGGTTTGAAGCTGTCCTCCTCGGCTTAATTCAGGGCCTGACGGAGTTTCTTCCTGTGAGCAGCAGCGGTCACCTCGAGATCGGCAAGGCTCTTCTCGGTGTTGAGACTACAGATGATCTTCTTTTCACAACGATGGTTCATGCGGCTACAGTTTTGAGTACCATAGTTGTGTTCCGCAAGCAGATATGGGATCTTCTCAGAGGCTTTTTCTGCGGCATCAAAGGTATCAAGGTGTCAAAGCAGGATGGTAAATGTGTGCTGGAATGCAATGACCAGACAGACTACCTTCTGAAGATGGTGGTTTCCATGATTCCTGTATTTGTTGTAGGAGTTTTTCTCAAGGATCATGTGGAGTCGCTTTTCGGTTCGATCATGGTGGTGGGTTGTGCTCTAGTAGTCACAGCCATGCTCCTGTTCTTCTCTGATTACGCATCCCGTCCAGGCAGGAAGTCAATATTTCCTGCAAACACATACCGTAACGGCATTTCATATTGGCAGGCCTTTGCAGTCGGTCTGGGACAGGCCTTTGCAGTAATTCCTGGTCTTTCACGCTCCGGAACCACCATTTCTACCGGTCTTATCTGCGGAGTGAAGAGAGAGGTGATGGCCCAGTTCTCATTCCTGATGGTTCTTGTACCTATTCTCGGAGAGACTTTCCTGGAGCTTGTAGGCGGTGAGTTCGGAGCATCTTCAGTAGGTGCTCTTCCGCTTGTACTCGGTTTTGTGTCTGCCTTCCTTTCGGGATTCTTTGCCTGCAAGGTTATGATAGCTCTTGTCAAGAAGGCTAAGCTCAGCTGGTTCGCCCTTTATTGTCTGATTGCAGCTGCAGCAATCTTTATCTTCGCATAATGAAAACCTATTTCGTATCAGATGTCCATCTTGGTCTTCAGGTCGCTGATCCTGCGGACAGGGAACGTCGTTTTGTCGACTTTCTGAACGGACTGCCCGATGACACCGAAGCTGTGTATCTGCTCGGTGACATATGGGATTTTTGGTATGAGTACCGCGATGTGGTCCCTAAGGGTTATATACGTGTCTTTGCAGCCCTGACCTCTTTGATGGACAGGGGTGTGAGGGTGTATTTCTTTCAAGGAAATCATGACATCTGGACCTACAGCTATTTTGAGGAGATGGGCATGAAGCGTCTTGAGCAGCCGTATCCCGTTGAAATCGGAGGCAAGAAATTCTGTCTTGGTCATGGAGACGGTCTCGGTCCGGTCCCGTTCGGCTATCGTTTCCTTCGTGGTGTATTTCACAACAGAATGCTTCAGATCCTTTTCAGCATGCTGCATCCTTGGATAGCCTTCAGCTTCGGTAACGGGTGGTCACGCCACAACCGTCTTGCTCACAACAAGCAATATGTGTTCAAGGGTGTTGAAGAACCGCTTTATAAGTTTGCTGAAGAATATTCGGCTTCAAATGAGGTTGATTTTTTCATCTTTGGACATTATCATGAC
Organism: Bacteroidales bacterium; assembly: GCA_017555445.1. Next base: position 10,812 of record JAFZGK010000084.1, read on the forward strand.
TCTGTAGACATGTCAATGCCGTCCGGCTCACGTTTTTTTGTCTTGAAGGACTGGATCAATTCTTCTCCATACATCTGCTTTGATGGAGAGACTATATCTGTATTATAGATATTTTTCCGGAATCGGCATCTTTGGCGGGTCCTGCCAGAAAAGTGAGAAATAGAATATGTCGAAATCTCCGGATTCCCACATCATCACGAGTTCCTCGGTCAAAGCATCTTCGCCCTCGGGATCATATGGCTTCTTCAGGTCTGAACCGAATATCTTTGCAATTCCTTGCCAGAACCCTGCTGCAATGCCGCTTTTATATCCTTTTATAATATTATAAGAGGATTTTCCGACTTCTCTGTCAACCAGTTTCATTATAAGGGCACCCTGGCTCACGGTCAGTTTTCTCATCTGTCCTTCAAACACATCAAAGAGTTCCTCCTGGACCTGATTCACATACTTGTCTCTTTTGGCTCCTTTGAGCTTGTCCGCTGCAATGGTGCTGTCCGCCTCGTGAACGAGCTTTCTGGCAACCAGAGCATAAGGATAGGCCTTGCTGAAGTTGTGTACGAGTCTGTAATACTTTCTCCATTCGCGTCCCTTCTGCTTCGGAAGACGTGAATATATCTTGGAGGCCTCCAGAGTATCGTAATAGACCGTGTCTTCTCCTTCTACGAAGAACGGAAGGAATTCCTTTCTCTTTTCGGGATCTGGTCTTACCTCCTGCACTGAAACGGTCTCCTGATTCTTCTTGCTCTTGTTTGTTCTCCACTTTTGGGCATGTCCATCATGTGCAGCACCTGTCACGAGGACCAATGCTGCCACCAGAGATATGATATGTCTGCTTGAGAATGACATTTGGCAAATTTAATAAAATCTTTGATAATGCTCTTTTTTGAGGTGTCGAACGACCTTATGCCAAACTATAAAATTGCAAAAATGCCTGATGTCGAAAATGCGGACAATAAGTTTTCAACCACCTTTGTAACTGCATGAAAATGCGTGATTTAACCTATTAAAAATTCGGTCGAAAATGTTGTAAAAAAACTGAAATATTATTTGTATTTCAAAAATTTTTACTACCTTTGCAACCCAATAATTGAGGACCACTCCGCCCAACCAGCTGATACTCAATTACTTAGGATTATTACGGAAATTTTTAATTAAAAGTAATAGAAAAATGTTACAACCAAAGAAAACTAAATTCAGAAGGCAGCAGAAAGGCCGCATGAAAGGTCTCTCTCAGAGAGGAAACCAGCTTGCATTTGGCTCTTTCGGTATCAAGACCTTGGAAAACTGCTGGCTCACTGGCCGTCAGATCGAGGCTGCACGTCAGGCTGTTTCACGTTACATGAAGCGTGAGGGTAAGATCTGGATCAGAATCTTCCCTGACAAGCCTTACACTAAGAAGCCTGCCGAAGTGCGAATGGGTAAAGGTAAGGGTAGTCCGGAGGGATTCGTATGCCCTGTAACCCCAGGCCGTATCCTTATTGAAGCTGAGGGCGTATCTCTCGAGATCGCAAAGGAGGCACTTCGCCTCGGAGCTCAGAAACTCCCTGTAACCACAAAGTTCGTGGTACGTAGAGACTATGTAGAATAATTTAATGGAGAAAGAAAATGAAAGCATCTGAAATTCGTGAAATGTCAATCGCAGATATCCGCGAGCGCATCGAGATCGAGAAGGCTAACCTCGATACAGTGAAGGTTAACCACACAATCTCTCCATTAGAGGATACATCAAAGATCGCAAAGGCAAGAAAGGACATCGCTCGTATGATGACTATCCTTGCTGAGAAAGAGTCAAAGAACTAAATTATTGAATTCTCATGGAAAGAAATCTTCGTAAGGAAAGAATAGGTGTTGTGGTCAGCAACAAGATGGATAAGTCTATCGTAGTTGCGGTTGAAAGAAAAGAGAAGCACCCAATGTACGGCAAGTTCGTAAAGAAGACCACAAAGTTCGTTGCTCACGATGAGAAGAACGAGTGCAGCAAGGGCGATACAGTTCGCATCATGGAGACTCGTCCACTCAGCAAGACAAAGAACTGGAGATTAGTAGAAATCGTAGAAAAAGTTAAGTAACAATGATACAGCAGGAATCACGTTTACAGGTGGCAGACAACAGCGGTGCAAAGGAGGTTCTTTGTATCCGTGTTCTGGGTGGTACCCGCCGCCGTTATGCAAGAGTAGGCGATAAGATCGTCGTTGCAGTTAAGAGCGCTATCCCTGGCGGTGACGCTAAGAAGGGCTCAGTTTCAAAGGCTGTCGTAGTACGCACAAAGAAAGAGATTCGTCGTGCAGATGGTTCATACATCCGTTTCGATGACAATGCTTGCGTTCTCCTTAACAATGCTGGTGAGGTTAAAGGTACTCGTATCTTCGGCCCTGTAGCAAGAGAGCTTCGCGAGAACTATATGAAGATTGTTTCACTGGCACCAGAGGTCCTCTAAAACGCATTCATCATGAAGAAGTTACACATCAAAAAAGGCGACACCGTCTATGTAAATGCCGGTAACGACAAAGGTAAGACCGGTAAGGTGCTTGAGGTAATCCCTTCAAAGGATCGCGCAATCGTTGAGGGCATCAACATCGTAAGCAAGCACGCTAAACCAAGCCCAAAGCATCCTCAGGGTGGTATTGTTAAACAGGAGGCAGGCGTTCACGTTTCTAACCTTCAGCTCGTAGATCCTAAGACAGGAGCTCCTACAAGAATCGGCCGCAAGGTTGTTGATGGAAAGAAAGTTCGTTTTGCTAAGAAATCAGGAGAGGAGATCTAATCAATGGCAAAGAAGAATACACCAGCAGAAGTTGCAGCAGTACCAGCAGGATACGTGCCAGCTTTGAAGACAGTATATAAGGACGAGATCGTTCCAAAGCTCATGAAGGAGTTCAACTACTCTACAGTGATGCAGTGCCCTAAGCTCGTTAAGATCACCATCAACGAAGGTGTAGGCGACGCAACAGGTGACAAGAAGCTCGTTGAGGTTGCTCAGCAGGAGCTCTCTATCATCACTGGTCAGAAGGCAGTGGTAACTCACTCAAGAAAGGATATCTCTAACTTCAAGCTCCGTAAGGGTATGCCTATCGGAACAAAGGTTACACTCCGTGACGTTAAGATGTACGAGTTCCTCGAGAGACTTATCCGCGTTTCTCTTCCACGAATCAGAGACTTCAATGGTATCTCAGAGAAGATGGACGGCAAGGGTAACTATACTCTCGGTATCAAGGAGCAGATCATCTTCCCAGAGATCGATATCGACAAGATCTCAAAGATCCTCGGAATGGAGATCACATTCGTTACTACAGCTAAGACCGACGAGGAGGCTCATGCACTTCTCAAGGCATTCGGTCTGCCTTTCAAGAAACATAACAACTAATTAAAAGAGAACAAGATGGCAAAAGAATCAATGAAAGCCCGCGAGGTAAAA
>JAFZGK010000085.1 GCA_017555445.1 Bacteroidales bacterium
TCCTCAGTCAATTCTCTTTCTCTGAGGACAACGCAGTCAATATTCCTCAATTGGATCTTATTGCCTACCCTGCATATAAATCCTTCTTCCTGAACGTCAACAATTTCGCCAGCTTCAGCACGACTTACAGACTTTCTTTCTTCGGCATCCTCCCCAACAGTGATATACTCTGAGGTAGTAATAATAACAATAAAATCTGGGAGGATAGCTAGACCTTGATAGTCCTTCTTATCAAAGCGTTTGAGCTGAAGGTATCCTGTCTTTACAGACTTGCGTCCTTCAATCTGTAGAACTACCCGTGGGATGAAGAGGGTTCCTTTCTTTGTCTCCGAAATTACTCCAATCTTGGAGAAAGTAACTTTTGCTGATAGTATCATGGCTTTTCTGTTTTGTTTGATGATGCAAAGGAAAAAGTTCTCACTGCCATAAAGCAGCAGTTGTAAAAAATACCGTTGAATTTTAAAGAATACCATGAATTCTGACGATATTTGCATTACCAAAATTCTTGAAATGATCAGGCAGACAACATTCCATATCGCAGCAAAACGCAGGGGTTGCCACCTAGTGACCCAGGAGATACTTGAGCACCTTCCGCAACCTCTTCCGAAAGCAGGACTGCTGAATCTCTTCGTGCAGCACACTTCATGCGCTCTGACAATCAATGAGAACTACGATCCGGATGTGCGCACGGATATGGAATCCATCCTCAATCATCTGGTGAAGGAGAGAGAACCATATTATGAGCACACCCTAGAGGGTTCAGATGACATGCCTGCACACGCAAAGAGTTCACTTTTCGGCGTCAGCATAACTATCCCCATCACAGATGGCCGACTCAATCTAGGTACCTGGCAGGGAATCTATCTCTGTGAGTTTCGTAACTATGGCGGATCGAGACGAATAGTGGCAACTATTTACGAGTAGATAATTTTTATTTGCTTGAGCAGCACAAATCAGCTAAATTTGAAGGACAAACATTCTTGATTATGAAATATTACGTAGAAGGCGATTCCATCAGCGTAGATTATTGCGGCGAAGACTTATCTGCAAGCACCACTGGAAAGGTAGTATATGCAGATAAGGAGCATCTTATCGTGCGCTTTGAATTCTGCAATCCATTTGCAGCAGATGGCTTAAATAGGAAAGGTTTGTCCGAAGATGACATCTCTCAATTAAATGGTATTGATATAGAATCATTTAGGAAGAATGAATATGATGTATTCATTGACATGAAATCCCCACATACATATCTTCCTAATGACATTTTTAGAGACAATAAAGCAGCTATTAGACCAGAGGATATATATTGGAACAATATTGTCCTTGATGAGCCCATAAATAATTACATCGTAGTTGAGAAAGATGGTAAGTACAACTTCATTGACGTAAACAATGATGATTATATCAGTGATTTATGGTTTGATAGAGTGATAAATTGGACCTCTCAAAAATATACAATTGTCCAACTTGAAGACACATGTTATCTAATCAAGAAGTACAAGTATGCCAATGAAGAGGATTACCTCTTTGTCACGAATCTAACACCTAAACCAGTAAGCTCTAGACCAAACCCTCACCCAAGGCGACTTAACCAAAGTCCACGAAGACGTTCAGATGGATTTAAGGGTATATTTGGAGTGAATGAACGCACTGTCAAGGATATCGTATATAAGACTGTTTGCAAGATAGAAGACAGGTGGTATCTGACCCATAGCTTAAGAGAACCTTGGGCTAGAAGATGGCGTGACATTTACTACAGGAGAGATAGAGAAGCCACTGTTAAAATGGATAGGCAATGGTGGTATTTCATGTTTACAACATTTGCATGTGCAGAGTTAGCTATTGGCCAGGCAAACGGTAAGTATGGCTTCTTCCCACTCATGTCTCACATGGGTATGCAGGACGCAGAATACTATGCTGAGGACTATCCTTTCATTTACGATGAATATAAAATTTATGAGTCAGATACTGTTCGCCAGCATACTCATATCGACAATGCATATAGTTACATCGCGGTGAGAGAGGATGACAAGTGGGGACTATTGAAGATTACCGGTATGCCAACTATGACGCTTGAACAAGTTGCGGAGTCTCAGTATCCTGATATAGAAACCATGTTTTCAGATCTAGGAATAAAACTACCAGAAAACGCAGACTCTCCATGCCTTAGAGAACAAACTGACGAATAAGAAGTAAGCGGATGTCAACGAGTTGTGACATCCGCTTACTCTTTAGTCCAACTTCACATATGAGTCGACTCCTGGTATCAATGCCAATCCCGACTCTTCAAGATGAATCTGCCCGAGGTCGTCTACGAACGTTACCGTCACTACCCTGCTTGCCATCATTCTTGCCTGATGGTCCTTTCCGTTGCTGTCATCCATGCGGATGATTCTGATCTTGTCTCCTTTCTTCATATCTGGTTCTGATTAATCATTGTTATTCATTCTCTTCCAATACTTTAAGCGTATCAGCTACTACTTCGGTAAACATCCTTTCGGTACCATCTGCAGTCGTATACTTGGATGTCCTAAGTCTTCCTGTCAGGTGAACCATAGATCCTCTAGCGAGTCCTTCCAGGTAGACGTCTCCACCCTCAAAGGCAGCCACGTTATGCCAAGTGGATTCTACGATGGCCAAGCCTGATGCCGACCGCAATTGATGCTCTGTCAGCAGACTGAAATTTGCAGCGACTGCTCCCACACATGGTGAGATTCTTACAGTGCCGACTCTTCCTTGAAGTTCGACACGATTGATTGATTTACTCATCATAGTTATCTGGTTTTGAAATTTACAGTCCTTTCATCTGCGAAGCTGTAGTAGCATCCAGGACTTACGATGATGTGGTCGAGCATCTGCATGTCCATCATCTTGCAGGACTTTGAGAGCATCCTTGTCTGCTCGATATCCGAGACGCTTGGTGTCGGGCATCCGGACGGATGGTTATGGAAGACGATGATGTTGGCCGCGCCCTTGCTAAGAGCTTTTGCGATGATGTCACGTCGGCTGATGACTACTCCATCCAAACCGCCCTTGAAGAGCATCTCGAAGGAGATCACTACATTCGACTTATTCATGAAAGCGACCCATAGTTCTTCATGCTCGAGTCTGCGGAGTCTCTCCCCTGCAATCTGAACAGCATCTTCAGAGCGTCGTATCATCTTTCCGGTGATATCCTCCTTGGTCGAGATGTATGAAGTCACTATATCCCTCAGGGCACTCACTTTTTCTTCCTGGTCACATGTAAGACCATAAAGCTGAGGATTGAAGTTTTCACTCAGCAGTTCTTCGAGTCCTATCTGCTCCTTGAGCTTCAGACCCAGTTTTTCCAATGCTTGCATAGCTTTATCGTTGATGGTTTGACTGAATTTTGAGCAGCAGAAGGTGACAGGACTCTTTACAGCAAGGAGCCTCACCGAAGAAATACTATCCTGCAGGGATGGAGATTTTTCGTGAGGAGCAAGGCGACCCTTGATGAAAGACGGGCTGGTACTACCTTCGCGATGAATTCATCAAGCCATCTGAAGCGATTATCTTGACGTAATATTTTCAGACGCATGTCTTCTGTCAGATGTCTTCTTTCTCCCTTCAGTGGAGCATATGCTTATTGCTATATATGCATGACTTATAATTGCTTATCACACCGTGGCGGCTTATCTATAGGTAGCTATCTACTAGGGCATTCACGCAAGGTCAACTGGGCCAAGTAGGACGTATCGAATACTCAAATGGGACATATTGAATACCGATTTGAGGGGATAATGGGACTTTTTGAATACGATTTTCCGGTATCTGGGACAAGAAAACATGAAGATTCCCACTTGATATGATAAAATTCAGGGTTTACCTAAGATATCTTGGTGTAGTTAATCGGTCTATGACCGATTAATAGTATAAAATCGGCGTAAAATCGGGTTATAAAGTGGGACATTTTGAATACTATTTTCGCTATTGAAGGCAAGATTGAATTTCATAAGAATCAAATGTTTCTAATGTTTTATAAAATTATTTCCATATATTTGCGCCGTCAGTCAAATCATGGAAGCCAACATTATCATACCCGAAAAGCCGGAAAAGGTCCGCTCATCACGACAGGTCGTGCAGTCGTATATCTTTACCACCGCACTGTATGACTTCAACGTCTACGAGAAGAGGATCATCTATAATCTTGTCCGTCTGGCTCAGAGTCAGATTGAGGGGGTCAAGCTCTCAGAGAGTCTCTATAAGATCGACCATGCGTATAAGGATTACCTGATGGTGGAGCTTCCTATCTCGGATTTCCTGATTGACGAGGAGGACAAGAACCACTCCCGCATAAAGGCCGCACTGAAGTCTCTCCACCAGAAGACGTTCACCTATCAGGACGAGGGAAACTGGGAATGCTTCTCGATCATTGCCAACCCGAAGATACGTCTGCGCTCGTCCAAGGTATCGTTCATCATCGACGTCAGGGTCTGGGATGTACTGCTGAACTTCTCCCGCGGGTTCTCACGTTATGACCTTGAGATTGCCTTCAACCTTGAGAGCAGTTATGCCATGCGCTTCTACGAACTGATGGCAGGCCAGAAGGAGCCTATAGCGTACTCCATTGATACTCTGCGCAAGGAATTCGCCCTAGAGGGCAAGTACAAGCTCAACAAGGACTTCATCCGCAGGGTCGTGGATTCCGCCAAGAGCGAGCTAGACCTCAAGTCTCCAGTCACCTTCACCTACCGACCGCTCAAGGAGGGCAAGAAGATCACACGCATCATGTTCTACCCGCACAAGCAGGAAAGCAAGCAGCCGCAGGATGCGTTCTTCCGCGAGGCTATCCGCAAGTACGGAACAGGGGCGCACCTGTCTGCCGATGAGAAGAGACTGCTTGAGGAGATAGGATTCAACGAAAGGGGGCTTCGCAATAACATCGAACTGCTGATGGAGTGCAAGTCAAAGCTCGACTTCATCTACGAACTCGCAGTGATCGCCGGCAAGTGCCGGACCAAGAGCAACCCCTGCGGATGGTGCATCAAGACTCTTAGGGGAAAACTGCAGGACCTGGGGTAAGGGCGTTTATAGAATAAGATTCTATAAAGAAAATTTCCTCTTAAATTTTTCTTGGATTGTTTTGCATTTACATTTGTTATTTTATACTTTTGTACCCAGCAAGTAAAATGTTTTCAATGTATAGTTCATTCAATAGCAGCCATAGAGCGGTTATCGTTCTGGTTATCATCGCATGTCTGCTGGCATGTTCTCAGAGTCTGTCGGCTCAGAGGACAGCTAACGGTCAGAGCATGGTTTCCATCTCGGCTGCTCCATCTATGCTTCGTCCTCAGGAGGTCGGAGCTATGTTGTCGTATGGACAGTACTTACTTGAAGGCTATTGGACAGCAGGTGCCCAGGGAGGCATGCACACGCTGGTCATCAGTTCCGGTACCCGCATGAGGTATCTGGATATGATCTTCGGCGGCGGATACATGCACAGACTCGTAGGCACACGCTCCCGCAGAATCAGTCTATACGCAGGTGGAGAGGCATTTCTAGGGTTTGAGACATACGACCCGATGAGTGAGCTCCCCTCGAATATCGATACCGGCTTACCGTCCGGTTCTTTTCTTTACGGCATAGCTCCGCAGGTCGTTGCGGAGATCTTCCTCACCGGCAAACTGGCGCTCGTCGCCGGATGTTCTTCACCGGTAAACTTCTCATCACCAATCACAATGGTCCGGCCTAATCTCATCGTGGGATTACGGATGAACATCTAGGGGACGAGAAGGGATCTTCCGACAGGTGTTCACCTGTCATATTCACACCCTTTTACATTCTTGAAAAAGCAGATCCGCCGTGAGGTGCATCTGCTTCCCGAATGAAGCTAATGTAAACTAGATATTTAGCTATTGATTTTTACACGCGTCAGCAGTCACGTCGCGAGATGTGACTGCTTTACAAGAGCAATTTCAAAATTTCAAGATATGAAGGCAAGACTAATAATCACACTTATCCTTGCTGCCATGCCTATGCTCTGCCGTGCGCAGGACTGGTCCGTATCCACCAACCTCGTGGACTACGCCTGCCTGGGTACCATCAATGCGGAAGCCTCGGGCGCAGCTGGAAGGCACATCAGCATCAATGCCTCGGCAAGGATCAATCCGTGGACGTACCATAAGGGAGATCCTAGCAGGCAGATGCAGAACCGTCATCAGACCTATGCGGCTGGAATACGTTACTGGCCGTGGCACATCTACTCCGGCTGGTGGTTCTCGGGCATGGCCCAGTACCAGGAGTACAACAACGGAGGTATCTTCTCCCAGAGAACCGAGGAGGGAGACGCCTACGGACTCTCCGTCGGGGCCGGTTACTCACTCATGCTGCATGAGCACTGGAACATGGACTTCGGGCTCTCGCTCTGGGGCGGACAGAAGACCTACATCACGTACGCATGTCCCAGCTGCGGCAGGATCACGGACAAGGGAGCCAAATGGTTCTTCCTGCCCAATGACATCAGGATATCGATAGCATACATCTTCTAAAAATCTCACACAATGAAAATCTGGATAGGAGACAAATTCATCGACAGCTCATACTTCCGCACATGGTGTCTTAACGAGGACTTCAATCTGGTCTACTTCATCTATCAGCCGAAGGGTGCCTATCAGGGCGAGTTCTCGCTGCCGATGCTCTTCAGCAGCGCAGAGGAAGCAAAACGCTTCTACGACGAGTCTTGGAACGCCATCGCAGACGGCACCGAAGCAATCTGGTGCCTTGATGAGAAGGTGGGATTCTGCTGGAAGCTGTACTTCAAGATACACGCGCAGAAGCTCAAGGAAAGAAAGATGAAGAAAACCATAAAGCAGAAATCACATGAAGATAATAACACGCCAGGGGATCCTCAGGACGGAACTGTTCAAGGAGATAGTGTACCACGAGAAGGTATGCTGCATAAGCTTCTGCTACGTTTATCATTACGAGGAAGACGGAGAGTACGCGACGGAGTTCCAGGTTCAGGTGCCGATGACCTTCCGTAATTACCGGGAAGCACGCA
>JAFZGK010000086.1 GCA_017555445.1 Bacteroidales bacterium
GGCGCATTGGCAGGACTTCTTATCGGCATCATCTTCACTCCGGTCGGCATGATCATGGGTTCGTTCCTGGGTGCCTTCCTTGCTGAAATGTATTGGGGAAAGAAACCTGCCGGTCCTGCATTGAAGGCAGCATGCGGATCCTTCCTCGGATTCATCCTCGGAACAGGACTCAAGACGATCGTTTCCGTAATGATCATGTGGAAGATAATAGTCTTTGCTTTCTAATGCAGCAGTCAAAAATGCATGCGGCTATCGGCTGCGGGCACAGTCGGACACGTCAGGTGCGCTGCCTTGAATAGAATACAGGTGCTACATGAAATCCTATTATTTCTGTAGCACCTGTGTATTTTTTACCTCATCTTGACCGTTTTACATGATCGGTGCTACAAGAATTGCAGTAAAATATGTAGCACCGGCTTACAGTACCTTCAGCGAGGCGGATATTTCTATTCTGGTAAAAGGCGGAATACCCCTGTGTCGTATTCCTCGAAGCCTTCGGAGCGGTAGAGATTTCTTGCAGCCGTTCTTGATGGATTTGATGTCAGGTATATCCTGTAAGGCTTTCCGGATTCCTTGACATGTTCGACTGCTGCCTTGACCAGAGCCTTGCCTATGCCTTGACCTCTGAATGCTTCATGTACGATCACATCTTCGATCCAGTATTTGTCACCGGTAAGGGTGGGGCAGATCGTGAGAGTCAGCATGCCAGCAAGGTGACTGTCGTCGTCAATGGCGGCGAACAAAGTAAGACGGTCTTCCTTCAGGAGTCTGTTGACTCGGTCTCTGTCGATCGTACCGAGGCTTGGAGAAAGTTCATGCAGAAGGAGATCAATCTCCCTCTGCATGTCTTCTTTTATCTCATTTATAGAGTATGTCTTCATGATTACTCCTTAGGAAGGAAGCCCTTCTCGATGAGCTTTTCAGCGATCTGTACAGCGTTGGTTGCTGCTCCCTTGCGGAGATTGTCAGCCACGCACCAGAAATTAAGTCCCGACTTCACTGAAGGGTCGCGACGGATACGTCCCACGAACACGTCGTTCTTGCCCCAAGCGTAAAGAGGCATAGGATATACATTGTTTGCAGGATCGTCCTGGAGAGTCACGCCAGGTGTCTCAGTCATGATCTTGCGTACATCCTCAAGTGTGAACTCCTTCTCGAACTCAAGGTTGATGGACTCCGAGTGACCGCCCTGAACAGGAACGCGTACTGTTGTCGGAGAAACCCCGATGCTTTCGTCTCCGAAGATCTTGTGAGTCTCGTTGACCATCTTCATCTCCTCCTTGGTGTAGCCTGTCTCAAGGAATGAGTCGATGTGCGGAAGGATGTTCTGGTCGATAGGATGCGGATATACTGCATCGTACTCACCCCACTTGCCGCCGGCGCGCTCTGCAGTCATCTGGTCCATAGCCTTATAACCTGTACCTGTAACTGACTGATATGTAGATACTACCACTCTCTTGATGGTGTACGCCTTATGGAGTGGCCAGAGCGGAAGGAGCATCTGGATTGTAGAGCAGTTAGGGTTTGCGATGATGTAGTCCTCAGCCTCGATCACGTTGCCGTTCACCTCCGGAACCACGAGTTTCTTGGTAGGGTCCATTCTCCAGTGTGATGAATTATCCACCACTCTTGTGCCGACTTCTGCAAACTTAGGAGCGAGTTCTGCTGAAGTGCTTCCGCCCGCAGAGAAGAGTGCGAGGTCAGGACGTGCTGCAATAGCGTCCTCTGCGCTTACTACTGTCCATTCCTTTCCCTGGAATGTAATCTTGCGTCCAACCGACTTTGCTGATGCTACCGGAAGGAGTTCTGTCACTGGAAAGTTTCTCTCTGCGAGTACTTCCAGCATTCTTGTGCCAACCAGTCCTGTGGCACCAACTACAGCTACTTTCATATAAAAATTCGATTTTTATATGAAAGTAAATTCCTCTATGCCTAGGGGCTCTGCCCCTATTATACCCCGCGGCCTTTGGCCTTTCGTTCGTTCCGAACACGGCGTCGGCCGTCGCTCTGAAGAGCGAGGAAGAGATATAAAGGAACTTACTTCATATAATTAAACAACAAAATTTTAATCTTTAATATTAATAAGGCGCTTCAGCGCCGCGACATCCGCGTCAGCGAGATGTTGCTTGCAACATCGAAGCAGCGGGGGCGCCCGACCCGATAGAAGAGAGCGGTCGGCTTGCCCCTGGGGGCTGTCGCCTCAGGCGACTGGGGGTAGAAGGCTTGAGATCTTACAGCGCGGCTTTAAGATCTGCGATGAGGTCGTCTACGTTCTCGATGCCGACACTGAGGCGGAGCATGTTAGGGTAAACTCCTGCTGCCACCTGCTCCTCAGGACTGAGCTGAGAGTGAGTAGTCGATGCAGGGTGGACGATGAGTGACTTAGCATCACCTACGCTACCTACATGAAGGATGAGGTCGAGCTTTGTCACAAGTGCAGCAGCAGCTTCGAAACCTCCTTTGACGCGGAATGTGAGCACGCCGCCGAAACCATGCTTGAGGTACTTGCATCCGAGCTCATGATAAGGATTGCTCTTCAGACCAGGGTAGTTCACGCTTTCCACAGCTGGATGATTCTCAAGGAATTCTGCCACTGCGAGTGTGTTGTCGCAGCTGCGCTCAGCTCTCAATGAGAGAGTCTCAAGACCCTGAAGCATAAGGAAAGAGTTGAAAGGTGACGGTGCAGGTCCGATATTGCGGAGACCGTCCACGCGTACGCGGCCGGCGAATGCTGCAGGACCGAATACCTCCTTATATACGAGACCGTGATAGCTCTCAGAAGGTGCAGCAAGCAAAGGATACTTCTCTGCTGTCCAGTCAAAGTTACCGCCGTCAACAACAACGCCGCCGAGTGCTGTACCATGACCGCCGATCCACTTTGTTGCAGAGTGTACTGAAACGTGTGCTCCCCACTCGAACGGACGGAAAAGATATCCACCCATACCGAAGGTATTGTCCACCATCACGCAGATGCCCTTTTTCTGAGCAAGCTCTGCAATCGGCTCATAATCAGGAATGTTGAATGCCGGATTGCCGAGATTCTCAAGGTAGATAGCCTTTGTACGGCCATCGATGAGCGGCTCGAGATCCTCTACGCGGTCGCTCTTTGCAAAACGAACCTCGATACCCATGTCACGGAGAGTGATTGCAAACATTGTGAATGTACCTCCATAAAGGAAAGGCTGAGCCACGATGTTATCTCCAGGACCGCAGATATTGGTGATTGAAAGGAATACAGCTGACTGACCTGAAGCTGTAGCTACTGATGCCACACCACCCTCAAGGGCAGCCATTCTCTTTTCAAACACATCTGTAGTGGTGTTTGTGATACGTGTATATATGTTTCCGGCGCGCTTGAGCTCGAAAAGCTCAGCACCATATTCCATGCTGTCGAAAGTGTATGCTGTGCTCTGGTAGATAGGCACTGCTGTTCCCTTTGAGACAGGATCGATCTCCTGTCCTGCTCTGACCTGAAGGGTCTCGAATTTATAGTTCTTGTTTTCCATGATTACATTACAATGTCATTCAATACACCTGATGCTGTCTGATATGCTCCTGCTCCTGCGCCCTGAACCACAAGTGGAGAAGGGTAGAAGTCTGTCTGGATCAATGCGGCATTATCAGTTCCGCAAAGACTGTAGAGCGGATGATCTGAAGCTACTGACTCGAGTCCGATACGTGCGCGGTAGCCGAGCGGTGCCTCAGGATCCTTGACGAGTGAAGCGACGAATCTCTGTCTGAGACCCTTTGAAGCCGCCTCGTTGTAGCGTGCTGCAAACATCTCCTCGTTCTCTGCGAGCTTTGCGTAGAATGAGGCTACATCGCCTTCGAAGAATTCCTCTGGAAGAATGGTCGAGATGTCCACATCCTTCTCGTCGATGCCTACTCCTGCCTCACGTGAGAGGATGAGCAGCTTGCGGAGTACGTCGCGTCCGCTGAGGTCGAGACGTGGATCCGGCTCAGTATAACCTGCATCCTGCGCTCTCTTGACAACCTCTGCGAAAGTTCCTCCCTCACCACCTGCATAGTTGCTGAAGATGTAGTTGAGGGTGCCGCTGAGAACTGCCTCGATGCGGATGATCTCATCGCCGCTGTGGACGCTGCGTGAAATCGATTCAAGGATAGGAAGTGCCGCACCTACAGTTGTCTCGTATCGGAGAGTCGCACCGATTTCGATGGCAGCTTCCTTGAGGGCAGCGTACTGCTTGTATGGAGAAGAGAATGTGATCTTGTTGCAGGCAACCACAGAATATCCTCTCTTGAAAAGGTTCATGTACTTGAAGGCGATGTCAGCGGAAGCTGTACAGTCGACGAATACTGAATTTTCGAGAGTGAGTGTTGCGAGTTGAGTGAAATATGCTTCTTCAGCTGAGCTTGTTCCATTGTTGAGCTGCTCGTTGATGTTATCCAGTGAAAGTCCGTTCTTGTCGAGGATGAACTTACGGCTGTTTGAAAGACCGCACACATGGAGTCTACGTCCGGTTCTCTTCTCGATCTTCTCACGGTTCTTGCCTATGATGTCTACAAGAGCGCGACCTACTGTTCCGAAACCTGCGATGAAGAGATGGATGTCCTTACCGCTTCTTCTGTCGAAAAACTCATTATGGATCGTACGGATGGCAGCGTCAGTGTCTGTAGATGAGATGATTACAGAAATATTTCTTTCAGATGAACCCTGAGCTGTTGCACGTACAGGGATGCTGTTGCGTCCGAGAGCGGCGAGCATACGTCCTGTCGCACCGCTTCTGTTGAGTACGTCGTCACCTACGAGGCAGACGATTGAGAAACCTTTCTCCACCTTGAGCGGATTGAGCTTGCCGAGAGAAATTTCGTATGCGAAGCACTTGTCCGCAGCCTCACGTGCTTTTTCAGCATCTTTCTCAGACACTGCGATACACATTGTGTGTACAGAAGAAGCCTGGGTGATGAGGATGATGTTTATATCGTTACGGCTGAGAGTCTCGAACAGACGGCTTGAGAAGCCCGGGATACCGACCATGCCGCTTCCCTCGAGTGAAAGGAGAGCGATGTTGTCAGAGTTGGAGATACCGATCACAGAATCCTTGCTGCGTGGCGGATTCTTCTCGATGAGAGTTCCATATGCCTCAGGATCGAAAGTATTCTTTACATATATCGGAATACCCTCTGCCACAACCGGCTGGATTGTAGGAGGATAGATTACCTTCGCTCCGAAGTGTGAAAGCTCGAGAGCTGCCTTGTATGAAATATTGCTGATGGTGCGTGCTGTAGGGACAACCTTAGGATTCGAGGTCATCATGCCAGGTACGTCTGTCCAGATTTCAAGGATTCTGGCCTTGCAGCCTACTGCATAGAGTGATGCAGTGTAGTCTGAACCTCCACGTCCTAGAGTGGTTGTTCGGCCCTGCTTGTCTGAAGCGATGAAGCCCGGAAGAACGAAGAGTTGAGTGATCGGGTTGCTCTCGACCACATCGTTGATGCGTGAATATGTCTTCTGCACGTCAACTATATTCTTGTCGCCCTTGGCGACGGTGCGGATCACCTGTCTTGAGTCGATCCACTTAGTCGCAATTCCTATGGAAGCAAGCTTGGTGGCAAGGATCTTTGTCGACCAGAGCTCGCCGAATCCCTGGATAGCGTCAAGGCTGGCAGGGGAAAGCTCGCCAAGAAGGAACACACCCTGAACGATGCTGCGGAGCGAGTCGAAGAGTGAATCGCACACTTTAGTGGATTCGTCCTGCTTTTCCTGAGGAAGGACTTCAGTTATGATCACGTGATGCTTCTCCTGAAGATCATCGATAAGTGTCTTATAGCTTTCGTCACGCTGAGAAGCGAGTGTTCCGATCTTGATGAGAGTATCGGTACATCCGCTGATTGCCGATGAAACAAGGATTGTCCTGTCGCGGTCAACTGCCTTTGTGACAATCTCGACGACTTTTGACATGTTCTGGGCATTTGCGACTGACGAGCCGCCGAATTTCAATACTTGCATATATTGTTGTTTTCTTTTGTTATCATTTTTCGCTGTCGCTCAAGCGGCAAGCCGGTTACGACCGAGCATAGCGAGTGGATAAATCATTTCTACAGATATCTCGTCCCCCTTCGGTCGCTCGATATGACAGTTTTTATGGAAGTAACGGCTGTATGATGGCAGTCAGCTGGTCGTTCTCCAATAGGAAGCCGTCGTGACCGAACTTTGAAGTGATTTCGTGATAAACCGCTCCCGGTATGCATGAAGCAATCATCTTCTGTTCCTCCACCGGAAAAAGTCCGTCGCTGTCGATGCCGATGACCGTGCAGTCAGTCCTGATGCTTCCGAGTGCCTTTTCAACTCCGCCGCGTCCGCGTCCCACATTGTTGCTGTCCACTGATCCGCAGAGATAGTAGTAAGAATAAGCGTCGAATCTGTCTGCGAGCTTCTTGCCCTGATAGCGCTGGTATGATCCGGCTCTCTCTGCAAACATGCAGTCTTCATCCTTCTCCCACTGAGTCGCATTATATCCCGCATAACTTCTGTATGAGATGAGAGCGATGCTGCGGGCGCACTTGAGTCCGGTTTCTCCACCTTTGAGACTTGCGCATTCGCGGAATGTAGGGTCGGTCTCGAGGGCCATCCTCATAGACTCGTTGAATGCAGACAGCCAAGGCGTCACGCGACAGCCGCAGGCAATATACACGGCCTTTTTCACAATCTCCGGGAACATGATCGACCACTCGATCGACTGGAATCCTCCGATTGAACCGCCAACCATGAAGTCTATATGAGGAATCCCCAGATGCTGGCGTACAAGGTCATTGGCACGGACGATATCACGTACTGTGACCTTTGGGAAGTCAAAGAAATAAGGCTTGCCTGTCAATGGGTTTTCCGTTGCAGGACCAGATGATCCGTAAGCCGATCCGAGCATGTTGGCGCAGACGACGAAATATCTTTCAGTGTCGAAAAGTTTGCCCGGTCCCACAAGTTCAGGCCACCAGTCCTCTGCATCGGAATTCGCAGTCAATGCGTGACATATCCAGATGACCTTTCTCTCGTCCCCTTCCTGCCATGGTCTCTCCGAACTGTGATAGACCACTTTGAGACCCTCAATGCTTCCTCCCGCCTCGAATTCGAATGTGCCTTTATGTATATATTCGTTTTTGATCATTTCGTGTAGTAATCAAGTGATTGATGCTTCTTTAAAAGCGTGCAAAGATACAGAATATCTCCTTAAATAGGACTGCAAATATCATATATAGGATTTATATCTGCAATCTTTCTGAGAAATTCGGAAAAATATTCTATTTTTGTTGTTGATGTCGTTTATAGCAGAATATTATACTGCAAAATTACTATTTTCAGCGAATGTATCTCTCTGTTATTTCGACTGAACGCAGTGAGTGTATAAACCTTCATATTGATAATGTGTCATGGAAACATTAGATCGAACCGACATTCTGATCCTTCGCGAACTGCAGAAGGACGCAAAGCTGACCACCAAAGAACTGGCTGCAAAGGTCAACCTTTCTCCGTCGCCTGTCTTTGAAAGGCAGAAACGTCTTGAAAGGGAAGGATATATAAAGAAATATGTGGCTGTGGTGGATCCTATCAAGGCCGGTAATGGCATCGTGGTTCTGTGCAATGTGAGTCTAAAGCATCACAGCAAGGAGTTCAGCCGTCAGTTTACATCGGTCATAGCAGAGATAGATGAGGTGGTCGAATGTTTCAATACATCCGGCGACTACGATTATCAGTTGAAGATATATGCCCGTAACATGCAGGACTACCAGAATTTCATCCTCGGCACTCTCGGAGATCTGGACTGTATCGGCTCTCTTCACAGTATCTTTGTAATCGGTGAAGTCAAGAATACCTATTGTGTCCCAGTGAAATAATTGATAAAAGATAGAATCATGAGAAAGATCATCATGTTGTTTTCAGCGGTTGCGGCAATTCTCACATCCTGCAGCCAGAAATCTGAAATGGATCGTTACATCGACGACCTAATGGACCGTATGACTATTGAGCAGAAGATTGGTCAGCTTAATCTTCATTCAGCCGGAGGCTTCATATCGGCGGAAAAGGTAATGGAGGATGACCAGAACGTGAAACTCCTCCGTGCTGGTCAGCTGGGAGGACTCTACGGTTCAGGAAACCCTTCGCTTCTGCGTCAGTATCAGGAGATTGCAGTCGAGTCTGGTGCCGGAATCCCTCTTATCTTCGGTCTGGATGTCATTCATGGACATGAGACTGTCTTTCCTGTGCCGCTCGGTCTTTCGACATCGTGGAATATGGAACTCATCGAGAAGGTGGCCCGCGTCTCTGCGGTTGAAGCGACTGCTTCCGGCGTGAACTGGGTGTTCAGTCCTATGGTCGATATCGCCCGTGATGCGCGATGGGGAAGAGTCGTTGAAGGTGCAGGTGAGGATCCCTATCTTGGTGGAGAGATTGCCAAGGCAATGGTATATGGTTATCAGGGCAGAGATGATGAGTTCGCGGAAGATGAACTTATGGCTTGCGTGAAACATTATGCGCTTTATGGTGCAGGTGAGGCCGGACGTGACTATAATTCGGTATTCCTTTCTCGCCAGGAGGCCATGAATGGTTATATGAGGCCTTATCATGCTGCCGCTCAGGCTGGTGCCGGAAGCTATATGAGCTCTTTCAATGAGTTCGAGGGTATTCCTGCTTCGATGAACACATGGCTTCTTGATGA
>JAFZGK010000087.1 GCA_017555445.1 Bacteroidales bacterium
ACAATTCAATAACTTTAAATTAACTAAACACACAAAAAATGAAAAAAATTTTCATGTTTTTGGCAGTAATGGGCGTTATGGCCTTTTCTGCACAGAACGCAGTAGCTCAGGACGAGCAGGCTGCTGAACCAACAGCTGTTGAGGCTGCAGCTCCAGTTGCTGATGAGACAATGGACGGTCCAGAGGAAGTGCCAATGCACCAGGCTCTTAAGACTAAGTTCATCGAAGGTGGTGCCGGCTTCATGGCCCTCGTTATCGCCTGCCTTATCCTCGGTCTCGCTCTTTGTATCGAGCGTATCCTTTACCTTGGTTTCTCTAAGACTAACTCTAAGAAGCTCCTCAAGAAGATCGAGGCTGCTCTTGCAGAGGGTGGTGTAGAGGCTGCTACTGACGTTTGCCGCAACACTCGTGGTCCTATCGCTTCAATCTTCACTCAGGCATTCCTTCGCCTTGCTGACGGCCAGTCACTTGACGAGATCGAGAAGTCTGTAGTTTCTTACGGTGGAGTAGAGGCTAGCAAGATGGAGCAGAACCTCTCATGGATCTCTCTCTTCATCGCTATCGCACCATCACTCGGATTCTTGGGTACAGTTATCGGTATGATCCAGGCATTCGACGCCATCATGGTTGCAGGTGACATGTCTCCAGCAGTCGTAGCAGGTGGTATGAAGGTCGCTTTGATCACAACTGTAGGTGGTTTGATCGTTGCCGTTATTCTCCAGATCTTCTTCAACTACATCCTTTCTCAGGTTGAGTCCCTCACTATCGACATGGAGGACGCTTCAATCTCACTCATGGACATTTTGGTTAAATATCAGAAATAATCTACACTATAATGAAATACGAAAAAATCATTAAGTGGATCCTTGTAGCATTGTTCATCGTGGGCATCGTGTTCAGCGTTTACGGCTATGTCGTAGGCTTTGAAACTAACGGTAATGCTCCCGTTGACAATATGCTCTACTGCACATACGCATTTGCAGCAGTTGCACTGCTTGCAGTTGTGTTTGGCGTGGTGGTTATCGGTGGTATCAACAACCCTAAGAGTCTCCTCAAGATGCTCCTCGGTCTTGTTGTCATCGGTGGCATCGCAGCAGTAGCGTATGTTCTTGCACCAGGAACTCCAGCCGTAGGATACCTCGGTGATCCAGTGTCAGATGGCACACTCAAGCTGACAGATACAGTTCTTAATCTTACTTACTTCACATTTGGAGCTTCAATCCTTGCACTTGTTGTAGGTTGGATTGTAGGAGCAATTCGTAAATAACAGACGCCATGGCTAAGAAAACACCAGAAATCAATTCAAGTTCAACGGCGGATATGGCATTCATCCTCCTCTGTTTCTTCCTTATGACTACAACAATGGACCAGGATAAGGGTCTGCAGCGTCGTCTGCCTCCTATGCCGGATCCAAATCAGAAGGCACAGGACCAGAAGGTTAATCGCCGTAATATCATCGTTGTGAAGATCAACTCTGCCGACAGACTTCTTGCTGGTACTGAGCCTATGGATGTCAGCCAATTGAAGGATAAGATCAAAGAATTCCTCTCTAACCCGTTAAACGATCCTAACCTTCCTGAGAAGGAGGAGATCGAAATCGAAGGCTTTGGCCCTTGCATGGTATCAAAGGGTGTAATCTCACTCCAGAATGACCGTGGTACCAGCTACTCGGCCTACATCGCAGTACAGAATGAGCTCGTAAAGGCTGTTAACGAACTCCGTGATGAGTTCTCAATGGCAAACTTCGGCAAGCTGTACTCAAAGCTTAACGACGAGGAGGCAGAGGTTGTAAGAAAGGCAGTTCCTCAGAACATTTCTGAGGCAGAGCCTAAGGATGTTTCTAAGAACTAATAAAGGAGAATAGCAATATGTCAAAATTTAAGAATAAAGAGAAAAGGACAGTGCCTAATCCACCTTCTGGATCACTTTCCGATATCGTCTTCATGCTGCTCTTCTTCTTCATGGTAACAACTACCATGCGTGAAACCGAGAGCAAGGTTAGCGTAAGACTTCCAGAGGCATCTGAGATCGCAAAGCTCGAAAGAAAGGACTTGACTTCATACATCAACATCGGTACTCCTATCCGTAGCCTCCAGGCTCAGTATGGTAACGATGCACGTATCCAGCTCAACGACTCTTTCAAGACTACAGCCGAGATTCGTGACTTTATTGCTGCAGAGCGTGAGTCACTTTCAGAGGCAGACAGATCTTTCATGACTGTAGCTATCAAGGCAGACGAGAACACCCGTATGGGTATCGTCACTGACGTTAAGCAGGAGCTTCGTAAGTGCTCTGCGCTTAAGATCATGTACACAGCTAGAAAACCGGCTGAATAAGCCCAATCGCATATTTAAAGAAAGCAGTTCCAACGGGACTGCTTTTTTTATTGTCACCCCCATCGTAGTTTGAATAAAAAAAGGTAAATTTGTAAGATTTAAATCCTCAAGAAATGAAACTTACAAGAATCGCTTCAGCTATCATGGCGATAGCTATGCTGGTGACAGCTGCAGGCTGTACACAGACAGAAGAAAGAGCAAAGTATATCTTCCTTTTCATCGGCGATGGAATGGGTAATTCACATGTCACAGTAACAGAGTCATACCTCTCATGGAAAGCAGGTAAGCTTGGCGGAGAACAGCTTCTGATGACCACCTTCCCAGTGTATGGCACTGCCACATCACATTCTGCTGACAAGAGAGTGACTGACTCATCTGCTGCCGGCACAGCGATCGCATGTGGCGAAAAGACAAACAACTCATACCTTGGAGTAGATCCTGAAGGAAATCCTGTAGAGAGCATGAGTTTCTGTCTTAAGGAGGACGGCTATAAGGTCGGTATCATTTCATCCGTTCCGATCAACCACGCCACCCCTGGTTCGTTCTATGGTCATAACATCAGCCGCAACGGATACTACGAGATCATGACAGAGATTCCTGCCAGCGGGTTTGAGTATTTTGCATCAGCCGGCATCCTCGGCTATCATGGTCCAAGAGGCGCTGAAGGTCAGGTTCCAGATGCAGAAGAATTCCTCGAGGCAAACGGATACGATGTATGCTTTGGTAAGGAAGAGCTTACAGCTGCCATGGCAAACAGCGATAAGATCGTATTCTCACAGGAATATAACAGAGGAGTAGAGCCTAAGAATTATGATTCTACAGGTAACAAGCCTGAAACCGAGACAACACTTGCTGAAATGGTACAGGCCGGCATAGATTTCCTCGGCGATGAGGAGCCGTTCTTCATCATGTGCGAGGGTGGCGAGATCGACTGGGCTGCACATTCGGACAAGACTATGCCTATGATCATTGCTACCATCGGTTTTGACGAGGCTATCAAGGCTGCATATGAGTTCTATCTCGAGCACCCTGAGGAGACACTCATTGTCGTGACTGCAGACCATGAGACAGGTGGAGTCGCTCTCGGAGCAGGCAGCCACCACGGTAATATCAACTGGGAAGTGATCGAGAAATCATGGATCGAAAACGAACAGAGCAACAATCTTGATTTCATGGAAAACGCCAAGCTCAATGCAGAGGCTCACATCGGCTGGACAACTACAGACCACACAGGCGGAGCAGTACCGGTATATGCGATCGGCAAGGGTGCTGAGAAGTTTGCGGGAAGAATGGACAACACTGACATTAAGGGTAAAATCTTAGGTGAATAGGCCTAAATAGATTATCTTTGCAAAGTTTGCCGCGACAATGCGGATATAAAGGGAAACAAGAGAAAGAACAATAATACAATGGAAACAGTTATCAGAACCAAAGTGAAGGACCTGCTCAAGAGCGAAGCAGGAAAAGACGTTCTTGCCAAAGGTTGGGTAAGAACAAAGAGAGGAAACAAGAATGTGGCATTCATCGCCCTCAATGACGGTTCTACCATCAATAATATTCAGATCGTAGTAGACAAGACTCCTGAAAACGAGGCTGTGCTTGCAAAGGTTTCAACAGGTGCCTGCATCGCTGTATGGGGCAAGCTTGTAGAGTCTATGGGAGGTGGCCAGGCAACTGAGATCCAGGCAACTGAGATCGAGGTTTACGGCGAGTGCGACCCTGTGCGCTACCCTCTCCAGAAGAAGGATACTTCATTCGAGTTCCTCAGAACAGTAGCACACCTTCGTCCAAGAACAAATACATTCGGAGCAATCTACCGAGTAAGAAGCAAGATGGCATATGCTATCCATCAGTTCTTTAATGAGAAAGGTTTCGTATACGTACATACACCGCTCATCACAGCATCAGACTGCGAGGGTGCAGGCCAGATGTTCCGCGTGACTACTCTCGATATGGAGAATCTCCCACGCAACAAGAAGGGTGGTATCGACTATACTAAGGACTTCTTTGGCAAGGAGACAAGCCTTACAGTGAGCGGTCAGCTCGAAGGCGAGCTCGGAGCAATGGCTCTTGGAGACATCTACACATTCGGTCCTACATTCCGTGCAGAGAATTCAAATACTCCGCGTCACCTCGCTGAGTTCTGGATGATTGAGCCTGAAATGGCGTTCTACGACATCAAGGACAATATGGACCTCGCTGAAGAGTTCATCAAATACCTTGTGAAGTATGCACTTGACAACTGCTACGACGACATCAAGTTCCTCAACGACAGATATGACAATGAGCTTCTTGAGCGTCTCGAGGGTGTTGCAGACACTGAGTTCGTACGCCTTACATATACTGAGGGCGTGAAGATTCTCGAGGCTGCCGGAGTAGAGTGGGAATACCCTGTAAGCTGGGGCACAGACCTTCAGAGCGAGCACGAGAGATATCTCGTTGAGAAGCACTTCAAGAAGCCTGTCATCCTTACAGACTATCCTAAGGACATCAAGGCATTCTACATGAAGCAGAACGAGGACGGTAAGACCGTACGTGCAATGGACGTTCTCTTCCCTAAGATCGGTGAGATCATCGGCGGTTCTGAGCGTGAGGCATCACTTGAGAAGCTCGAGGCACGTATCGAAGAGACCGGCATGAGCCGCAAGGGTCTTGAGTGGTATCTTGATACCCGTCGCTTCGGTTCAGCTCCTCACAGCGGATTCGGCCTTGGTTTCGAGAGACTCCTTCTCTTCGTTACAGGTATGAGCAACATCCGTGACGTGATTCCGTTCCCACGTACACC
>JAFZGK010000088.1 GCA_017555445.1 Bacteroidales bacterium
CAACAGCTGTTGGTTCAGCAGCCTGCTCGTCCTGAGCTACTGCGTTCTGTGCAGAAAAGGCCATAACGCCCATTACTGCCAAAAACATGAAAATTTTTTTCATTTTTTGTGTGTTTAGTTAATTTAAAGTTATTGAATTGTTATTAGTAAATATCCTTTACTCGTTTTGGATATGGCACACCACACCCAAAATCCGGTGCAATTTAGCAATTAATTTTCAATCGGCAATAATTATTTTGATATTTCTCCCCTCAGGTCTTTGTCAAGACGTGCTTTCACATACTCATTGTCTTGACTTTCACCCAATAAGAAAAATAGTTTGCCTAAGGCACTTTCTGTCGTGCTGTCATATCCGTTGACCACGCCTGCTTCCTTCAAGGCTTTACCTGTGGCATAGATGTCCATGTTTACAGTACCTGCAGAGCATTGCGTGATGTTGAGAAGGATCTTTCCTGAAGATGCCGCTTCCTGAACGATCGA
The DNA here is from genome assembly GCA_017555445.1 of Bacteroidales bacterium. Next base: position 481 of record JAFZGK010000088.1, read on the forward strand.
CAGGAACCATTCTTTTGACGGAGCGTTTCCAGCACCATATGTTTCGATGATGACTGCTCTGGTATCGGCTCCGCAGAGAATGTTCCTTACAACGGAAGGAGTGATGCCCGGATGGATCTTCAGGATGGAGACTCTTGTGTCAAGGGACTTATAAAAGACCGGACGGGCGTCCCATGAAGACGGCTTGATGATCAGGCCGGTGTTGTATCTGATGCTGATTCCTGCTTCTGCCAGTGGTGGCAGGTTTTCTGAACGGAAAGCTCTGAAGTTATCCGAGTTGATCTTGGTAGCCCTGTTGCCTCTGATCAGGACGTTGTCGAAACAGATGCATACTTCCGGGACAAGTGCGTGTCCTTCAGTATCTTTCGCTGCGGCAATCTCAACTGACGAGATAAGATTTTCCTTTCCGTCCGTACGTGGTGTGCCGATAGGCAGCTGGCTTCCGGTGAAGATGACCGGCTTTGTCAGTCCTTCGATCATGAAGCTTAGTGCAGATGCGGAATAAGCCATGGTGTCGGTACCGTGAAGAATGACGAAGCCGTCGTACTTGTCATATCTTTCTTCGATCAGATCGGCCAATGCAACCCATAGACCCGGCTCCACATCTGAAGAGTCTATAAGCGGATCAAACGTGTATGCGTCGATCCTGTAGGCAAATTTGCCTAGTTCCGGAACCTCTTCGAGGATCTGGCTGAAATCGAATGGTCTAAGTGCTTGGACTGCAGGGTCTTCCTTCATTCCTATCGTTCCGCCTGTGTAGATGAGCAGAATCGATGACTTTTCTCTTGCTGTCATATGTTGAACAGTTTTTTTGCGTTGTCGGTGGTGGCCTGAGCGACTTCTTCAATCTGTTTTCCTGTCAGCTCTGCCAGCCTTGCAGCAATATGTGGGATGTATGCGCTTTCGTTTCTTTTTCCGCGGTATGGGACAGGAGTCAGATACGGAGAATCAGTTTCAAGAAGAATCCTTTCCAAAGGAATGTTCTTGACGGTTTCGGCTATCGATGCCTTCTTGTATGTGAGGACACCTCCGATGCCGACGTACCAGTCTCCAAGCTTCTCTATCTCGCGCCATGTCTCCACGCTTCCGCTGTATGCGTGGAACACTCCTCGCAATGCGAGGTGTCTGCAGTCGCGCAGGACATTAAGTATCAGTTCTGTTGATTCCCGGGAATGGATGATTACCGGAAGTGACAACCTGTCAGCGAGTTCGAGCTGTATACGGAGAACTTCCTGCTGCTCCTTGACAAACTCCTTCGACCAGTAGCAGTCCATGCCTATTTCGCCGATCGCCCAGATCTTACGGCCGGCATAGCCTTCGATCTTGGAAAGCTCTTCCTGCCAGTCCGCTCCCACGGATGTCGGATGGAGTCCGAGGCATGGGAATACTGTGCCCGGATGTCTGTCTGCGATCTCGAACATAAGGTCCCTTGTCTGGGAGTCGATGTCCGGAAAAACGATCTTCGTCACTCCGGCTTCGCAAGCTCTTGCAACGGCGGAATCCTCCTCAGATGAAAAGGCTTCGTCGTAAAGATGGGCATGAGTGTCGATGAATTCCATGGCTGCCTGCTCTGTTTTGTACATATCATGCAAATTTATACAAATATTCTGACAGAATAGCCTATTTGCTGATATTTATGCAGCATCTTTGGAGAAGGTCAATGGATATGAGACCGTCCGATTCGAGAAGCCCGGTAAGCTTGGCTGCAGTGCTGTAATCAACACCGATGGATCCGGAAAGTTCTTCTATAGTTATACCTCTGCATTTCCTGATCATTATCAATGATTTCGTCATAAGTTCAAGCCTGTCAGGGGTCATGTCCCTGCCATATATCGAAGCGATTTTCTCCTTGTCCGTGACCATGTTCTTCTTCTTGCCGGCAGTCATGCCAAGACTTTTCAGAAATTCGTCGTCTCCTGTGACTGCTTCGGCAACCTTGCCTCTGATCAGTCTGTTGCATCCTTGAGAACAGATGTCGTCAATCCTGCCAGGTATGGCATAGACTTCTCTGCCGTAGGAGAAGGCAAGGTTGGCAGTCATCATGCCGCCTCCCTTTATCTTTGATTCCACAAGAAGGGTGGCTTCGGATAGACCTGCGATGATTCTGTTTCTTCTCAGAAAATGCAGGGGCAGCGGTGCGGTACCGGGAGGATAGTCAGTCACCAGGGCGCATCCCGGAGTGCAGGATAGTCTCTCTGCAAAATCTGTATGTCTGATGGGATATATGGATTCAGGTCCGGTTGCCATGACTGCTATTGTCGGCAGACCGTTATCTATGGCAGTCCTATGGGCGCAGATGTCTGTTCCGATAGCAAGACCGCTGATTATCAGTGGTTTGTCAGGGCTTGAAGCTAGACTTCGGATAATTCTCGTGCACCATTCCCTGCCATATGAGGACAGGTCTCTGGTGCCGACGACTGAAACTGTATGCCGTCTGCTCCACAGGTCGTGGTCGGGGGTGGTGCTGCGTATGTAGAGTCCTATCGGAGCATCGGGACAATCCCTCAGCATTCCGGGATAGCCTTCTTCGCTGCATCCCGTGAATCTGATGCTTCTTTTTGAAAGTCTCTCGAGCTCATCATGTTCTTTTTCAACCTGTTTCCATGATATCCGTTCCCTATATCCGGAATGAGGACCGAGTACAAGGTCTATGTCCTTCCGGGAGAGTTCGAATATGTTTTCTGCTGCCTCGAAATGAGCGAGCAGAGCATGACCGATCTGAGGTTCGAATCCGAAGATCCTGTTAAGTGCGCAAAGGCAGGCTTTTTCTTTAATACTGTCCATTTCATTGTGATTCAGACAGGCAAAGTAAAAGTAAAACCGGTCTTCCGCATAATCGGGAAAACCGGTTTTAATCTTTTCGGCTGAAGAATTTCTGAATTTCAGATTCTTTTAACTTTTCTTGAAATCATATATCATCCGTCATAATGGTCTTGTGACGAAATTCGTTTTACGGGATCATCAGATGATAAGAAGTGCATCGCCGTAAGGACCGAACTTGTAGTCCTGCTCGAGGGCTATCTTGTACGCCTTCATCACATTCTCATATCCACCGAACGCAGCGACAGACATGAGCATGGTCGAGCCTGGACGATGGAAGTTTGAAACGATGGCATTAGGAATGGCGAATCTGTATGGCGGGAAGATGAACTTGTTTGTCCATCCGTCATATGGATTGACTTCATCATTTGTAGTAGTATAAGTCTCAAGACCTCTGATTGTGGTGATTCCCACAGCGAGTACCTTGTTTCCTGCCTTCTTTGTCTTGTTGATGAGATTGGCAGCCTCCTCTGTGATGATCACTCTCTCAGAATCCATCTTGTGCTTTGAAAGATCCTCCACGTCCACTTCTCTGAAGTGTCCGATACCCATGTGAAGGGTGATGAACGCCTTGTTGATGTCCTTCAGGATCATTCTGTTGAAGAGCTCGCGGCTGAAGTGGAGACCTGCTGCCGGAGCAGACACTGCGCCTTCATGCTTTGCGAAGATGGTCTGGAAGTTCTCTTCGTCCTCAGGAGTCACTGTCTTCTTTACCCAGTCAGGAACAGGTGTCTGGCCGAGACCGAAGAGAGTTGACTTGAACTCCTCGTAGCTTCCGTCATAAAGGAAGCGGAGGGTGCGACCTCTAGAAGTTGTATTGTCAATGACTTCTGCTACAAGGCTTTCGTCATCTCCGAAGTAGAGCTTGTTGCCGATACGGATCTTTCTTGCAGGGTCAACGATCACATCCCAGAGTCTCTGCTCGCGGTTGAGCTCCCTGAGAAGGAAAACCTCGATGTCAGCACCGGTCTTCTCCTTGTTGCCATAAAGTCTGGCCGGGAATACCTTGGTGTCATTGAGGACAAAAGTGTCGCCTTTTCCGAAATATTCGATGATGTCCTTGAAGAGCTTGTGCTCGATTTCACCTGTTGACTTGTGAAGTACCATGAGCTTGCATTCGTCACGCCATCTCGGCGGCTCAGTGGCAATCTTTTCAGCCGGGAGGCTGAACTGGAATTGTGAAAGTTTCATATTATATTGTTAATACTGCAAATTAGACTGCAAAATACATAACATTATACGGTTTTTTGAAGAAAATGTTTCAGGGATGTGTCGTTTTTTGTAAAAAATCACACTTTCGCCTCTTTGAACACCTCTGCAATTGAAGGGTAAGTGTTTGTAAGATATGGGGGAAGGCTTGACTTTGCGACCCATGCAGCCTTGGCTATATCCTCCTCCCGCTGTGGGGTGAGGTCGGTCGGGTCGGTGTAGAGCATACTGTACCACCAGGTGTGCTTGAGATGCCATTTTTCATTCCTGCGGTAACAATGGTCGGTGATACAGATGAGATCGCGGAGTTCGAGCTCGTCGATCCCGGTCTCTTCCTGTACTTCGCGGAGAGCGGTCACTTCGATGGGTTCTCCCGGATCCTGATGCCCTTTAGGAAGGTCCCAAAGGCCGTTTCTGCTGATGAGGAGATAATCCCCGCGACGGTTTGATACAAGGCCTCCTCCTGCATTCACCTCCACAAATTCGTTGCAGATCTTCCTGTAGGTCTCCTCTATGTCATCTGTCGGTATGCATGTCCTTTGAAGTGAGTCAGATGTCTCTACCATGCCGATCAGAGTGTGTATGTCAATGTTGTCTCCGAGCCTGAACAGTATTGCGTTAGGATCGGAAAGTGCCGGATCGTCAGGGCTGCATATTATAATGCATCTCTTTTCAAAGAATACTTTGCGCATTTGACTTATAATTTTATTAACTTTGCATGTTAGCCTTCAAGCACGTGGTTTGCATGTGCAAAGATAAGGCAAAGAAGTGAAAAACTATTAAAATTCGGAAATATGGAATTCGTTGAGAAAGCGGTTGCCAAGTCCCTTATGGACATCAAGGCAGTCATGTTGAGGCCGGATCAGCCTTTCACATGGGCTTCAGGCTGGTTTTCACCCATTTACTGTGACAATAGAAAGATTCTTTCATATCCTGAGATCAGAGAGAATGTGTGCAAATGGATGGCTGACATCGTAAAGAAACAGTATCCTGATGTGGAAGTTGTTGCCGGAGTGGCTACAGGTGCGATCGCACATGGTTATCTTGTGGCTCATTATCTTGGAAAGCCGTTCTGCTACGTGAGACCTAAACCGAAGGATCATGGTACAGGTTCCCAGATCGAAGGTCTTCTTGAGAAGGGCGCAAAGGTCGTTATCATTGAGGACCTGATCTCTACAGGTATGAGCAGCCTCGCTGCAAAGAATGCCCTTGTGAATGCTGGTGCTGACGTAATGGGTATGGTTGCGATCTTCTCATATGGCTTCCCTCAGGCACGCAAGGCTTTCGAGGATGCAAATGTCGAGCTTACAACTCTTACTAACTACAATACGTTGGTTGAGGTAGCTCACGAGACAGGATATATCAGAGAGTCGGATATCGAGGTGCTCAAGGAATGGAGGATTTCTCCTTCTACATGGGGTAAGTAAGATGGCAGTACAGATCAAAAGCAAGAAGGCGACAGTGTCAAAGGCTCCATATGAACTTTATATGGGCTTTACCGACATGCGCAATTTCGTACAGATGCTTCCTGAGGACAAGAAGGCTGATGTCACTGCGGACTATGATTCGATTCATGCTGTGGTCCAGGGCTTCTCGATAGGAGTGAAGGTCGCTGACAGGACCCCATATTCGAAGATCGAGTTCGTGGATGACGGTGCTCCGTTCGCATTCAAGCTCACCATGCATTTCGATGCTGCATCTGATCCATATAAGACAGATTTTCAGATCGTACTGGATGCAGAGCTGAACTTCATGATGAAGACACTACTCGGTTCCAAGCTGCAGGATGCCCTCGACAAGGTTGTCGACGGACTTGTGGCCGTATCTGAAGGACGTATGCCGGAAGGAATCGATCCTTCGATGTATCCAGGCGGTTTCAAGTCCTGATATCTGAGAGACCGGGCGAAGTCGAGACATCTTTATGATAAAGGAACAATTCAGAAAATATCTGGTTGAAGCGATAGGAGAAGAAAGATCTCTTATCGCTTTTGCCGCTTTTGAAAAGCCGGCATCCGTGTCTGTGCGCATCAATCCTTTCAAGACTTGTCCGAAACCCTCAGATGCCAGGCCGGTTGAATGGAGCGGACATGGGTTCCTGTTGAATGAAAGGCCTGTGTTTACTCTGGATCCGCATTTTCATGGAGGTGCATACTATGTCCAGGATTCTTCGTCGATGTTTGTCGGAGAAGTATTCCGCAGGCTGATCTCACAGGCGGAGGTGCCTGAAAGCAGACCTGTAAGGGTTCTGGATCTGTGCGCTGCACCAGGAGGCAAGTCCACCGATCTTGCTGCTTCACTCAGAGAGATGTTCGGAGACCGGTTCATCCTTGTTACAAATGAAGTGATGAAGCAGAGGGTCGGAATTCTGGCGGACAATATGGCACTTTGGGGCGAACCGAATGTGGTCGTGACTTCAGATGATCCGAGTGCTTTCGCAGCATTGAACGGTTTCTTTGATGTGATAGTGGCTGATGTACCATGCTCAGGAGAAGGTATGTTCCGTAAGGATGAGGAGGCACAGAACCAGTGGTCTGAAGACAATGTCGCATTATGTGCGGCAAGACAGAGAAGGATAGTTGCAGATGTGTGGCCGGCGTTGAGGCAAGGTGGTATTTTCATATATTCTACATGCACCTTCAATACATACGAAAACGACTCCAATGTGGAATGGATCGCTGATGAACTTGGTGCCGAGCCTTTGCTCAGCGAGGATCTGATCGGCGGAGAAGGGGTCATCAAGACGGAACTCGGATATAGTCTTGTCCCTGGTTTTGTCGAAGGCGAAGGCCAGTATTGTTCTGCACTGAAAAGGACTTCGGAGAATGCTCTTTCCGGAGGTTTCAGAGAGAACAGGAAGAAGACAAGACCATCAGGACCTCCGGTGAAGATGCCGGAAGGTATCGACAAGCTGTTCGATATCCCGATGGACCTCAAGCTCAGAGGAGAGATGGTCATTGCTGTGCCGAAGTCACTGGCCTCTGAGATGGCAATGCTTGAGCAGATGCATGTTATAGCTTCGGGATGTGCCGTGGGTGCAGTCAAGGGCCGTGACCTTGTTCCGGATGCCGATCTTGCGCTTTCACTTGCTCTTGCACAGGATGCATACCCGTCAGTAGAGGTGGACAGGCAGACTGCTTTATCATATCTTCATAGGGATGCGATCATCCTCAAGGATTCGCCTAAGGGATACATATTGATAAGATACGAAGGATTGCCTCTGGGGTTCGTGAAGAATTTAGGAAACAGATGCAACAGCCTGCACCCGCAGAGCAGACGCATCAGAATGGATATAAAATAATCAGATGATGAAAAGAATTGTCACTGTCATATTTTTAATGGTCATGGCTGTGTCTGCTGTTGCACAGACTGCTGACCGTTATCGTCAGCGTTATGAACTTCTTGTCTCGCAGTTCGGGCCTGCAGGAGTAGGTGTGGAAACCCTCCTGGATAATTGGGCTCAGGTAGATTCTACAAGTTCAGATTTCCTGTTTGCAAGATTCAGCTTTTATTTCACCAAGGCCCAGACAACAGAGGTCGTATCGAAGCCTCAGAAGAAGTATCTTGGAATGGATCCGATGCTGACTCTTGCTGACAGCACGGGTACGCAGGTATATTACTATCAGGTGAATGTGTTTGATGATGAACTGTACGGAAAAGCTCTCAGGTCTATGGACAAGGCGGTGTCTCTTTATCCCGAGACACTGGACTACAGGTTCATGAAGGCAAATGCATATATCACATACGAGAAGGAAAGTCCGGATATGGCACTGCCATATCTTATGGATCTGGCTGGAAGAGAGAAGGAAAGAAAGTGGACATATGAAGGCTCTGCTGTTGCGGAAGGTTTCTGGGAAGAGGCTTTTCAGGAGTATTGCTACAGCTTCTATTCTATAGGAACCCCTGAGGCCTATGATGCCTTTCTTGGACTTTCTCAGAAGCTGGCGTCTCTCTATCCTGACAATCTTGAGTTCGCCAATAATGTCGGTTCTTATTACATGATTGCAAAGGAGGATTACAAGTCTGCGCTCAAGCAGTATTCAAAGGTGCTCAAGAAGGACTCTTCAAACTATACTGCAATCAAGAACAGCGTGCTGGCTTCGCGCAAGCTGGGAAATGTGAAATCTGAAAAGAAATATCTTCAGATGTTGATCGAGCATGGCTCACAGAGTGAGAAGCTGGCTGCCCAAGGACGTCTGAACCAGCTTTCAAAATAGTGGATGCGTCATATTTCATAGCAAGGAGGCTACGCTTCAAAGGTAAGATCGCGACTGCATGTATCGCGGTCAGCTTTCTTGTGATGATAATAGCTGTGTCAGTGTCCGGAGGTTTCAGAAATGAGATCAGAAACGGTCTGTCTTCGTTGACGGGTGACATAAGAATCATGCCTCCGAATCAGAATGTCCTGGATGAAGGCTCTCCGATTGAAGCTGATCCGGCATACCTTCCATATATAAGGGAGGTCAAGGATATCGATAGGATCGTTCCGGTAATATATAGGGCTGGAATAGTAAGACAGGATGGAAATATCCATGGCGTTCTTTTCAAGGGAGTATCGGTCGAGGAATTTCCGGTAGCAGTGGCAGACAGCACTCAGCTTGCAGTCTGCATTCCAAGCCGCCTGGCCGAGATCTCCGGTCTCAAGCCGGGGGATGCGATGTCCTCTTATTTTGTAGGGGAGACTGTCAAGGCCAGAAGGTTCAATGTCGGTTCTGTATATGAGTCATTTATCGAGACCGATGATAAGCTGGTGGTTTATGTCTCATTATCTGATCTGCAGCGTCTTAACGGTTGGTCCGAAGGGCAGGTCTCGTCGATGGAGGTCATTCTGAAACAGGACAGGAGAGATGAAAAGGATATCAGGGAGGCAGCTGAGGATGTCGGAAACCTGATAAATTTATACTCTTCGGACGAAGAGGCTTCTGTAATAGCCGTATCCAGTGTTTCAGAATATCCTCAGATTTTCGGATGGCTGGACATGATTGACTTCAATGTCTTCTTCATCCTTCTTCTGATGACCATAGTGGCCGGTTTCAATATGATATCCGGTCTTCTCATAATGCTTTTCGAGAATATATCCACAATCGGATTGCTGAAATCTCTCGGAATGACCGACAAGGCGATAGCCAAGGTCTTCCTTTCAAGTTCGGCTGTCCTTACAATAAAAGGAATGGCCATGGGCAATGCCATAGCCATTCTGTTCTGTATCATCCAGAGTTCAACTCATCTTCTCAAGCTGGACCCGGCGAATTATTTTGTGTCCTTTGTTCCGGTCCGTATGGACTTGGGACTTGTACTCGCAGCTGATGCCGGAGCTTTTGTCGTAATCATGCTTCTTCTCCTGATACCTTGTCTGTTCATATCCAAGGTGGATCCGGCAGAAACAGTCAGAGTGAAATAAATCAGACAGGACAGATTTCGCAGAACGCCTGATAGTGTGAAAGAACACTGTCGACGTAATTGATCGTCTCATGTCCCTTGAACTTTCCGAGTTTCACTGAAGGCTCTTCAAGTATCGAATCCTCTCTCATTAATGGAATTATCTTCACGACCTCATCCCAGACAGTGTTGTCATATGACTTTGCTGCTGCGAGGTTTCTGCAGTCGATCACTCTTCCTTCACCTGCATTGTAGGCCGCAAGAGTGAACTTGATCAGCTCGTCTCCTGTAAGTCCCTGTTTTCTGAACATGTTCTGGAGTCTCTTGAGGTGCTTTGTTCCGGCATTGATGTTCTGCTCCGGGTCGAGGAGGTCTTCAACTCCATAATATTCAGCAGTTGAAGGCATTACCTGCATGAGTCCCTGTGCTCCTCTGAAAGAACGTGAGCCGATAGAGAACTTTGATTCCTGATAGAGGACGGATGCAAGCATTCTCCAGTCCCATCCCAACTCTTCTGCGTACTTCTTGATAAGTTCGTCATAAGGGCTGATAGTGCTGGTCCTTACTCCTCTTTCTGCACGCTTGTGCGGATTATATCCGCGGTTGTACTTCTCTGACATGTGTTCATATTCCTCAGATGAGGTAATGTGTCTGAACCATCTGTCAAGCTGCATGGCAGCATCGTCTTCAGTACTGTTGAATGCCCAGACAGACCCGTCGGTCATTGTCTTGAGCATGTCGCTCTCCAGGCCGGTGAGCGAGTCCATCTCGTGAGTGATCACGATGTCGACCTTTCCATTGAGGAGTGAGTCGATGTAGTTGTCCTTTCTTCCTGCTGCGACAATCCTGATGTCGCAATGGTTGTCCTGGGCAAATATGCCGAGGAGTTCGTAGTTCAGGCCTGTTTCAAGGCCGCGGGAGCCGTACACATCGTTTCCGAGATCGATGGCGCAGACAAGTTCCTTTCCTGCGAAAAGACTGTTTGCTTTTGCTCCGCTAAGCATTCTACCCTTTTCACAAAGGGGAGTGATGCAGATGATTGCCAATACAATAACTACGTTTCTAAACCTTCTTTTTCTTTTTTCCGTTAAAATCATCGTCTGTTGTTTGTGGTACTCTGGTTCTTTCCGGCGAATGTCCAGAAAGGCCACGAGATACCGAACTTAAATGTGCGCTGAGGTATTATATAACCCTGAGCGCTGAAATAGTCTGCTTTCTTGAGCGGCCATCCCATGTTGAGATTCACTGCCTTGAAGAACAGACTCACCCTTTTCCACTGGATGTTTGCAAAGACATCTATGTACGGGCTGTTTCCAAATTGTTCTACATTCTGGTTATGGAACACTCCGATTACCGGGTTGTACGCTGGTGCAAACCATTTTGTCGTGAATGTTCCATTCGCACCTACCTGCATCTGCATGACGTTCTTCACAACATCAAACTGCAGGTAGTATCGCAAATTAAGGGCCAGCATAGGCAACGGCATGACCTCTTCGTTGGAAGAGAGCTGGAATATCGCCTTATGGTCCAGGTGGAATTTCCAAAGACGGAAATCCTTGTTGAGCGTAGCTGTCATCACGCTCATCGGTTTTGTGTTCTGCCTTACGATACCAAGAGTGTCGTAATATATGTTGTTGCTCAGCAAGGCATAGCTGAAGGATGCCGCCATTTTCCATCTTGGAATCGAGAGAGAAGCTTCTGCCTTCGTCTTTGAAATCTTGCTGAAGTCATTGTCCCATTTGTAGTGGTTGGTGTAGATGTGCTGCTCATAGTAGTCCGGTTCCCTGAGGCTGGTCTCAAAATGAGCCTCAAGTGTCAACGGGCTCTTCCTGTCCCTTCTGAACGGGTAGGCATTGAGGGTCAGGTTGCCTTCAATACCGAAGTCGTTGATCTCGCTGCCGAGGAAGGTGTAGTCTCCCTTGGCATTCCAGGTCAGATACTTCTTGAACTGACCGTTGGCGCCAGCATAGAGATAGACAGAGTTCTGTACTACATTCGTGCTGCCCTGCACATAGTCTGTCGGTCTGAAGCTGTAATGGTTGAGCAGCTTGTCGCCGAGTCCCACATCAATCTTGGATACGATCGCGTCATCCTTCCATGGCTGAAGTCTGATGAAAACTCTGTTCTCGAGTCTCATGACCCTCAGTGAGTCCATGCTCTTTGTCGGGTTGATGTAGAAGCGGTCATGGTAGAACTCCCTTCCTGCATCATCGTTGATCACGTCGGTGTAGGTCTTGCGGAATACAGAGTATTCGCTGCTGTGACCGATGAACGCAGTAGTGATGTCCGTATTGATGCTGACCGTGTCGGGACCTGCTGTCATCTCAAGCAGGGAATCTGTCTTCTCCCTTCTGAAGACCAAAGGAATACGATAGCTCTGGTCGAGGAAGACAGTATTTCGCTTGAGCTTGTTTTCAGCGTCGCGCAGGTATACATCTATCTCCTTTGCATCAACGGTGGTGTCTCTGATCCAAGAAAGGTCTATGATTCCTCCGTTCTCGCTTTTATTCACTCTGTTATAGATGAAGCCTGCGTGCATGAGATACTTCTTGCCAGTATAATTTGTCGCGATGACGGCTGTTCGGTTGTCGGTATCCTCTCTCTTCAGCATACCCTTTCCGCCGTATCTGTGATACTCCAATGTGAGGTTAAGCTCCGGAGTGATGTTCTGGGTGGTAAGTATCTTGATATTGGATTCTTCTTTCTTCTGGTTTGCAAACAGGGTACCCCAGTAAGCAAGCTCGGTGTAAGGTGTCTTGGTGTTATACTTAGGGAGATTTTCAGCAGTATAACTGTAGATCTGATATGGAGTATAGAATATCGCATTGTCCTCCTCCTGTCTCTTGAAGTAGTTGTAGAGCTGGGTAGGGGAACCTATGACTCCAAGGTATGATGCGTTCACATCCTGCTTGAAGAATGGATATTCGTGGAAATTATTGTTGTATGAAGTGTCAACCCACTGGTCTCGGAGATTCCTTACATCATTGAAATGCCTGTCGTGCTGCCATGTCACGATTCTCTTGTAGTGCATCGAATCAGGGAATGCATAGGTTTCGAGGATGCGCGGGGTAGTCTCGATGATACTGTCCTTGTGTGCACGGATGCTGTCCTTGATCTCCATCTTGCGGTTTGCAGCAGCAATAAGTTCCGGCAGGCGCTGTTCTGCATCGTATTTCTTGCGCTCCTTGCGGGTGAGGGATGCATACCATGCGTTGTGAGCTGCAAGTGCAATGTCGGTAGAATCCTTTATATATAAGGAGTCAAGAAGTTTCACTTCAAGCGTGTCACCTGCCTGGAGAAGTGAGTCGCGCAGCTGAAGACGGATTGTGGAGTTCTTCAAGGCAATGTAATACTTGTACTTGAGAGGGTCGGTATCCTTCAGCGAATCCGGTACTGCAATAGTATCACGTGGACTCAGTTTGACTGTATCAGCAGAGGTGCTGTCGTTCTTGAAATCAAGTATGAAAGTGGTGTCGGCAACTGAGGAATCAGTCGGGTGTTCAAGACTGTCTACGGCAATGCCAGCTAAGGCGGTGGAATCGTCTAAGCTGTTGGTTCTCAATGAGTCTGCTATCCTTCTCAGGCTTGCAGCTCTACCTGCATCTATGCCGAATGACTGCGTTGCCGCAAGCATTACAAGCAGGGCAGGAACCCATATTTTTGCCAAAAAATCTTTCATACAAGACGGCAAAGGTACGAATAATCAATGACATACGCAAATCGGGAGGCTTGAGGGCCTCCCGATCATATGATATGTGCCTTTTCCAGGCTTAACCGTTCACATAGGCAAGGCAGTCTTCGTGAAGGTGCACTTTGAATCCGGCCTTGTTCAGATCCTCGCATGTCTGGTGTACGCAGGACGCCGTGGCAACGCCGCATACATGTACATCAGTAGTGTCAAGCATTTCCAGAATCTCGCAGAGCGTCTGCTCAGCATTGTTGGTTCCATTCACAAATGTCAGTTCCTCGACAACATATGGCTTCAGGTCATTATGAATGCGATGTGTGTCGCAGACAAAAAGGATAGGGAAGGTGTCAAGGATTTCGTGCTCCTCTCCTCCCTGGTCATGTGTCTGGGAATCAATGAATCTCAATGTCTCGGCCAATGCCTTGCCGGCCTCTTTGCAGGCGAGGCTGCCATCTATGAAGTCGTAGGACATGCCCACGACAACCAATGCATTATTCATATTTGAACTGTTTGATTTCAGTGACGATACGGTTGATGATGCCCATCTTCATGTTGTAGAGGTCATCGGAAATGTCGACCTTGTAATAATGAGGATTGATAAGACGTCTCTCGCTTGGGCTGAAATGCATGAGAGTATCATGGTGATATGCCTTCTTTTCTGCGAGGGTATAAGTCGGAGCTACTCTCTCGCCGTTGTTGATGACAAGGTTCTGAAGAGCAGTCGCCTTATATTCTCCTGCCTCAAAGGTCTTTGTCTTATATCTGTCATACTCATCGCATACTGTGAAGCCTTCACCTGCTTCTATCTTCCTGCTGAGCCCGTCTCCACGCAGGCATGTCACGTCCACCTTGAATATCTCACCCTTTGAAGGATCGTTGATCATGATTCTGTATGTGATCTGGAAGCCCGGATTTATGAGCTTGATCTTATCTTCGGAACGTTTGATGACGCCTTCGCCGTCAATCTGGACGAGTTTGTATACGTTTCCGAAGCATGGTGCCGCCTTGCTTGTGGCGATTGCATCACCTACTCCGTAACAGTCGATGCACGCACCCTGGCGCTCGAGGTCGGTAATCAGGTATTCATCCAGTGAATTGGTAGCGAATATCTTGCAGTTTGTGAATCCGTTCCTGTCAAGAATCTGGCGGCATTCTGCTGAAAGATACGCAAGGTCACCGCTGTCAAGTCTGATTCCGTAGCCGGCTTCGTAACTATCGTCTATACCATTCTCCTTGAATGCTTTCATTGCATTGAGGACGCCGCACCTCAGTGTGTCGTAAGTGTCGATAAGAAGAATGATCGGTTCGTTTCTATGAGTCTTGATATATGTGTCGAATGCCTTGAATTCACCTGCCACGCTGCTGCCGAATGCTGTGACGAAGCTATGTGCCATAGTTCCTGTAGAACCATAGTCGAACAGTGTTCCTGCCAGAATGTTGGATGTGGTGTTGCATCCAGCTATGATGGCTGCCTTCGCGCCATAGGTCGCCGCCCAAGGGCCATGGGCGCGGCGTGATCCGAATTCATTTACAGGCCTGTTGGTCGCCCTGCAAACGCGTGATGCCTTGGTCGCAACAGCCATCTGATGGTTCATGATGCAGAGCATAGGGGTCTCGAGCACCTGAGCTTCGATAAGGGGACCTTCGATTATGATTATCGGCTGATTAGGAAAGGCAATCTCGCCTTCGCGCATCGCATATACCTTTCCTGTGAACTTCATTGTAGACAGGTACTTACGGAACTCCGCATACTTGTCTCCCGGAAGGAATCTGTCGAAGAATTCCGGCTCCATCTTTCCAAGCCCGGAAATCATTTCGATGACTTCATCAGTGCCGCTTACGACAGCCCAGTTGTTGTTTTCAGGAGCTTTTCTGTAAAACAGGTTGAATACAGCGTGCTGATCCTTCATTCCGCTGTCATAGAATGACTTTCCCATTGTGTACTGGTACTTGTCGGAGCAATATGCGTAATTAAGCATAGTCTGTTCTGATTTATAAATCACACAAATATAACCTTTTTTGTTCAACTATTTTCGTAAATTCGCAATTATTTACTGATGAAGGCGTGCAATGGAACATCTGAAAAAGTTATTCAAAGATACATTCGGCACTGAACCGGACTCCATGACTGCGATCTCCGGATCAGGTAGCAATCGCAGCTACTATCGTATGACATCAGCGGACATGTCCTGCATAGGGGTGGTCGGTACTGATGCTGATGAGAACCGTGCCTTCATGACCGAGGCTCGTCATTTTCATGCAGCAGGCCTACCAGTGCCGCAGGTGCTGGCTGAGTCGGAAGACAGCAGGTGCTATATCCAGAATGATCTGGGCGATACGGTCCTATATGATCTGATTGCACAGGCACATAAGGAAGGTGACTTCAGTGATGAGCTTCGTGAGATTCTTTACAAAACCATGTCCCTCCTTCCCCGTCTGCAGTTTGAAGGTGCTGAAGGACTGGACTTCGGCATATGTTATCCCGAGCCTGAATTCAGCAGACGCATGGTGATGTTCGACCTGAACTATTTCAAATATTGCTTTCTGAAGCCATCAGGCCTCGAGTTCAATGAGGTCAGATTGCAGGACGATCTTGAAAGATTTGCTGACGGACTTATGGCTGCTTCAAGCCTGCGTGGCAAGGATGGAAATCTGTATGATGGCAGGACCTTCATGTACAGGGACTTCCAGTCCAGGAATGTGATGGTCAAGGACGGCGAGCCATATTTCATTGATTTTCAGGGTGGCCGTAAAGGTCCAATTCATTATGATGTGGCATCGTTCATATGGCATGCGAGATCAGCCTACCCTGACGGACTCAGATCAATGATGCTGGAAGCATATCTTGAATCCATGTCCAGGTATGTGGATGTGGACCGCGAGGAATTCGCTGCTGTCTTGAAGAAGTTCGTGCTGTTCAGAACCATCCAGGTGCTTGGTGCATACGGATTCAGAGGTTGGGTGGAGCAGAAGGCGAAGTTCGTGACCTCCATCCCGGCAGCAATAGAATGTCTGCGTGAGCAGATGGCTGATAGTGGCGATTTCCGCCATGAATACCCATATCTTTTTGAAATTCTGTCTTCACTTGCAGCCCTTCCTCGTTTCGATGTCCCGGTATCTGACGGAAGACTAACAGTGACAGTATATAGCTTTTCATTCCACAAGGGCATACCTCATGACCCTTCAGGAAACGGTGGCGGATATGTCTTCGACTGCCGCAGCATTCATAATCCGGGAAGGTACGAACCATATAAGAAACTCACGGGAAGGGATAGGGAAGTGATTGAATTCCTGGAGAACGATGGCGAGATATTCAGCTTCCTTGAACATGTTTACGGCGTGGTCGATCCTCATGTGGAAACATATCGCAGGCGTGGCTTCAGCAGTCTCATGGTCAGCTTCGGATGTACCGGAGGCCAGCACCGCTCTGTCTATTCGGCAGAGCATCTGGCTCATCATCTTGCTGAAAAATATCCTGACATAGACATACGTCTGATTCACCGTGAGCAGAAAATTGAAGAGACATTATGAAGACGATGATATTTGCGGCAGGGCTTGGAACACGTCTCAAGCCGCTGACCGACAATCTTCCGAAGGCACTTGTGCCTGTCTCAGGCAAACCCCTGATAGAACATGTGACAGCCAGGCTTGAGAATGCCGGAGTAGAGGAGGCTGTAGTGAATGTCCACCATTTTGCAGACAAGATCGAGAAATGGGTGGAAGAGTATCATGGAAAGATGAAGTTCCACATCTCGGATGAACGTCAGGAACTTCTGGAGACCGGTGGAGGCATTCTACATGCCCGCAGATATCTTGAAGGTTGCGGTACTTTCCTGATCCATAATGTGGATATCCTTTCCGATCTTGATATAAGAGAGTTTGCTTCAAAGGTGCGCCCGGGATCTGTTGCGACTTTGCTGGTAAGCGAACGTAAGACTACGCGATATCTTCTTTTCGACTCTGAGACGATGAGGCTTAAGGGCTGGACCAACGTCGCTACAGGTGAGGTAAGGTCTCCATATGCGGACCTGGATCCTTCAGAATGCAGGATGCTTGCATTTTCAGGAATACACATACTCTCGGACAAGGTGTTCGAGGTTATGGATAGGTATGTGAACGATAATGGCCTGAATCAGGAAAACCCGCGCTTCCCTATAATGGATTTCTATCTGTCCGTATGTGCGGAATCAGAAATATATGGCGTGCAGGCTGAGAATCTTAATCTTGTCGATGTCGGCAAGCTCGATACCCTGCAAGAAGCAGAAGCATTTATGAGCTCCTTCTGTCGCGGATGATTCTTACGCAGAGCGAAAGCAGCAGGAGCATGAACATGAATGTGCAGATGCGTCCTGTGACATCTCCGTGAGCAACGAAGAATGTGATGTCTTTGCGCAGCGGAATGCTGCCCTCGATAACAGCCTGCTCCCACCAAGGGGTAGGCTGAAGTATTTTTCCTGAAGGGCTGATTATGGCTGAAATTCCGGTGTTGGCGCATCTTGCTATTGCGCGGCGTGTCTCGATAGCGCGAAGAGATGCGTAGCTGAGATGCTGTCTGTAACCTGGAGTGTCTCCCCACCATGCGTCATTCGTGATTATGGTCATGGCCTGAGCTCCCTTGCGGACATAATCGGTGTAATACTCTCCATATACTGACTCATAGCATACTGCACTTCCGATCGGAATGTTGGTGCCGGACTCGTTTTCACGCACGTGAAGAAGACTGACTTCATCCTGTCCGACACATCTTCCCATAATGCCTCCAAGCATGTCGTCTATCTTGCAGAATAAGGCGGGGTAAGGAGTCTTTTCAACTGCCACCACTAGCTTGCTCTTATGGAATATTTCCGTGCGTGCTGTGCCGTCTATCATCAGGGCGGAGTTGTGCGCCTCGACCCAGAGTCCGTCCTGAACCTTTCTTGCTGTGTGTGATGGAGCTCCTGTTGACTGGATGTACTCGAAAGTCGATGCTCCGAACAGCATGTTCACTCCCGGATACTTCTTGAGCAGGGATGTGAATCTTCTCCATGTGATACTGCGTGCGTATTCTCCGCAGATCATACCGCTTGTAAAGGTCTCAGGAGCAACCACAAGCATAGGCTCTGAAGTCTGGCGCGACTGGAGAGCTGAAACCATCTGTGCTTCAAGAATGGCATTCTGCTGATCCTGTGTCATCGCCTGGAACTTGTTATACGGATCTATGTTAGGCTGTACGATGAGTACCGGCAGCTGCTTTCCTTCTGACATGGCATCCTTGTAATTCTTTCCTATGAAAGCTGAGATGATGAAAGGAGATATGAGGATGAGGCAATAGCCTGCCAACGCGGCTGTCTGAGCCTTGATGTTCCATCGGAAGAAACGTCCGTCAGAAAGAGATACCAAAAGTCCGAAGAGACCGAGGTTACAGGCCCATATCCAGAGCGAGCCTCCGAGAGCTCCTGTGATTTCATACCACTGGATTGCCCAAGTAGTGCGTGCGAATGAGTTTCCAAGTACAAGCCAAGGCCATGAGATTTCAGCATCAAAATAAAATCTTTCCCATGCTATCCATGTGAATGCCAGGAATATATATGGCAATGAACCTTTGAATTTCTTTTTGCTTACCCTGAACAGTCCGAAAACTATTGACATCTGGAGAGAGTTGGCCAGTACTGCAAAGATTCCTCCTCCGACAGTGGCGTTGCACACCCAGAACGTGGTGATTGCATTCCAGAGAACAAAAGCTGTATAATGATATTTCCATACTTTTTTCTTGCCGAGAAGATCAGCTACCCTGTCCATGCAGAGCAATGGAACGATGCCGAAGAGTGCCAGGAAACCTGTGTGCGGTATGAGGAATGGAACGGACATCATGACTGCAAAGAGCAGTACGAGTCCCCATAGAAGCGTGTTTTCTTTTTTCATTTTCACCATGTGAGGATTGTCATATAATCTGCAGACAAAGATATGAATTATTTTACTTACCTTTGTATGTTTTTGAATAAGGAAAAAAGGATTATGATTCTGGACATGCTCAAAGGTTTCATGGTGGGAATGTGCGCGTCTGCTCCGATAGGGCCGATAGCTATCCTCGTTGTGCAGAAATCCTTGAGCAAGGGACACAAGGCAGGCTTTGTTTCAGGGCTTGGAGCAAGTGTCGTGGATACGTTCTATGCCTTCATTGCAATCTTTGCCCTTGCCTTTGCCCAGAAGCTGCTCGCAGAACACCAGACGCTGATTCTGATCGTTGGAGGATTGGTGCTTGCTGCTGTAGGAATCTCGATGGCCTTTTCGGATCCGTTCAGAAAGATGAAGGCGGATGGTGACTCTTCTGTCTCTCCAAAGGATTTCGGTCAGGCTGTGGCGATGGGTCTTTCCAACCCGATGGCCATATTCGTGATGTTCACTCTCTTTGCATTTTTCGGACTTGCCAAGACAAGTCCTCAGGACTGGAGAGTGGCACCGATCATTCTTTCCGTAAGCCTTGGTTCCGTTACATACTGGTTCACAATGTCGTGGGTTCTCAGCCGTTTCCGTGCGAAGTTCAGGATGAGGACAATATTGTGGATCAGCAGGATAACAGGAGCTATAATCGTGATAATAGGAACCGCATTGCTTGGACAGGGACTCTTCAATGTCATCTTCCATGGAATGCCAATAATTTAGTGATATGGAAACTTCTAAAGTGTTTTTCACAGACCTCAGGACTGTGCCGGGAAACGATCTCCTTACAAAATTGGAACGCCTCATCCGTAAAGCAGGCATAGGTGACATCGACTTTGACGGCAAGTTCACTGCAATCAAGATTCATTTCGGCGAGCCAGGTAACCTTGCCTATATCCGTCCGAACTATGCTGCCCGCGTGGTGGATGTAGTGCGTTCTCTCGGAGGCAAGCCATTCCTGACAGACAGTAATACCCTCTATTCTGGAGGACGTTCAAACGCTGTGGATCATATCAATGCAGCAAATGAAAACGGATTCAACAGAATCGGTGCACATGCGGATGTGATCATCGCTGACGGTCTTAAGGGTACTGACTACAAGGAAGTTCCATGCGGAGGAGAATATTGCCCGTCACCTAAGATCGGAGCCGCAATCGCTGATGCGGATGTGGTGATATCGATGAATCATTTCAAGGGTCATGAGCAGAGCGGCTTCGGCGGTGCGCTCAAGAATCTCGGAATGGGTTCTGCATGCGTGGGTGGCAAGCTCGAGCTTCATTCTTCGTCTCAGCCTCAGATCGATCTTGAGCATTGTATCGGTTGCAAGGTCTGTGAAAAGTATTGCCGTCACGAGGCGGTGAAGGTAGTTGACAGAAAAGCTGTCATCGACTATGACAAATGTGTGGGATGCGGTCAGTGTGTGGCTGTGTGCCAGCATTCGGGTGCTGTCGTGAAGGATTATGATACATCAGAGGTTCTCAACTGCAAGATTGCTGAATATGCTCAGGCTGTAGTTAAGGACAAGTCTTCATTTCATATCAGCTTCATAATGAATGTGTCTCCGAACTGCGACTGCTGGAATCACAATGATGCAGCCATCGTTCCTGACCTTGGAATTGCTGCATCTTTCGACCCTGTCGCCCTCGACTGTGCATGTGCCGACCTCGTGATGGCTGCTCCGAGTCTTCATGGAAATGCTATTTCTGACAAGGATGAGGCTCATGGACATGACTGCGGCTGTTCGCACCATCATCGCGGTGATGACAAGTTCCGTATCGTTCACCCTGATACAAACTGGCAGGCAGGTGTCGAGCATGGAGAGAAGATAGGTCTCGGCCGTCGTGCATACGAATTGATAAAAGTTAAATAATAATGGCAGAAAAGAAGGTAAAGAAAGGTTTCTTCAGTAACTGGATTGTGCGCAATCTGCTGATAGCCTTTGGAATAGTGGTAGTGTTGATTGCAGGAGCAATCATATTTCTGAATGTTGTGACCAAGCATAATCAGGAACTTGTCGTGCCTGATTTCACAAATATGAGTGTTGAGGAAGCTGTCATTCTTGCTGATGAGGCTGGAATGAGGGTCGAGGTTACAGACTCAGTGTTTGTGAAGAGAATGCAGAAAGGAGCTGTCTACAGACAGAATCCTGCGGCCGGAGATAAAGTCAAGAGCGGTCGACGTATTGTGTTGACCATCAATGCAGTGAATCCAAAGAAACTGACCATGCCAAACCTTATTGGCTACTCGATGCGTCAGGCAAAGGCTGAGATTCTTTCCCGTGGTCTTGTTCTTGGCAAGCTCATCTATGAGCCGGATATGGCTACTAACAATGTTCTCAAGCAGCTCTACAAGGGCGAAGAGATCGAGCCGGGTACCCAGATAGAGAGCGAATCAGTGATCGACCTGGTGGTAGGACTCAACAATATAGATAACAGGACATTTGTTCCCGACGTATACGGACTTAAGAACAACAGAGCGGTAGAGACAGTTCAGGATCATTCGCTCAATGTAAAGTCTTTGAGATTCGATACTACTGTTAAGGATTA
Source organism: Bacteroidales bacterium (assembly GCA_017555445.1). The sequence goes on from JAFZGK010000088.1 coordinate 22,039, forward strand.
TGATGACAGCCTCGATGCAGTGGTGTACAGACAGGTTCCAGAGCCATCTGACAGCATATCTGTAGGAATGGGTGATGACGTGGTGCTTTATCTTACCACTGACAAGTCTAAAGTGCCTGTAAGAGTAACTGAATTACCTAAGGAAGATGGAGCAGAAGTACTTTGATTTTGAAGATGCACCTTTAGAGGATTTCGACGCGTCCCGTGCAGGGGACGAGGTGGCATATGAGGATGAGCAGCAGGAGATGTTCGAGCATTACCGTTTCGACATTTCTGCCGGTCAGGTGCCGATGCGTGTCGACAAGTATCTTTCGACCCATATGGAATATACCTCGCGTCATCGTATTCAGCTTGCGATAAAAGCGGAATATATCCGTGTCAATGACAAGATCGTAAAGGCCAATTATGTTATCCGTCCGGGTGATGTCGTGAAGTTTGTAATGCCTTACCAGCGTCGAGGACTTGAGATTCTTCCTGAAGATATTCCGTTGAATATAGTTCATGAGGATGATGACGTGCTTGTTCTTAATAAGGAGGCCGGCATGGTTGTCCATCCTGGTCATGGCCATTTTTCCGGAACGCTTGTCAATGCCTTGGCTCATCATCTCGGCATATCGCAAGGTCCGGATGCTGAGGATGAAAGAATGGGTGTGCTTGTTCACCGAATCGACAAGGATACTTCAGGTCTTCTTGTTGTAGCCAAGAATGATGAAGCTCAGCTTGACCTGGCAAAGCAGTTTTTCGTCCATTCTATCGAGAGACGTTATGTGGCCATCGTATGGGGTAATCTTAAGGAAGACGAAGGCACTATCATCGGAAACATCGGACGAGACCCTAATGACAGGATGCGTTTCAAGGTGTTCCCGGAGGGAGATCATGGAAAGCATGCAGTAACTCACTATAAGGTTCTTGAGCGCTTCGGATATGTGACAGTAGTCGAGTGCCGCCTTGAAACCGGTCGTACCCATCAGATCCGTGTGCATTTCAACTGGATCGGTCATCCGCTTTTCAATGACGAGCGTTATGATGGCTCTGAGATCCGCAAGGGTACTATCTATGCGAAGTATCGTCAGTTCATTGAGAACTGCTTCAAGCTTCTTCCGAGACAGGCTCTTCACGCAAAGACTCTCGGATTCGTGCATCCGCGTACAAAGCAGATGGTGCGTTTCGATTCGCCACTCCCGCCTGACATGCAGGCGCTCATCGACAAGTGGCGTAAATACGCAGAGAACATGACGGTGGTTCAGGACGAATAACCATTTCTGAAAACAATACTGACCATTTTTGAAACAATCCCTCCCACTCTTCGGAGTGGGCCCCTCCCTCTGCGGCCAGAGGGGTAGCACGGTTTCAAAAATGGTCAGTATTGTTTTTTTAATTATCCGTCTAGAATCTGAATCCGAATGTAAGGAGAGCCTTCCAGAGGGATCGGGTAGTCGCAAGTTCCGGAACCGGTTCGAGGACATAACCTTCTGAATCGAAGATGTAGTCTTCATACGGCATGATGTACTGCTTAGGAAGAAGGGTGGTCCTGAGTGCGAAATCTGCAAAGAACGAGCCCTTTGAGCTGTAGCCAAGGCCGACTGAGAAGTTCTGTGTCCTTTCAGGGACAAGGTCGTTGCCCCATGAATCGATCTTCTCGGCGCCTGTGGTGAGACCATAGCCTGCTCGGATTGCGACACTGCTTACAGGTTTCACTTCAAGGCCGGCTCTGAGCATGTGAGATATGCCGAAACGCTCTCTGATGTCTGTGTTCACATCTTCGAAGTAATCCCTGTCGTAGCTGTCTGTGCTATATTTCATTGTGCCATAATCCGCAAGCTCATAATCTACGCTGAGGATCGCGAAGTTCATGAGGGTGTAGGCAGCGCCGAAGTTTGCTCTGAATGGCGAACGCATCATATATCTGTAGCTTCCGGTAGGACTGTAAGCTGTGCTGTTATATGATCTGTCAGAGAAGTTTGTCTCTCCATCTTCATACCATGTCTCGTCGATAGTGTTGACAGTCGGTGTCTGGATTGCGCCTCCGAACCTGAGACCGAAACCTGGTGTGAGAATGAATCCGATCTTTGCAAATGCTCCTGATCCGCTGGCACTATAGCTGTTCTTGTACTTCATGCTGTCGAAATAGATGGTCTCTCCTGAATCAAGACCGATTTCGAAGTCAGAAGGGTCGATGGCAGTCTCCTTGAAATACCAGTTCTCATCATATTGGAACTGACTGAATCCTACATTTGCTCCTATATAGAGAAGATCAGAAATGTTGGCGCTGAAGTTCACTATATATTCGTTCTTGCTGCCGTTTACATTCTTTCCATAACTCTGGTCGATCGGACCTGCAAGGGCGATGTCGTATCCGCCGGAATTCTCATATATGCCTTCAGATGCACCTACATACTCGTCGTCGAAGCCTCCGAAAGGTGATATCATTCCGCTCTGATAACCTACAACTGATCTCCAGTCATAATAGTCATATGCGTCAGCAGCTCCAAGTCCATCGGCAGGAAGTCCGCTCGATGCCGCAGCGACAGCTCCCATGAATGTTGTGGTCGCATTGGTTCCGTTGGCGTAGATATCTTCGTTCCATCCGTTGGTCTTGTTCACAATGAATCCCAGGCTCATGTTCTTTACTCCTGATGTCCTGTTTGTATCCCAGTTCAAGGTGAAACCGAGGTTAGGCATCGAGAATTTGCTGGCAGTGCTTCTCATCTTCCTTTCGAAGTAGGGAAGGTCTCCGTTGTCGTATGGCGATACACCTTGAGTGGTATTTGCCGAGATGGTGAGTCCCGGAGTGATAGTGACCTGAGAATATTTTGCTACCGCGCTACCTGCAGGGTTGATAGTGACAGCTCCAAGATCTCCACCCAAAGCAGTGAAGGCATTACCCATCGCCACCGATCTCGCTGTCCCCTCATAGTTGTTTTCGCTATACCTCAATGCGTCGTAGGCTGTCTGAGCATAGGCTCCGGCCACTGACATCGCAGCAAGCAAAATTGTCATTGCTGTCTTTTTCATATCGTGTGATTTAAATTGTTCTTATCTTCTCATTCCGCCTCCGGCACTGCCGCCGCTTCTGCTGATGCTGCCGCCTCCGCCAGTGCTTCCGGATGATCTTGTCGCAGTGCTTGTCGAGCTTCTGTTGTAGCTTGAACTGCTGCCTGCTGATCTGTTGTAATTCTGTGATGATGAATTCCTTTCGTAGGTCTGAGTGTTGTTGCTGTTGTTCTGACGCTCAGATCTGTAGCTCTGACTTGAACTGCTTGATGCGTTCACATTCCTGTTATATGAAGATGTTCCGCTTGATACAGTTCCGTTCGGAGCTGTCGCAGCAGGTCTTCTGTGGTTTGAAGGCCTTGTTGATGCTGGTCGCTGTGTCGAGTTTCCTGAAGTGGCTGTCGCATTTCTCTCGGCAGGACGTGCTCCGGGAGCAGTGCGTGTGACCGTAGTCCTTCCTGATGCAGGTCTGGATGTTACTGTGCCAGGATTCTTTGATGCCGCAGTCTGCTTGTCGCGGATCGCAGATGATGTCCTGGTGATGTTGCTCTTGCCGGATGCCGGTCTTGAAGTGACTGTGCTTCCTGAAGATGATGTTGCAGTATTCCTGTTTATAGGACGACTGCTCACGCTGCTTCCTCCACGAAGAGAACTTGTTCCGGCAAACACTCTGTCAGAACCTGTGCTGTGTCTTGTTCCGTGATAGACTCGTGGTTTATGATCCTTGTCCGGTTTGTGACTCGGACCTCCATGTCCATGTCCCGGGATGTATCCCGGTCTGAGATGGTGTCCCCAATAAGGATCATACCATCCGCCGTACCATCCTGCATAATGAGGATACCAACCGTACCATGGGCTTGCACCCCAGTATCCGCCATAATACCATGGGTCGTACCACCTGCCGTAATACCATGAGTCATAATACCATGGGTCAAAATAGAATGAAGAATATCTCCATGCCGAATATGCCCATGCACCGTTGTAGTACCACGGGTTATAATGGCGGCTCCAGTACCATGAGCTTCCTATGCTGTAAGGCGTATAGAAATCCCACGGATCCATGAGTCCGTTGCGCCAGTCATACGGATTTTCATATACCGAAATGACGGTGCTGCGGTTCTCCCTGTCGTATTTTATCGTAGCTGCCATGTTGTCCGGAATCAGAACAGTGTCTTTCTTGTCTCCGAACAGGTATATCTGAGAGGTTTTGGTTTTTTCCACAAGAGCTTCGGTCTCAGCCATGTCCTCCATCTTCTCGGTTTTTGTCCTGATGGAAGGTGAACTGCTGTAGATCCCGTCTGCAAACCTCTGTCCGTTCTCGGACGAGGTCATCTGGGCGGCTGTACCGCATGACGATAGCATGACAGCTGCCGCGATCAAAAGTACAGTACTCTTTTTCATACAAGTTTCTCCTAATTTTATAATTATTTCGTATCTTCGCAACCTGTTATGCTTTGCAATAACTGTACCGCTTGAAAAGCCGGTTTCAGACAGGCGCATTCAAGTGCAATAATACGCATAAAAACTTTATAATCAAAAATAAAATGGCAAAAGAGGTAACCAAAAGGTCGGATAACTACTCGCAGTGGTATGACAATCTTGTAGTGAAAGCTGACCTTGCAGAGAGATCTGCTGTTAGAGGATGTATGGTGATCAAGCCATACGGTTATGCAATCTGGGAGAAGATGCAGGATGAGCTTGACAGAATGTTCAAGGAAACAGGTCATCAGAATGCATATTTCCCGCTTTTCATTCCTAAGTCTTTCCTCAGCCGTGAGGCAGAGCATGTGGAAGGCTTCGCAAAGGAATGTGCAGTTGTTACACACCACAGACTCATGGCCAACCCTGACGGTCCGGGAGTGGTTGTGGATCCGGCTGCAAAGCTCGAGGAGGAGCTTATCGTCCGTCCTACATCTGAGACTATCATCTGGAACACATATAAGAATTGGGTGACATCATGGAGAGATCTTCCGATCCTCTGCAACCAGTGGGCTAACGTTGTCCGTTGGGAGATGCGTACCCGCCTTTTCCTCCGTACCGCAGAATTCCTCTGGCAGGAGGGTCACACCGCTCATGCTACCCGTCAGGAGGCTGAGGAGGAGACAATGAAGATGGTGAATGTATATGCTGACTTTGCACGTAACTATATGGGTGTGCCTGTAGTTGTAGGTCACAAGAGCCCTAATGAAAGATTTGCAGGTGCTCTCGATACAATGACTATCGAGGCTCTCATGCAGGACGGCAAGGCTCTTCAGGCAGGTACTTCACACTTCCTCGGACAGAACTTCGCAAAGGCGTTTGATGTGCAGTTCACAAACAAGGAAGGAAAGCAGGAGTATGTATGGGCTACTTCATGGGGTGTCTCAACCCGTCTTATGGGTGCCCTCATCATGGCTCACGGAGACGATAACGGTCTTGTCCTTCCTCCGAAGCTTGCTCCTATCCAGGTTGTCATGGTTCCTATCACAGGAAAGGACGAGGCTGTCAACAACGGTATCCTCGACAAGATGTATGCATTCAAGAAGGAACTCGAGGCTAAGGGTATCAGCGTGAAGATCGATAATCGTGACACTCTTCGTCCTGGTTTCAAGTTCGCTGAGTGGGAGCTCAAGGGTGTTCCTGTTCGTCTTGCAATGGGTGGACGTGACCTTGAGAACGGCACTGTAGAGCTTGCTCGTCGTGACACATGCGAGAAGTCTTCACATTCTCAGGAAGGTATTGCTGACGTGATCGCTGCGCTTCTCGATGAGATCCAGGCTAATATCTACGCAAAGGCTCTCAAGTTCCGTGATGACAGCATCCGCAAGGTTGACACTTGGGAAGAGTTCAAGGAAGAGATCACAAAGGGAGGTTTCCTTCTCTGCCATTGGGATGGAACTCCTGAGACTGAGGAGAAGATCAAGGAGGAGACAAAGGCAACTATCCGATGCATTCCTGTAGACAGCGCAGTATGCGTTGAGGAAGGCAAGTGCATCTATTCAGGCAAGCCATCTTCTCAGAGAGTTCTTTTTGCAATTTCTTACTAAGCTATGATACATATGAAAAGAATCTTCACATCTATAATCTTCGCAGTTGCAGCGATTGCAGCATCTGCGCAGAACGTACAGGATGCAGCTGCTCAGGCAGCATTGGCAATGGCTGGTGCACAGCAGGCCGAGCAGGTGGTAGAGAAACCGCAGAACTGGTCTACCAACCTCAAGACCCAGATCAACATCGGACAGACATCGCTCAACAATTGGGCAGCCGGTGGTGACAACACAGTCTCAATGTCTGCATTCATCGATGGAAATGCAAACTGGAAGTTGGGCGAGATGTTCTGGAACAACCGTCTTCAGCTTGACTACGGCTTCCTTTACGCTTCATCAAAGCCTATCGTTCAGAAGAGTAATGACCGTATCTATCTTGAAAGCAAGTGGGGCTACAAGGCACCTTCGACAAGATATCTCTATTTCTCTGCCAACTATGACTTCAAGTCTCAGTTCACTACAGGTTACGACTACAAGACTCCTGCAAGTGTGACAGATCCAAGCGGCAATGAGCTTAAGGGCTCTGCATTGAGAGATGTATGGCGCGATGCACGTGCACTCAAGTCTGGTTTCCTTGCTCCTGCCTATACAAATATCGCTCTTGGTATCGACTTCGTTCCTAACAAGTGGTTCACCCTCAATTTCGCTCCTCTTACCGGTGACCTCGTTATCGTGAAGAATGCAGCGTTGAGAGGAAGCTACAGCATGCCATTGAAGGAAAAATATGTAGGTGTCGAGAACCTTCCGACCGACGGTTCGCAGTACAGCAGCGTAAGATTCGGATTCGGTGCTCAGCTCAAGATGGATGCAAAGGTCAATATCAACGATAATTTCGCATACAGCACACAGGTAGTGCTCTTCGCAAACTATCTTGACATCAACCATTGCCCTCGTATCAACTGGGATAACAGGATTGACTGGAAACTTGCCAAGTATTTCTCATTCACTATCGCTACAAACCTTATCTATGATGACACTATCATGATCATCAACGATAAGGATATCGATGAGTTCCCTGAAGGAAAGGCACGTGTCCAGTTCAAGGAGTCCCTTGCATTCGGATTCACCTGGACAATCGCAAACAAGAAATAATGCTTAAACGCTTTGCACAGGCAATTGAAGAAATAGAGGGGCAGATCATCAATTGGTCGGCCCCTTCTTCTGATTTGCCTCAGCCGGTACGTTACCTTGTCGCTGTGAGCGGTGGGGTGGATTCCATGTGCCTTGCAGATCTTTGTCTAAGATGCCTTGGACCCGAGCGTTTTGCAATAGCTCATTGCAATTTTCATCTTCGTGGAGAAGAAAGTGACGGAGATCAGGAGCTTGTGACTTCATGGGCTTCATCCAATGGAGTGGAGTTCCTTAAGGCAGATTTTGAGACTGAGGCATATGCGGTATCGCATGGCGTCAGCATTGAAATGGCAGCCAGGGATCTTCGCTATTCATGGTTTGCTGACCTTTGTATGGAACATGGCTTTGCAGGTGTGATGACAGCACATAATGCGAACGATAACGCGGAGACGATGATTCTCAATCTCTTGAGAGGTGCAGGCGTTCATGGTATGACCGGTATGGATGAATCATCTGTATTGAAATATGAAGCAGCGGAGCTCAGAGTCTTCCGCCCTCTTCTGAAGATGACAAGAAAGCAGATTGAGGGACACGTGTTCGCATGGAAGGTTTCTTATCGCGATGACAGTACCAATGCGCTGTCGGACTATAAGCGCAACCGTATCCGCAATGAGGTTTTTCCTCAATTCGAGAAGATCAACCCTTCATTTGTGAATACCCTCAACAGAGAGGCAGGTTATTTCTCTGAAGCCGCTGAGATTCTTGATGATTACTGTAAAACCAAGGTGAAGGACGTCATGTCTGGAGATGTCATGATCATCAGTGCTCTGATGCAGGAAAAGCATTGGCGATACTTATTATATTACATATTGTCGCCATTTGGATTTCATTCGTCCACTCTTGGATCGTTGGAGAGTCTGCTTGAGTCTGAGCGCACATCTTCCGGTAAGCGTTTTGAATCACCGACGCATGAGGCATTGGTAGAGCGCGATATGATACATATCATCCGGAAGCCTGTTGATGCCGGTAATAGTGATGATGTTGCAGTGATGCCGGTCCGTTCGTCCGGAAGATATCATTTCAATGGTTCTGTCTTTGAAGTGGAAGTACTTCCATGGTCTTCTGAAATGTCTTTGAAACAATATGAAGGTACAATCATCATGGATGCCGATAAGCTTGCCTTTCCGTTTGTCTGCAGGAGATGGAACAGCGGTGACTGGTTCCGGCCTCTTGGCCTAAAGGGCAGGAAGAAGGTCAGCGATCTCTTTACTGATCTCAAGTATGATTCGTTTGCTAAAGACGCTGCTGTCATGATTGTGGATTGCAGAGGCAGTCTTGCAGAAGACAGGCACGTCGCCGGAATCCTCGGAGTCAGGATTGATGATGCGTATAAGGTCACATCCCGCACAAAGCATATAATAAGAATAAAGCTGCAGAAATGATCTGCAGCTTTATTCTTATCTGTTATTTGTCCGGTCTGGTTATCTGACCACGATCTCGTATGGGAGTCTTGCGTAAGCCTTTCCTGTTTCAACAGAACTTGCATCCTTGAATGCTTCCTCAACATCTTCAAGTGCTGTACCCTTGAGAACTGAAGGTGTCTGGCCCAATGACTCGAGAATCATCTCCATAGTTGTCTGTGGCTTTGGATATTCTGCAATCTGCACCTGTTCAATGCTGTTTACTCCGTCGATTGTGAGAGCAGCATATCTGATTGCATCTTCAAGAGTACCGATCTCATCTACAAGTCCGATCTCAAGTGCCTCAGCTCCTGTCCAAACGCGTCCCTGAGCGAGCTCGTCAACTCTTGCAACAGGCATGTCTCGACCTTCAGATACAATCTCTGTGAACTTGCCGTAGATCTTCTCGACAGATGCCTGCATGTAATCAAGCTCCTTTGGAGTAAGAGCGCGGAACATGCCCAGCATGTCTGCATGCTCATTAGAGTTTACGGAAGTGATGTTCACATGAAGCTTGTTCTTGACTGTGCCTCCGATGTCAGGAATCATGCTGAAAACTCCGATAGAACCGGTGAGAGTAGTAGCATCCGAATAGATCTTGTCGCAGTTTGCAGAGATCCAGTATCCGCCTGATGCCGCATAATCGCCGTATGATGCGATTACAGGAACTCTTTCCTGAAGGAGGTCAAGTTCAGCCTTGATCTTCTCTGATGCAAGCACGCTTCCGCCAGGAGAGTTGACTCTGAGCACTACTGCCTTTATAGAGCTGTCTCTGCGTACATCAGCGATGATGTTTGCGAACCTGTCACCTGCCACCTGCTGCTTGTCACTTCCGTCCACGATGTTGCCCTCGGCATAAATTACTGCAATCTTCTCCTTCGCCTTATAGTTGACTGTATTCTTGATCTTTGCGTAGTCACTCAAGGAAATCATCTTGACGTTCTTGTAATTGTCAGTAACATAGAGGTCGCAGAGCTGCTGCTGAAGTTCCTCGCGTGTCAGAAGTTCATCCACGAGGCCATGCTCCAGCCAGTCTGAAGGGAAGTTCAGTTCGAGGTTGTTGAGCATTGCATCAAGCTCTTCGACAGTAATATTTCTTGACTCAGCGATTGCGGCAGCCCACGAATCCCACATGGAGTTGACCATTGAACTTGTCTGTTCAAGGTTCTCCTTGCTTGATGAGCTTCTGATATACATCTCGCCTGCTGACTTATATTTTCCGTGACGGATAAGCTGTACGTTCACGCCAAGTCTGTCAAGGATATCCTTGAGGAAGATCAGCTGTGATGAAAGTCCGTTGAACATGCTCATTCCACCATCGTGAGGTGTCATGTAGATCTTGTCTGAAACAGAAGAAAGATAATAACCGGCATTTGTAGGATTCTCTGTATATGCCACAATCGCCTTGCCGCTTGTGCGGAAGTTTACAAGCGCCTGTCTGAATTCTTCCATCTGAGCGATGCCGCCACTGGCTTCGTCTGCTGTCAGATAGATGAACTTGACTGCAGGATCTGTTGCCGCAGCGTTAAGGGCCTTTACTGCATTGTAGATGCCGAGCTGGCTTACGGAAGATCCGCTTGTAAGCATTGTGAGAGGATCTCCCTCTGTGTCCTGTTCTCCAAGAACGAATGACGACATGTCGATTCTGAGGACAGCCTGATCCGGCATTACCGGTTGTTTGTCACCAAAAGCTGCAACAGCTCCTACGATGCCGAGGCACACAACGATTGTAATGATTGTGTAGATGATAAGACCCGTAAACGATGCAAGGGTCATCTTCAGGAAATTCTTCATGATGTATACTTTAATAGTTCGTTGATTCTCTAAATAAGACGCTGATTCTACAAAAATACTACAAAAACTCGACAAATCCATATCAATCAGTCCGATACTTGCATTCTCGGAGGAAATTCATATCTTTGCGGGTTGGTATGAAGAATATATTGATGAAAATATCGGCTATGCTGTTTGCTATATGGTACTGCTTGAGTATCATAGGCTTCGATGTGCATACATGCAGCGAGACCGGCAGTTCTTTTGTCCATATGTCCTTCACTTCACACTCATGCCACGAAATCCACGATGATCATTGTGATCATGAGCACGGACATGATTGTGACAACCATTGTGAGGATGCTGAAGAGCATCATCACGATGATGACTGCTGTGAGGACGAATATCAGGTCATAAGTCTGACAGGACTTCGTTCGGATGATGACAGCAAGGACAGTTTCCAGAATGTGGTGTGTCCATGTATATTTGATTCAGAACGTGCTACATTCAGTCTGTATGCAGACTTATCAGACTGCAGATATCTTGAAGAACCCGATTCCGGGTTGATTGTGCCTGATGCTCAGGCATACTTCGCCATCTGGCGAATTTGATTCATTTATGATGTGGGTCGGGTGGTATGAAAAACTGGATCCCTCCCGCGGTGTGAGCTCATCCAGCTCACATATGCTACATAATCGCTATATAATCAATGAATCAAATCTTGACAATGATGAAAAATACTTTAGTTATATTATTCGCGATAGTTTTATCCGCTGTTCCGTCATTCGCACAGATCGATACGACAGGAATCTACGGTGAACGTGCAGACAGCCTCGAGGCTACTGTGTTCGTTTCGCGTCAGGCAGGAAACTATCTTTCAAAAGGAAAGGAAATCCGTACAGAGGTCATTTCTGCAGCAGGACTCTGCAAGATGGCATGCTGCAACCTTGCAGAAAGCTTCGAGAACTCTGCAAGTGTGACCGTGGGATTCTCTGATGCGGTTACTGGAGCACGTCAGATCCGACTCCTCGGCCTCTCTGGTGTGTATACCCAGATGCTTGATGAGAACCGTCCGGTAATGCGAGGCCTTTCGGCTCCGTTCGGACTTACATATGTCCCTGGTCAGTGGCTTGAGAGCATTCAGATCGCCAAGGGTTCGTCATCTGTAATCAACGGTGTCGAGTCAATGACAGGTCAGATCAATGTCGAGCACCGCAAGCCTACAGACGAGAAGCCTCTCTTTATCAATGGCGCTGTAATGAGCGACACCAAGATGGATCTCAATGTGGCTTCATCTCTTCAGATGGGCTACAAGTGGAGCACTGTCCTTCTCGGACATGTTTCAGGCAACATCGAGCCACACGACATGAACGGTGACAATTTCCTTGATGAGCCGAAGCAGCTTCAGTTCAACCTTGCAAACCGCTGGCTTTATCAGGCTGACAACATGATGCAGATCCGTTTCGGAGTACGTGCTCTCCAGGATAGCAGACTTGGCGGCCAGATGCTCGAGGGTCAGAACGGTCATGTGCTTTATGACAAGGATACTTATACACTCTTCCCTAAGGAGGGCCAGATCGATCCATGGGGTTCGGACATCCTCAATCGTTCGGTAAACGGATACTTCAAGATCGGTTATCCTCTCAATGAGGACCAGACATCAAGTGTTGCGCTCGTTGCTGACTATGCTTACCAGGATATGGATTCATACTTCGGTTCTACAAAGTATGTTGCTGACCAGCACTCGGCTTTCGCAAACCTTATGTATCAGAACCAGTCAAATGAGAACCATCTGTTTACAGTAGGTCTCAGTACTACTTTCGACAGATATGATGAGGATTTCAGCAGACAGGTGATCTTCCAGAACGCTGACTTCAAGGGTATGACTGACCTTATCAATGCGGGTGTCTATGGTGAGTACACATATAAGCTCGGCGAGACTCTCTCGACAATAGTAGGACTCCGTGGTGACTGGTACAACAAGGCAGGCTTCAGATTCTCTCCACGAGTGAACTTCAAGTATATGCCTGTTGATGAGATCGTCATCAGAGCAAACGGAGGACGTGGTCTCAGATATTCTACACCGCTTATCGACAATATCGGAGTGTTCTCTACAGGAAAGATGTTCAAGGGAGCATACAACGATCACATTCTCGAGGATGCATGGACATTCGGAGGTAACATCACATATTATCTTCCATTCGGTGCTTCCTCAAACACTTACCTCAGCTTTGACTACTTCAGAACCCAGTTCAAGCAGCAGATGGTAGTGGATTATGAACTTACTCCAAATGCAATTGATTTCTATGCACTCGATGGTGGAGTTTCGTACACTGACAACTATCAGCTGGATTTCTCTGTAGATCCTGTCGAAAGATTCAATATCACTGCCACCTTCCGTTATACAGATGCCAAGATCGAGCTCGCAGGCCGCGGTATCGTGGAGAAGCCTATGACAAGCCGTTTCAAGGGTGTGCTCAACCTCCAGTATGCAACCAACCTTAACAAGTGGATCTTCGACTTCACAGCATCTCTCAACGGTTCATGCAGAGTCTATGACTTCATGAAGGATCTCAAGGGAGCTGACGGCAATCTCCTTTATGCAAACGGACGAACTCCTGTCTATCCTATGCTTTTTGCTCAGGTGACACGTCGTTTCAAAGGCTGGGATGTCTATATGGGAGCGGAGAACCTCACCAACTTCACTCAGAAGGATGCCATCATCGGATGGAACAATCCTCGTCAGGCATCGTTTGATGCAAGTTGCGTATGGGGACCTCTCATGGGTATCAAGGCTCACATCGGCTTCCGCTTCACCCTCTGGAAGACAGTTTAATACACATTTGATAATCAATAATAAACAGATAAAATCATGAAAAAGACTATCACAATGATTCTTGCTGTGGCAATGGCATTCGCAGCGACCTGCACGGTTTCAGCAGCTGACGCTCAGGGCAAGAAAAAGAAGGAACTTAAGGAAGTGAACTTCAACGTATATCTCCACTGTGAGGACTGCGTCGAGAAGGTGAACGAGAATATCGCTTTTGAGAAAGGAGTGAAGGGACTTGAGGTTTCACTCGAGAACCAGACAGTGCTCATCAAGTATGATGTAGCAAAGACTTCAGAGGACAAGCTCAAGGCTGCGATCGAGAAGCTTGGCTATCCGGTGCATGGTGCTCTTGCTCCGGGACAGAAGCCTATTCTTCTTGAGGATGTTGAGGCTGCTCAGGAGCATAACCATGACCACAATCACGCTCACTAGGATCTTTTATAATGTGATGCGACTGGAAGCAGGGCTATGAGATAGCCGATGACTGCGACCCCGACAGCGGTCAGAAGAATGTCTGACCATGAAAGAATTACCGGATATGCCTGGACAACAAAATGTCCGGGCATTTTTATGAATCCGAAGTGCTGCTGTAGCAGCGAGAAAGTGATTCCGACCACTAGTCCGCCTGCGAGACCTACAAGGGAGATCATCCATCCCTCAAGTACGAATATCCTCTTTATCAGGCCATCCTGGGCTCCGAGGCTGCGAAGCGTCTCGATGTCTCCACGTTTCTCTATGATGAGCATTGAAAGACTGCCGAAGATGTTGAATGCGATGATGATGATGATGAATATGAGGATCATGTAGATGGCAGCCTTTTCATATTTCATCATCTTGTAGAGAGACTCGTTCTGCTGAAAACGGTCCTTTACCTTGAAGTCCGGTCCAAGCTGGCTGCTGATCTCTTCCTGGAGGCGCTTCAGTTCCTTGCTATCTGTGCCTTCTGTCAGTCTGATCTCTACCGCAGAGACCTCATCCTCATATTCGAGGAGTTCTCTCATGCATTCAATAGGGAGAATCATCAGGTCGCTGTCCACATCGCTGCTGACAGAGAAGATGCTGGAAGGCCAAACTTTTATGAATTCCAGTGATGATAGCGGGTTTGCAAGAGATATCCTGCCGGTGCGGGTAGGGAAGTACAGTTCTATACCTGCAAGGAAACGGGGGTTGATTCCCATTTCATACGCAAGTCCTGCTCCTACAGACGCCATAGGGATGTCGCCTTTGTGAAGGGTGAATTCTCCATCCGTGAGGTGGTCCCTTAGCGGACTTTCTTCTTCATAGATCCAGTCGACTCCCTTAGCCTTGGCAAGTCCCTGCTGTCCGTCGTAACTGATGAATACCTGCTCCTGAAGCACACAGCACATGTTCTTCACGCTTTCCTGTTCGTAGATCCAGTCGTAGACCTTGCCTTCTGCCTTGAAGACTTTTCCGCTGGCAGGGGTTATCATAAGATCGGGCTCGACATTGCTCATCATTGACTTGATGAGCGAGTCGAACCCGTTATATACTGACATTATGATGATGAGCGCGGCCGTTCCCACTGCCATGCCGATAGCGCTTATCGCCGAAATTATGTTGATCACATTGTGTGACTTCTTGGCGAAAAGATATCTCTTGGCTATGAACGGTGCTAATCTCATGATTACTTCTTGAGCAATTCTTCGATATGCTCAACATAGTCGAGCGAACTGTCAAGGTAGAATGTGATTTCAGGCACTATTCTGAGCTGCTTTCCCATCTTGCTGCCGAGCTCTCCACGGAGTGCCCTGCAGTTTTCCTGCAGCACTTCCATGACAGCCTCAGCCTTATCAGAAGGGAAGATGCTCACGTAAATCTTTGCCACAGAAAGATCTGGACTTACCTTCACGCCGCTGACAGATACAAGTGCACCACCGAATGCCGCCATACCTTTGCTGCGGATGACCTCAGCCATCACCTTCTGGATTTCCTTGGCAACCTTCAGCTGCCTTGTGCTTTCACCTGTTTTCTCCATATTTGTCATTTCGAGCTTGTCGAGAAATCTATTTTACCTTAATAATAAAGTAATTCTTCTTACCCTTCTGTGCAAGGATGTACTTGCCGTTGATGAATGACTCGCTTCCGATCTGAGCGTTGATGTCTGCAACCTTCTCCTTGTTGATGCTCACTCCGTTTGCCTGAATCATCTTACGGCACTCACCCTTTGAAGGGAAGACCTGTGACTCGCCTGCAAGAAGGTCGATCACTCCGAGAGGGAACTTCTCTGCTGCAACCTCGAATGTAGGTACGCCATCGAATACTGCGAGGAATGTCTTCTCGTCAAGATTCATGAGAGCGTCCTTTGTGGCGTTTCCAAAAAGCATCTGAGATGCTGAAACTGCATTCTCATACTCTGCTGCACCATGAACCATTGTAGTGACTTCCTTAGCAAGGAGCTTCTGGAGCTCACGACGCTCAGGAGCCTCGGCGTGCTGTGCGATGGCAGCATCGATCTCCTCCTTTGAAAGCATGGTGAAGATCTTGATGTACTTCTCTGCATCCGAGTCAGAAACGTTGAGCCAGAACTGGTAGAACTGATATGGTGAAGTACGCTCAGGATCGAGCCAGATGTTACCCTTCTCTGTCTTGCCGAACTTGCCTCCGTCAGCCTTTGTGATGAGAGGGCATGTGAGGGCGAAAGCCTCCTTGCCGAGAATACGGCGGATGAGCTCGGAACCGGTAGTGATATTGCCCCACTGGTCTGCGCCACCCATCTGGAGAGTACATCCCTTGTGCTCGTAGAGGTAGAGGAAGTCATATCCCTGGAGAAGCTGGTATGTGAACTCTGTGAATGACATACCGTCACGAGCCTCGCCTGAAAGTCTCTTCTTCACTGAATCCTTGGCCATCATGTAGTTTACAGTGATGTGCTTGCCGATCTCACGTGCGAAATCAAGGAATGTGAAGTTCTTCATCCAGTCGTAGTTGTTCACGAGCTCTGCCTTGTTCTCTGCCTCTGACTCGAAATCGAGGAACTTGCTGAGCTGCGCCTTGATACATGCTACGTTGTGGTTGAGTGTCTCCTCGTCGAGAAGGTTTCTCTCCTGTGACTTCATTGAAGGGTCACCGATCATACCTGTCGCACCGCCTACGAGAGCGATAGGCTTGTGGCCGCAGTTCTGGAAGTGCTTGAGGATCATGATGCTGACCATATGTCCGATGTGGAGTGAGTCTGCAGTAGGGTCGATACCTACGTAAGCCGCGGTCGAGCCCTCCATGAGCTTCTCTTCAGTACCAGGCATGATGTCCTGGATCATACCTCTCCACTTGAGTTCCTGTACAAAATTCTTCATATATCTTTTTCTTTTTATTGTCGTTAACTGCCTAGGTGATACCATACTTCATGGCTCTCCTCCATGCAAACTGCAAAGATACACAAAAAATCGACATTCAGTAAGCGTGACCTTGAAACTTCTAAGAGACAGAAAATGTAAAGGGGCTTCATGCATCACTGCCTGAAAGCCCCTTAAACGTGTACTAAAACCTAAACCTGACATAAAGATGCAACTTAATTCTGAAACGTTGCATCAAAAATGAAAAAATTTCAAATATTTTTTACAAAAATGTGAAGAATGCCTTTTTACATGACAATTTCCACGTTGTCAATCCATAATGTGTTGCCTACGCCACCATAAAATGCCTTTCCGCAGCTGGCGATGAAATGTAGCATCATATAGTTCGGCTCTGTTCCCGGCTCGGCCCATCCGTCCTCTTCGACGATGACATTCTTTCCCTGACTGTTCAGAGCATGATATGCCGTCTCGGGATCTGTTTTCAAACCCATATAACCCTCATAAAAAGGTTCATTGGTGATATCGCCATAATGTACTTTCAGTTCATAGCCGTTCACCCACTCTGGAACATCCTTGGAGATGCGCATGATGGCTGTACCGACTCTAAGCGCATGGATTCTGCCTTCTTCGTCTTCCCATCGTTTCTGCAGAACGAATGTCACCTCTGCTGAATCCGGATAATCCAGAGCCTTGAGCTTTGAAAATCCGGTGCCGCGATATGCTTCATGTCCAACATCTGTCTTGTAGTCAAATCTGACTGCCTCAGGTGAACCGTCGAATGGGAGTCCATACAGGACCTTCGCCATAGGAGATTTCGTGTCCTTGATAGGTTCGGGAAGAACACCTATCATCATTGCACCCTGGCAGACGACGTCCATATTCACTACTCCCAGAGCCTTGACTTCTTCGATATGGGTCTCGATTCTCGCACAATATCCGTTTCCTCGTTTCTCAGGAAAGACAGTGTTGTTGGTCTTGACTACACCAGCTACTATGGCAAGCACGTTGTTGGTGCGCCAGAGATAATCTTCCGGAGATACGTATGGCTGCTTGTTGGTCACAAGAGTATCCTGATCGCCATAGAATTCGTAAAGATATTTTGTGGCACCACCGATGAGTCCCGATTCCTTCACCTCTCTGACCGACCATCTGTCAAAGTTGCCATACTCATTTATCTTTGCGACTATATCGTCCTGAGCATTAAGGTCATGACACATGGATAACAATGCTGTCAGAGACAGCAAAAGCAAGATTCGTCTCATAAAATAATTGTCCTTCTCGTAAAAAATGTGTATATATGCAATCCCTTTGCAAATATAGTGACGTTTTTTTAATACGAGACCTAAAAATGAGTCCAAAAAGAATAGTATTTTCGACTTTTTTTCTCCTCGTGGTGTTTTCTATGATGGCTTCACCGTCCAGAACAGGCAGAATACTGCTGACTCAGCCGGACGGAACCAGCTTCATGTCGACACTCAAGGGAGATGAATTTGCAAGGATAAGGCAGACCTCCGAAGGACATGCCATCATCCTTGGAAATGACGGTTGGTGGTATTATGCGGAATATGATTCTGAAGGGCTCAGATACAGCAGCGGCTATAAGGTGGGCGGCGACACTCCTGCAGATGTTCTGGCCAGAAGCAAGGTGATTCCTCATGGAGCGATTGCTGACAGAGCCAGGCTCAGACGAAGCGAAACTACAAGGTTTGCAGATGATGAACTCGCTTCTTTCCGCAGCATGACGTCGATACTGACAAAATCGGAACCTGTGAGCAAGCATGGACTTGTCATACTTGCCCAGTTCAAGGATATAAGCTTCAAGCATGAGAAGGAGGATTTCGTAAGGATGCTTACGGAAGATGGTTATGACCTGAACGGCGCAACCGGCAGCGCGATGGAATATTTCAACGCACAATTAGGAGGAAAGGTCAGATTTTCATTCGATGTCAGCGAAATAGTCACTCTTCCGTTCAACAGGACATACTACGGTGGCAATGGTTCTGACGGTACGGACAAGGCTCCGGCGGAAATGATCCGAGATGCATGCAGAGTAGCTGATGAAGAAATCGATTTCTCCATGTATGACGACGACGGTGACGGAAAGGTAGATAATGTCTTTGTGTTCTTTGCCGGAAGTGATGAGGCGGAAGGTGCTCCAGATGACTGCATCTGGTCGCATGCCTGGTATGTCTACAGCGGAGCCGGCATCACTCTCAAGCTTGATGGCGTACAGATTGACCGTTACGCCTGTACATCGGAAATTTCCCGCAGATACGAACCTGATGGAAAGTATGAAGAATTTCTCAGCGGTATCGGAACTTTCTGCCACGAATATAGCCATACATTCGGATTGCCGGATTTCTATGACACCGACTATGAGAAGGAAGGTGGCTGGGCCGCCGGATTATGGGGCTGTACAAGCCTTATGGACAGTGGAGATATGAATAACTTCGGCAACACTCCACCGAACTTCAATGCTGTCGAAAGGGAGCTTCTTGGAATAGCGGAGGCTGTCCCTATCGAAGCCGACGGCCAATATTCTTTGAGTCCGGTGGACCAGAGCAATGGTTTCTACAGGATGGAGACCGACGTGGAAGGCGAATATTTCCTGTTCGAATGCAGGAGTGAAAAAGGTTGGGACAGCTATATCGGCGGAAGCGGAATGCTGGTTTATCATATAGACAGGTCGTCGCAGCATGCACGTAAATGGCTTGTCACCAATGACCTGAATGCAGATGCATCTCATCAGTGCGCTGACCTTGTCGAAGCCGATGCCCGTTCAGACAGTTTTGCGAACAAGGAAGAGTATGTCAACATGGCAGGCAATGTCAAAGGCATATACTTTCCATATGGTGATGTGAATGCATTGAATCCGGACAATGGCTTGAAATATTGGAGCGGAGCAGCTGGGAAACAGTCCGTTACAAGTATAAAGAAGATAGGTGATGTGATCATATTCAATGTTGTAGGAGGATCAGAGGAAAGCACACCTCCTGAAGTGATCAATCTTCGACATGACGCTTTCTATGATGGTGCTATATTAAGTTTCGAGAGCAGCAGGGGATTTGACGGAGAGGCAAAGGTGATTTTCGGCCGCACAAATTCACCTGAGGCAGACACATTGAGCGTAAAGCCATATCAGACCGGTAGATATTCCATTGCATTTGACGGCCTTGAGCCGGCAAAGACATACACTGCAACCATAAGCTTCAGTATCGAAGAAGCAGAAGGCAAGGCAGAAACCGTGTCGTTCATGACGAAGAAGAAGCCTGTAGTGGAATGGCCATATATCTATATAAGCTCGGACAGCTCATTCAAGAAAGGCGGTAAGATAGCATTGAAGGCCTATAATGCTGCAGGTGCTGCATCAATACATTGGACATTTAACGGAAAGGGCATATCTGCCGGACCAGACGGATATTATGAAATAGTTTCAGAGGGCGTACTGAAGGCGCATATCACCTGGGACGACGGCAGCACAGATGTGCTGATGAAGGAAATGATCTTATCTGAATGATGCTTATGAAAAGGATATTTCTGCTTGTTCTGGCGCTGGCGGCTGTCAGCTGTAACAGATTTGATGTGGATGAGATTCTGCTGATCCGTGATGACGTGTCTCTGACATGGAAGGGGGAGGAGCAGTTCAGCTATGATCCGGCCCGTTGCCAGATGGGATTCAATGCATCCAGGAACGAATTCAGAGCTCAGACCGACAATCTTTCAAGCTGGTTTGTCATAAGATGTGCTGAAATGCCGGTGGCTGAAGGTGATGAAATTGAGGCAGACGTCAGCTGGACCGGAGTTTCTGATACGCGTAACATGAAAGGGCTGGAATTCAAGGTGAAGCGGATTTCGGACAATGGAATGATATGGCTCTGGTGCAAGTCGGCAAAAATAGGAGTGACTATCATGAAACTATAATATCGTATATTCAGCAAAAAATCATATCTTTGCATGTTTTGTCGCAAAAACGGAAATTATTAACTTTTAAATATTATACAGAAATGAGAAAACACATCGTAGCAGGCAACTGGAAGATGAATACTACAGTTGCTGAGGGCGTAGAGCTCGCAAAGGCAGTAGTAGAGGCTTCAGCTGAGGTTCCAGCTGACGTTCAGCTTATCATCGCTCCACCATTCACTCACCTCTATCCTGTAGCTGAGGTTGTAAAGGGTACAGCAGTAGGTCTCTCAGCTCAGAACTGCGCTGACCATGTAAAGGGTGCTTACACTGGTGAGGTTGCTGTAAACATGATTTCAGGCGTAGGTTGCCAGTATGTTATCCTCGGTCACTCTGAGAGAAGAGAGTACTATGGTGAGACTGACGCTATCCTCGTTGAGAAGGTGAAGCTTGCTCTTGCTGAGGGTCTTGCTCCAATCTTCTGCATCGGTGAGAAGAAGGAAGAGCGTGAGGCAGGTCGTCACTTCGAGGTTGTTACAGAGCAGGTAAAGAATGTTCTTTTCGAGCTTACAGCTGAGGAGATGGCTAAGGTAGTAGTAGCTTACGAGCCAGTTTGGGCTATCGGTACAGGTCTTACTGCAACTGCAGAGCAGGCACAGGAGATTCACGCTGAGATCCGCAAGGTTCTTGCTGAGAAGTTCGGTGAGCTTGCTGAGGAGATCTCAATCCTTTACGGTGGTTCATGCAACCCTACAAATGCTAAGGAGCTTTTCGCATGCCCTGATATCGACGGTGGTCTTATCGGTGGTGCAGCTCTTAAGGCTGACAGCTTCAAGGCAATCGCAGTTAGCTTCTAATTGAAACAATATTAAGGTCTGTCTACCTTTTAAAACTAAATCCCTCCCACCCCTTTGGGGCGGGCCCCTCCCATTAACGGGGCCATGGGTGGCCACGGTTTTAAAAAGTAGACAGACCTTAAAATATAGTCAAGTATGAAAAAGATTCTATTTTTTACAATGGCAATTTTAGCTGTTACTGCATGTGCCGATAAAACTGATGACTCCATTAAGGAGAAGGTAGAGAGTTATGCTGTGGTTGAGGTGAGTTCGCCGCTTTATGACGCTCTTTCTGAGAACGACAAGAAGATCGTTGATCTGTTCCGCCAGGCCGGTGAGATAATGGACGGTCTTTTCTGGAAGCAGACTTTCGGTGATAAGGCCGAGATCGAGGCTCTTCCTGACGGTTATGTAAAGGATTATGCCCTCATCAACTATGGTGCGTGGGATCACCTTGATGACAACAAGCCATTCGTTGAAGGTTATGGTGAGAAGCCGCTCGGCTGCCAGTACTATCCGCAGGACATGACAATGGAAGAGTGGGAGGCATTTGACGATCCTGACAAGCTCAATCTCTACACAGTGATCCGCCGCGACGAGAACGGTGCCCTCAAGACTGTATGGTATCGTGACGAGTATAAGGCTGAGCTCGAGAAGGTATGTGCTCTTCTCGAGGAGGCAGCTGCACTTACAACAAACGAGGGTATGCGTACTTATCTCACAGAGCGCGTGAAGGCTTTCCGTACAGACGATTACCTTGCCAGCGACATGGCTTGGATGGATATGAAGGATTGCAATATGGACATCGTGATCGGACCTATCGAGAATTATGACGATCACCTCTTCGAGGCAAAGGCAGCATATGAGTGCTTCATCCTCCTCAAGGACGAGAAGCGCAGTGCAAACCTTGCAAAGTATGTAGGTCTTCTCCCTATGCTTCAGAAGATGCTCCCATGTGCTCCAGAGTACAAGACTTTCGTCCCTGGTACTTCTTCTGATCTTAACGTTTATGACGCTATCTATTACGCAGGTGACTGCAACGCCGGCAGCAAGACCATCGCAATCAATCTTCCTAACGATGAGCGTGTTCATGCAGCAAAGGGTGCCCGCCGTCTCCAACTTTACAACAGCATGATGGCCAAGTTCAACAAGATCGTGATTCCTATCGGAGACGTTCTTATGGACCCTTCACAGGTTCAGCACCTCAGCGCTGATGCATTCTTCTGGAATGTGACTTTCCATGAGGTCGCACACGGTCTCGGCGTGAAGCAGACAGTGAACGGCAAGGGTACAGTTGATGATGCAATGGGTTCTGAGAAGACCACATGGGAGGAGGCTAAGGCAGATATCCTCGGACTCTTCATGGTGAGAGAACTCATAGAGATGGGCGAGATCACCGACATCACAGTCGAGGAGTCAATCGCTACATTCATTGCCGGTATCGTCCGTTCGGTACGTTTCGGTTCAGCTTCTTCACACGGTAAGGCTAACATGATGTGCTTCAACTATATGGAGGATCATGGCGCATTCACCCGCAATGCTGAAGGAAAGTACGTGATCGACTTCGAGAAGGCTTCTGCAGCCATCGATTCATGGTCAGCTCTCATCCTTGAGACTCAGGCTACCGGTAACTTCGAGTTTGCAAAGAAGTACGCTGCAGAGAACGCAAGCATCCGTGAGACCCTCGCTGCTGAGGTCGCTCTCGTGAACAATGCGGGTATCCCTCGCGACATCGTCTTCGATTTCGCTTGGTAATACTGTCAAGGAAAACTGATCCGTTTCTTGACATTTCGAGGTATCAGTATTATATTTGGAGTCAATAATACAACCAACTATGAAGAAGTTTTTGTTTTTCATCGCAGCAGCGGCACTTTTTGCCTCTTGCGCGTCAGAGCCGACCTTTGAGCAGACAGAAGAAGTCGGACCTTTTACAGTGAAGCTCATTGAAAAGGATGTATGGCATGTGGAGGACTGCAATTCGTCAAATCCGCATGGAATGTCTGTCAAGGCAGATGGCACATTCGGTTTCAATGCATGTTCGGACATGTATATCATCAGAGGAAAGAAGAA
>JAFZGK010000012.1 GCA_017555445.1 Bacteroidales bacterium
GGTTGATCTTAACGATCTTGAAGTCCATAGTTGTGTCAACATACTGATCGTAGTCGCGGATAGGCTTGATGTCGATCTGTGAACCTGGGAGGAATGCCTCGATTCCGAATACGTCCACGATCATACCGCCCTTTGTACGAGTCTTCACGTAACCCTTTACGATCTCGTCTGCTGCATGTGCTGCATTTACCATATCCCAAGAACGGAGCTGGCGAGCCTTCTTGTGTGAAAGGATGAGTTGACCCTTTCTGTCCTCAGTAGTCTCAACGAATACCTCAACCTTGTCACCTACTGCGAGGTCCTGGTTGTAACGGAACTCAGGAGCCATGATGACACCCTCGCTCTTGTAACCGATGTTAACGATTACCTCTCTCTTGCTGATAGCTGTAACTACGCCTTCTACAACCTCACCCTCAACTACCTTTGAGAGAGTCTGGTTGTACTGCTCGTCGATGTCAGCGATGTTGCCACCGTAAACATCATCGTTCTCAAACGCATCCCAATCGAAATCCTCAGGAGCGACAGAAGCGTTAAGAACTGCCTTCTTGGTTTCTTCTACTGCTGGAGTTGCCTCTGGAGCAACCTCAACAACTGTCTTGTTTTCTTCCATGATTAAATTTTAAAAACAAACTAGTGGGTTAAACATTATTTATTGTGCTTCACCTGAGCGTCTTACATAAAATAAGCGCGCCTTCGGTTGAAAAGCGCGCAAAAATATGGATAATTTTCGGAATTTCAAAGAGTTTCGCCTAAAGTTTAAAACATTCTTCTCTTCTTGAAGATCCAGAAGATAACTGCAAGGGAAACAAGCATCAGACCGAGAATGATGACCCACGTCCAGGGAGATGTTCCTACGAAGTCTCCGAAGGCTATATTCATACCGAAGAAGCTGGCTATCAGGGTCGGAGGCATGAGCAGCAGAGAAACGAGAGTGAATACCTTCATGATCTTGTTCTGATCGAGGTTGATAATACCGAGAACAGTGTTCTGAAGATATTCGAGACGCTCGAAGCCGAAGTCCGTGTGGTTGATCAGTGACGAAATATCCTTGAGAAGCACGTTCAGTCGCGACTGATATTCCTTCGGATAATTTGCACTCTTGAGGATGCTCGAGATAACTCGCTGCTTGTCGATGATATTCTCACGGATGAGCATGGTGTTCTCTTGGAGGAGGTTGATGTCAATGAGGAATTCTTCACTGATATCTTCACCCACACTCACCTTTCTGTTATACTGATTGATTTCCTTAGACACGAGCTCCACCATGTCGGCATCAAGGTCGATACGCTGCTCGAGAATGCCAAGAAAGACAACATGTCCTGAATGGTAGATTTTCGGAAAGGCCATAAGTCTGCGCTGAAGGTCAGTGAAGCTCTTGAGGCGGCACTCTCTCAATGTTGTGAGGATGTTGCCGGCAAGAATGAATGAAACAGTCTCTTCACTGTATTCTTCCGGACCGGGGATAAGGAAGCTTGTATTCGCGAAGATAGCTCTCTCTGTCTCAGAAAATCGTGATGAAATCTCGATCTCTTCCGCCTGTGCCCTGTTCTGGATGGTGGTGCCGAGGAACGTCTCGACCGCCCTCTTCTCTTCTCCCGTAGGTGAAAAGAGGTCAATCCATACAACATCATCAAATGGGATTGTAGCGAAATCGGTCTCCGACTGAGAAACCATCATCTGTCCGTTTTCCTTATAGAAGATCTCTATCATGATCCGTCCTCCCGCTGGTTTTAAAATGACAACCTACAAATTTATTAGTTTTCCCCGAGAATACCAAATCAAGGCTTGAAAACTTGACGGTTGACTATAGAACGGCCGAGTGTGATCTCGTCCGCATATTCCAGGTCGTCTCCAAAACCCAGGCCGCGAGCAAGGGATGACACCTTGACTCCATACTGGGAAATCTGACGGTAGATATAGAACGACGTCGTCTCGCCTTCGACATCTCCGCTCAAAGCAAGAATGACCTCCGGAGCATCACAGTCACCGCCCGCTTCAAAGACAGCTTCGGGCGAAGTCAGCTCAGCGATACGGCTCACAAGCTGTCTGATGGTAAGGTCTGACGGACCGACTCCGTTAATCGGAGATATGATTCCTCCAAGTACGTGATACACACCATGATACTGACCGGTATTCTCGATACTCATCACATCACGTACACTCTCCACGACACAGATTGTCCTATGGTCACGAGAGTTGTCAGAACAGATTGAGCATACATCATGATCAGATATCATCATGCAGTGTCGGCAATATCTCACCTCATCACGAAGATTGTCAATCGCCTTGGTGAAATGATGTACGTTTTCCTGAGGCTGCTTCAGAAGATGCAGTGCAAGACGCAGGGCACTCCTTCTTCCCACACCGGGGAGGGTGCTGATCGCATCTACTGCTTCTTCCAGCAATCTGGACGGATATGTTTCTTTATATGCCATGATATTCCACAAGTTTATCTATAGGAGATTTGAGGAAGCCGGTAAATTCAAGACCATGACGGATTCCAGCCTCACGGAGAAATGATTCGCACGCACATCCGAAAGAACCGACAACTCCAACCTTCAGAGGTGACTGATGATATCGCGCAAGCGACCTTTGAACAAAAGCCTCAAGTACTGATTCCACCATAGTCCTTATATATGGCTCTTCCACCCTCCCGAGTATGAAAGGAGCAAAGGAAGCAAGGAAGGCAGACGCCGCTGGTTCCTTGTAAACTCTTTGCACAATCTTCTGATAATCAAGATTATACTCTTTCATAAAATCATTCTCGACACTCTCAGGAAGAAGGCCTTTGATAAAGTCTGAAATAAATGCCTTGCCCAAAGCCGCACCGCTTCCTTCATCTCCGAGAATGAAACCGCCCGGACGGATATTTCTGACGATCTTTCCGTTTTCATAGAGACAGCTGTTGGACCCGGTACCCATTATCGCAACCACACCGCTTCCATTACCGAAAAGAGCTCTGGCTGCCGCGAGCATATCCGAATGAAACTGCATTTCCGCAAACGGATACCACATTGACAACACATCAGCAAGAGGAGCAGCGACTGCAGCACTTACAAGTCCGGCACCATAGAAATATATTTCATGCACTGCCTTTCCATCCGGATTAAGCACAGGCATCACCGGGGCTATAATCTCCCTGATCTGTTCTGCATCCAGGACTGAAGGGTTAAGACCTGCGCTTGAGGCCTCAATCACCTGACCATCATCAGTGATCAGACGCCAGTCGGTCTTGGTAGCTCCGCTTTCAGCTATAATCTTCATATCTTATTGTGTAAGGGTTCCGTGCTTATACCAATATCTCAAGCCGATGAATGCAGAAATTGTGTAGGCAGCATAAAGGACAGCCATCCACCACATTCCCTGAGTCAGACAAAGGACAGTACTCATCGTGTCTGCGATGATCCACAGCCACCACTGCTGAATATAGGACCTGACAAGCCACCATGTTGCTACTGCACTCAGTACAGCCACGGCCGAATCCAGATATGACATAGGATTCTCGACCAGCTGCATCAGCCAGGCAAGACCGAATGTTCCGGCAACAACGACCGCTGCACTGACCACTACAGTCCCGAGAGTCAGTCTATTCAGAGGGATGACATCCGACTTCTGCACATCACCTTCAGGGACAGCCATGCGCTTACTGTCACGAGTCCACTGCCAAAGGCCTATGAATGATGTTATAAGATAATAGGTGTTCAGTCCAAAAGAGGCATACAGCCCCTGCTGGAAGAACACCCACATCGCTGCTGCACTCGTCAGGACTCCTACCACCCACATAAGATTGTGGTGGCGGATTTCAAGAATAATATATATTATTCCTGTGACAAGTGTGAAGATTTCCATTAGAGAACCTCGATGAGTTCAACGATGAACTTGAGAGTAGCATATGGAGGGATTGCACCCGGAGCACCATGTGCACCATATGCAAGATCGTAAGGGATATAGAACTCATATTTCGAGCCCTCCGACATGAGCTGCACACCCTCAGTCCATCCCTTGATCACCTGATTGAGACCGAATACTGCAGGCTCGTTACGGTCATATGAGCTGTCGAACTTTGCTCCGTTGAGAAGAGTTCCCTCATAATGACATTTCACCTGTGATGTTGCAGACGGCTTCTTGCCTGAACCCTCAGTGATGACCTTGTACTGGAGACCGCTAGGAAGAACAACAACTCCTTCCTGCTCAGAGTTGAACTTGAGGAAAGCCTCCCCCTCCTCACGCATTGCAGCGCTCATTGCTTCTGCCTCTGCCTTCTGCTCAGCCTCGATTTCTGCAAAATACTTGTCGAGAAGCTGACCCGCCTCCTGGAATGAAACTGCCGGTTCTGAGCCTGTAAGCACAGCCTTCACACCAGCTGCAAAATCATCGAACTCGATTGACTTGATGCCCGACTGCATCATATTGTGGGCAATGCTCATGCCCAATGCATAACTATTCTTGTCCATATTAAATTTTATTTGATTTCTGTTTGCGGTTGCAAAGATATAAAAAATAAAGCTGCCCTGACGGACAGCTTATGATTTTCCTTGTTGCTGAAAATTATTTAGAAGCCTCAACAGAAACCTTTCTAAACTCCTTCATCAACTTCATAAGGTTGAGAGCAGCCTTACGAGCGCGAGCGCCGGCAGCCTTATTACCCTTCTCTACCTGAGCCTCAGCGTTCTTCTCGAATACTTCATACTCAGCCTTAATCTGATCTACAAGTGCTTTCATTGTGTTAAAATTTTAGTGATTGTTAAACGTTTAGCATCAAAACTTTCGAAAGATATTAAGATTTTCTTATAAAACCAAATTTTTACTTCCAAAAATGCTCAAAACAAGCACTTTAGGGTAAATATCAGCCAATTTAGTCCTTCTTCGGACGAGTATTCACAACATTCATGGCTCTGTCCGGACCGATGGTGGCAAAAGCCTTCACACCCTCGATGACCCGCTTGCACACATCCGGCATCTGTTCCTTCTCTTCATCGGAAATGGCGCCAAGCACATAGTCAACCTGCTGTCCTCTGCCGAATTCGTTGCCGATACCGACTCTTATTCGTGCATAGTCCTGAGTACCTATGAGTTCCGTAATGTTGGTAAGACCATTATGTCCGCCGGCACTGCCGTTCTTGCGGAGACGGAGTGTCCCGAACGGGATATTGAGATCATCCGAAATCACGATAAGGTTCTCGACAGGAATCTTGAGTTCGTTCATCCAATATCTCACCGCCTTACCACTCAGATTCATATAAGTGGAAGGCTTGAGAAGATGGAACTTTCTTCCCTTGAATGAAATCGTAGCCGTACTGCCATATCTTCCAGACTCAAAAAGAATATTGGATGCCTGAGCCCAGGCATCCAATACCATAAATCCCATGTTGTGTCTGGTGTTGGCATATTCGGCGCCGATATTTCCTAAACCGACTACCAAATAATTCATACAGAATCAGATTACTTCTTCTTACCAGTAGCCTGAGCCTCCATCTTAGCCTGCTGAGTAGCACGAGTAGGACGTACTGAGCAGATGATAGTAGCCTTTGGAGATACGATGCTTACGCCCTCGTAGTTGAGGTCACCAGCAACGATCTGCTTACCGATCATGAGGTTAGTAGAGTCAACCTCGAGAAGGTCAGGAAGATTGTTCATCATAGCGCATACGCGAAGCTTACGGCTTGAAACGAGGAGCTTACCACCCATCTTGACACCCTCTGAGTGTCCTACAACCTTAACAGGAACCTCGATAGTTACAGGCTTGTCCTCAGTAACGAAGAGGAAGTCTACGTGAAGAGCCTCGTCAGATACCGGATGATACTGTACCTCGTGGAGTACTGCATAACCACTTCTTCCGTCGCTCAACTTGAGGTCGATGATATAAGAATTTGGAGTGTGAGTGATAGTCTTGAGATCCTGTGCATCAATTGAGAAAAGAATGTTCTCCATTCCGAGTCCATAGATGTTGCAAGGAACCTGTCCTGCTCTGCGGATAGCCTTTACGACTGCCTTGTTGCCAGCTTCACGAACCTGGCCATTGAGTTCAATGTGCTTCATTGTTCTTAAAAAATTTAAAATGTGTTACTCAGTTTTTTCTTGAAAATTTCCTAATATTTTTCGTTGTCCTTCACCTCAAAATCCTCACAACCAAAAGGTTGCTCCGGTATTCTCGGCTCGTCCGCCTCAAATCTGTCGGTTTTTCAAGAAAAAACCCCATTGCACCAAAAAGCGCCGTCGCTTTTTATGGGGCTGCAAAGATAAATAAATTATTTGAAAGTCAAAGATTTTTAAACAATTATCTTACGAGACCTGTCGCGATGTTCCAGTCCAGTGTCCTGTAGTACTTGTTCAGTTCTGCATTTCCATGAGAAGGAAGATACATGCTGAACCCGGAAAAGGTCTTGATTTCAAAAGCGTTCATAAAACTCGGAGTATGCCCCCTGTACAAAACGCATTTGTCAAGTGCCTTATGGAGACTCTCGAGCTCGGCATCAGTGATACCCGCCTCTACCAGGATACTTTCGAGATCATAGAACCAATGATAATTGGAGCGATAATATCGCTGCACATTGCTATGTGAAAGACTAGATAGCTCTGAAGCATACTTGTCAAACAGCACCTTGCATATATCTGCCAACGGCTCCAGCTGGTCACAATCCACGGTGGATATGGTTGCCGAACGGTATAAACCTTCCTGGACATCATACTGGTTGAAATAGTCCTGACAAACAACGACCGGATCCGGCGCTCCATTCTGAAGAAGATGTGATGTCAGCATCTTGTAATTCAATCCTTCAGCAAGAACCTCTGCCTGAGAAAAACCGATCACCGAGGCCTTTTCACGCAGCTGATAGGCCACCTCGATTCCTCCCATCAGGCAGGCATCAAAGAGGATATAGTCCAGTTTCATCGGTATCGCAGCCGCAAAGTCGTCCAGCTCCATTTCATAGGAGCGATGTCCGTCGGAAGTACCTACCTGATCCTGACCCACACTCTTTACAGCAGGCAATGACGGATCATACGGGAGTTCCACATATGGATACCTAGAGGCGCCATGCCATCCGGCTCCCATCTGGACCATAGCATTACCTTTATATACATAGGTACCTGGACTTTGATAGAATCCCGCAGGAAGATAACCTGTGGCATGAGAAGAGAACACAAGGCCGTAACCTGCCGCCGGGAAGGTTTCCTTGACATAGGTCAGCACCCTGTTGAACTGCACGGGACTGCTTGATATCGCAGCATTGTCATACACCACAAGGGTGTCTGCCTTGACCACTCCTTGGGAAGTCGCTGAAAGACGGGTCAATGTAGGAGGATTCGGCACGGAATATCGTCCGGACGCCGTAGGGAAATGAGAATATACAAGCACGACATCATCGTTCCTGTTCCTGCCGGGAAGCCATCCTGACTTAAGGTCTTCAATGTCTTCCTTCAGATAAGATGTCAACGAATTGAATCCTGCAGAATAAAGGAGCAGCACATTACGGGTCTCCTCGTTGCCGACTCTGTCACCCGGGTTGAATGATGGTCTCTCATAATCGATTTCAAATTCGTCTTCCCATACGGGAGAACATGCAAAAAGGCAGAGACACGCCACAAGCACTCCCACAATCTTATAACCCGTATGTCGCACATGCATTTCCATATCCGGCAAAGATAAAGAATTAATTCCTATCTTTGCGGCTATACATAAGAAATAATAAACAATAGAACATATGAAATTCATAACCAGAATGATTACAATCGCAGGCATGGCCGCAGCCTTGGTCTCATGTTCAGACAAAGCGGCACAGGAAGGAGAGTTCAAATACCTCATCGACGAATTCGCAGACCTCAAGATCATGAGATACCAGGTTCCGGGATGGGATGAACTGAGCTTAGACCAGAAGAAATATGTATATCACCTTGCTGAAGCAGCAAAGTATGGCCGTGACATCATCTGGATGCAGAACAACAAGTACAATCTTGAAGTACGCAAGACCATCGAGAACATCCTCAACAACTACGAGGGAGACCGTACCACAGAGGAGTGGAAAGGATTCGAGACATATGCGAAGAGAGTATTCTTCAGCAACGGAATCCATCACCACTATGCAGAGGACAAGTTCTTCCCTGAGTGCTCGCAGGATTACTTTGCAGGTCTCATGGCAGCTGTCGGTGACGAGGCCAAGTGCGCTGAGCTTCTCCCGGTCATCTTTGATCCTGCCGTCTTCCCTGCACGCAAGGACATGCACGCCGAAGATATCGTAGCATCGTCTGCTGTGAACTTCTACGAAAACGTTACACGCGCTGAGGTTGAGGCTCTCTATGCCGCAATGGTAGACCCTGAGGACAAGACTCCTGTTTCATATGGACTCAACAGCCGAGTGGTGAAAGGCGCTGACGGAGTTGTCCGCGAGGAAGTATATAAGGTAGACGGTCTTTACGGAAAAGCTCTCAAGCAGATCAACAAGAACTTGAGGAAGGCTGCCAAGGTGGCTGAGAATGACATGCAGAAGGCATATATCGCAGACCTCATAGAATACTACAACACCGGCGACCTCAAGCTCTGGGATGAGTACAACATCAAGTGGGTCAACGACACTCTTGGCACAGTGGACTTTGTGAACGGCTTTGTAGAGGACTACAATGACCCTCTCGGACGCAAGGCCACATGGGAAGGTCTCGTAAACTATAAGGATATCGAGGCTTCACGCCGTACCGAACTCATCAGCGACAATGCTCAGTGGTTCGAGGACAACTCACCTGTGGACTCAAGATTCAAGAAAGAAGAAGTGAAGGGCGTGACTGCAAAGGTTATCAACGTAGCTGTGCTTTCAGGTGACTGCTACCCTGCTGCTCCTATCGGAATCAACCTCCCTAACGCTGACTGGATCCGTCGTGAGCACGGTTCGAAGTCTGTGACTATAGCCAACCTTACAAACGCATACAATATGGCAGCTCAGGAGTCTCCTAAGAGCATGCTGACAGAGTTTGCATGGTCTGAAGAGGAAATTGAAATGGAGAAGAAGTATGGAGCCCTCACAAGCGACCTCCACACCGACCTCCACGAGTGCCTCGGCCACGGTTCAGGAAAGCTTCTCCCTGAGACATCACCAAATGCGCTCGGAGAGTTCAGCTCGACCCTCGAAGAGACACGTGCAGACCTTTTCGGTCTTTATTATCTTGCTGACCCTAAGCTTGTAGAGCTTGGAATCCTTCCTGACATGGAAGCATACAAGGCTCAGTATTCAAGCTATATCCGCAACGGTATCTTCACTCAGTTCACACGAGTTGCCTTTGGCAAGAAGAATATGGAGGCTCATATGCAGAACCGCAAGCTCATCGCTGACTGGTGCTATGAAATGGGGCTCAAGAACAACGTGATCGAGAAGAAGGTGCGTGACGGCAAGACATTCTTCATCGTCAATGATTATGAAGCCCTCCGCGGACTTTTCGGAGACCTCCTCGCCGAGGTACAGAGAATCAAGTCCGAAGGAGACTATGCTGCAGGTAAGGCTCTCGTAGAGAAGTATGCTGTAGACATCGACCAGGATCTTCACAAGGAGGTGCTTGACCGTTATTCGAACCTCGGCCTCAAGCCTTATGGCGGTTTCGTCAATCCTGAAATCGTCCCTGTAAAGAAGATGGGAAGAACAGTTGACTATACGATCAGCTACAGTGACAGCTATCTCGAGCAGATGCTCAAGTATGGCAAGAAATATTCTACACTTTAAGACTTATCAGTCCTGATAACAGATGGACAAGTTATTGAAGGATTTTCAAAACTATCTCAAGATAGAACGGTCGATGTCACGGAATACCGTGGCATCGTACTGTTCTGATGTAGACAAGTTCCTCAAAGCATGTCCAAAAGAAACCGGGGAAATAACAACAGAGGATATTCTTGGGTATCTCCAGAACTGCAGAAACATATCCAAGCGTTCACAGGCCCGCATCTTGAGTTCATTCCGCTCTTTTTTCGGATGGCTCGTCATCGAGGGTTGCATTACAGATAATCCATGCGACAGGATCGACTCCCCGAAACTTGGTAAATATCTTCCGGATGTACTTTCCGTGGATGAAGTCATAGCAATCATAGACTCTGTAGACACCGGATCATGGATCGGGTTGAGGGACAAGGCCATACTGGAGACCTTATACGGATGCGGATTGAGAGTGTCGGAGGCAGTGGATCTGAAGATCTCTGGCCTGTATTTCAAGGAAGGCTTCGTAAGAGTAATCGGCAAGGGCAACAAGGAGAGGATAGTTCCCCTTGGAGAGATGGCAGCAGATGCCCTTCAGAACTATCTGTCAGTCAGACCGGCCCCAGCCGACAAGAAATCCGACGACCTGGTATTTCTGAACAGATTCGGAAAATCTCTCAGCAGGATATCGATGTTCAAGATGATCAAGGCGCAGGCGCTGACCGCTGACATAAGAAAGGAGATCTCACCTCACACCTTCCGTCATTCATTCGCCACCCACCTTATTGAAAACGGTGCCGACCTGAGGGTTGTTCAGGAAATGCTCGGACACGAGAGTGTAGTGACGACTGAAATTTACACACACATCGACAGCAGCACCTGGCACAGGAACATAATCGACCATCA
>JAFZGK010000089.1 GCA_017555445.1 Bacteroidales bacterium
AATGGACAGACAGCTACAGCATCTGTAACATGCCGCGTGGCGAATTTTAGAGTAAATGTATCCTTTGACTATTCCATGTATGAAGCGTTTGAGGCTTTTCAGCTGGATGTGCAAACAGTTTCAGCACCACCTGTTGAAGATGAATCAGAGGAAGAAGCAGAACCTTTTACTCCTAAGGTTTATCGCCGCCTTATTTTTGATCCTATCGAGCAGTCTGGATATTTCAACTTGCATCCGGAGCCGATGCACCTTCACTATAAGTTGCTTGTAAAAAATGAAGGCGCTGAAGTTTTTGTTGAATCTGGAGTTGAAGGTTACTTTGTGGATAAGGAAGAAACAGGTCCTTCGATTGTAGAGGCAGGTGATATTATCACCTTCAGAGTAAGATATGATGGAGAAGTCGTTCAGAGTGATGGCGTAAAGTTTATCGTAAACGGACAGCGAAGCACAGTAGGCACTTCGCTTGAACTTCCTGGATATAACGAAGATAAAAATATAACTGAGGATGAATAGATTGGTCAAATACGCACTCGGCATCCTCGTGATGTTTTTGTTTTATGGATGCTCAAATATAGAATTCGATGTTCCGGAATCTTTGCGAATGCAGGAATATCCGATTCTTCTTCATGTGACAGAATCTGAAGAAACCAAGATTACAAACAGTCAGAATACACTGTCATGGGAGTCGGATGATATCATTCAGCTTACTGCAATAGCAGATGGTATAGAACAGGCAGACACGATTGCAGTAACAGAACTTCAATGCTTTACAATTGATGAGAATAATTCATCAAAAGCCTCATTCTCAGGCTTCGTCAGTCTTAGAAATTCTCCCCGTGACTGTTATTTCACATATCCTGCAGGTGCAGCTATGTCAGTAGATCCGTCATCAGGATTGGTCAAGGCCATTTATGCGCAGCAGGATGGAACTCACAAACCATTCTTATATGGTAAATCCGAGTATCCGGAAGATCCTACTGCAGGAATGAATGTGGGGTTGCATCATATTGGTGCTGTCCTTGAAATCGATATCCAGGTTGAAGGTGTGACAAAAATATCTTTTGTCGGAAACAAACTGGAGAAGCTTTCGCCGATTTCCATCAATCCGGATGATCATAGTCTGGTTATGCCGAGCGAAGCGGTGACGCAGATTACTGTTCCTGTTCAGAGTAAAGGAAAAACATATCTTTTTGTGCCTCCAGTCAATCTGGAGAGGGGTTTTTCACTGATCTGTTCAAATGCAGATGCTACAAAATATTTCATCAAGAGCTATAGTGGTAGCGGTGCAAATGGTGGTTATGATTTTTCTTCTCTCGCTAAGAGGGGAACAATGATTCCGTTGGAAGTAGACGGAGAATTTGTGAATTTCTCAGTTACTACAACTGACTTGAGCTATACTCATAACAAGAACACAGACAATCTGTTGACAGGAACAAGTGTCTATTTCAAAATGAATCTTACAGGTAGTTCCAACAAGCTTATAGAAGGATGGGGGGCGGATCTCTATGATTCAGATAGAGTCAAGATTCGTAGCATATCGTCTGAAGCAAAAATACCGAATGGAGAGATTGTTATGGAGGATAACGAAAATGCCCGGCCACTTTTGAAGAGGGGAAAATACACGTTGGCACCATATTATATTATGTATGGATCCAAGATTTCGTTGGATAGTCAGAATATAGATATTGCTGATTCTGGAGCATTCATTGAGGTTGATGGTATTACTTCTTATGATAAATATAAGAACAATAATTTAGGTGACCCTAACGAATTGAGTAAGCGCCTGACTATAGAGGGAATAAAAGTTTCTACAAACGTAGATCTCAGTATAATGAAGAATTATAGCGTAACCTTGGGTGGTATATCACTTGGTAATTATAATTCTCTTACCATCAAAGATGGAGTAATGACTGCAATATATGCTAACCAGACAAAAAGTGAATTTGGAACCTATCAGATAAAGGCTTCGTTTGATATCGGTAACTTGAATTTCGTAGCAAGAAAGGATTGTCATATTACAGGCTTACCATATACGGCGGATTTTGCCGAAGGCAACCCTACGGGATGGACTCCTGCATGGGGATTTGTAAGCGCTAGTTATAGTAATGCTAGAGTTGTTCTAAGAGGTAAATCAGCAGTAAGAACTCCAAAATTTTATATTCCGGAAACGACAATAGAGGTTCTTACTTATAGTGATTGCAGACATAATGTTACTGGTTCATGGGGACGCAAAGGTACAGCTACATTATATATCGCATCATGTGCAGCAGGTGCTACAGATATTCCGAATGAAGAAACGTCGCTGGTATTCGATACAAATTATTATCAGGCGGAGGGATCTTTTGATGATGTGAGCGGCTTTGACAGAAAAGGCTACTTGATTTGTAATACTTCCTTGACGTTGAGCACATCTAAGCCATCTTTGATGTTTAGTACCTCCCTAGGCAGCTCTTACCTGGGATCTAATACTTTGGTTTCTTTCGGTCATAAAATAGAATATAAAAAATAATCATTTATAGATGAAAAACTTAGGATTTTTAACCATTCTGCTGACAGTTATTCTGTCGTCATGCGCAAAGAGCAATCTGGATCAGCCGTTTACTGATTCAGAAGGTGAAGGCCTGCTGCAGTTAGGTCTTTCGGTGGATGAAACCCTGCAGATAGTTCAGAGCAAGGCATCAGAGATGTCTTCTGAAATTGTTCCTGCGGCAGATGATTTTTATGTGGAATTGTACAGATTCTACAAATGGGTAGACAAAAAAGGTAAGGAGGCAAAAGATCCTACCTGGAACCGTCTCCATTTCAGTACATTTGCTGAGCTGTTCACATCTCCGGATGTGGAGGAAGGTGAGGAATCCGCAGAAAGAACTTTTGTGCCTATTCGCGTGAATGGAGGATCATGGAAGGCTGTCGCATTTCATGGTGACTCCACCGCCTGCGGTTTTGATAAGCCGTATTTCAGAGCGGAGAAGGAGTTCATCGTGGACGGAGGTCTTAAGGAGGACGGAACACCTAATGTAACAGTTGTGGATCTTGAAGCAAAGGTTGAGAATGTGAGGATCACCGTCAACTTTGATGAGACTGTATCAGGATCATTCTATGACTATTTCGTGCGTTTTGCCCGTACTGACACCAGTGCTACAGCAGGAAATGCAAAGAACAAGAAATACAAGCAGATTCTTCGCTATCAGAAGGATGAGACCAGAGACGCATATATGATGCCTACTGACAGCCTTCAGATCCAATTCATGGCTCAGTATGAGTATAACGATGAGAATTCATGGAAGTATGCGACCCTGGGTAATATGAAGGTTAATCCGAATGATCATATTACTATCAATCTCAGTGTCAATCCAAGACATGGAAGTCTTGATGTAAACATCACAACTGATGAGAATATCGTAAAGGAAACTACTGAAGTAGAGATACTTGAAATGTGGGCTCCGCAGAATCCTCCTCAGATTGTCGCTGCCGGTTTTACTAATGGAGATCACGCCGTGGTGGAGGGTGATATGACAGGAAACAATGCAACAGTTTCTGTACTTGCACGCGGAGGTCTCAAGAACTTTTTTGTAAAGTTCGAGTCGGAATATCTTGCTCAGGCAGGCATCGATATTCCTCTTGGTGTGGAGATAGATCTCGCAAACCCGACAGCAGACCAGTCTCTTCTTGGCAAGCTGGAGGCAGCAGGACTTACATGGATGGATGACATGCTTGGCTCGCGCAGACTTACATACCTTACTATGACTGACCTTTTTGCCAGAATCAATGAACTTAATCCGTCATTGACTGTTGCCAGAAATCTTTTCACAATGACAATTCGTGTCGTGGATGAGGTTGGCCATGAGACAGAAAAGGTACTCACATCTACTGCATATCCTATCACTCAGACTCTTGTAATTGATGAGGGCAATGTGTGGGCTAAGAAGATCGTTTCTCCAACACTTAAGGTCGAGAGGGGAGTGAGCAGCCTCTATATGCTTCAGATCAGCGCAGATGGTCAGTCGTGGAGTGACCCTAAGACGTTTGTTTCAGTAAAGGATAATAATCTTGATTACGGCACCTTGACAGCTAATCCATCTACAACTTATTATTTCAGAACTATTTATAACAATAATCCGAATCTTATCTCAAACGTTGTCACGGTTACGACAGAATCAGAACAGCAGGTCGGTAATCCAGGATTCGAGTATTGGCGTACAGATGTTCTGACAGTAAAAAGGTGGTTTGATACAGAAGATAGAGAATGGTATCTTCCTTCATTATCAGGAGATAATGATCCGTGGTGGGCAGTGAACAGTAGGAAGACAATGCCAAGCAGTACGACTCCGGAAGAATTTAATTTCAAGGTTTTCCCTTGTGCGGCATATTCTACAGACAGACATTCTGGAGAACGATCAGCAATGGTATATACTGTCAGTGTCAATGATTATAATATCAGTAGTACATCATTAGGAACCCCGGTTCCTGGCGAAATCTGGATAGGAAAAGCTGATGACAGTGGTAATCATGCATCAGATGGTCATGCATTTGCCAACCGTCCTTCATCCCTTCAGTTCTACTATAAATATAGCACCCCTTTCAATGAATCATTCGTGGTGTCTTGTGTGTTGAAAGACTCTGCAGGCAATGAGATCGCCAGAGGAGATATTTCAGACGGCTCCGCTGCAGGCGAGTGGACACTATGTGAACTGCCGTTGGTATACTCAAAGCTGAACGTTAAAGCAGCCAGCATATACATAAGCTTCAAGTCTTGCGCTGCAGGTTCCATCAATATGAATTCTACAATGGAGATTGCAGGTAGAAATCAGACTTCGCACTTAGGCTCTACCTTGAAGATTGATGATGTAAAGCTTATCTACTAACCTGATAATTAAAAAAGTACAATATATGAAAAAGATTCTTTTACTGACCATGGCATCTGCCATTTGTCTGGTGTCATGCAGGAACACATCCTTGGATACAGTCGAGGAAACCGGTACTCTTTCATTGAAGATCGCTGAGTTGACTGACTATATCACAGTTGAGACTAAGTCTGAAACTTCTATTGACTATACTGATGTCAATAACTATGACGTGGTAATTGACGGACCAACCAAGTTGTCTAAGAAGTTCAGCGAGTTTGCGGGACGAGTAGTAGAGCTTGGTTCAGGTTCATACACAATTACAGTCACTTCTCCAGCTACAGAGCCTGCTGCTTTTGAGCAGCCTATCTATCAGGCAGTTGAAAACTTTGAAATTAGAGCAGGTGAGGTTACTCCGCTTGAACTCGTATGTTCTCCTGCAAACTGTAAGGTAACTATCGAACTTTCAGATAACTTCAAGAAGGAATTGTCTACCTATGAGGTGACAATAGGCAATGGTCTTGGTGAGCTTGTATGGACAAAGGATGCAAACAAGAATGACTTTGCTTCAGAAAAGGCAGGTTATTTCCTTGCTCGTGGTCTTGAGGTCAAGGTAATGGGCCATAGGGCGATCGATGACACAGAGGCTACAGCAGTATATTATGTGAAGAATCCTATGCCAGGAGAACATCATATAATCAGTCTTGACGCCAAGGTTACCGGTCAGATCGGTGGTATTACGATCGATGTCCAGACACAGTTCAATGAGGTCAATAATGACGTGAATGTCGGTGGCCTTGATGAGTCTTATGTTGACCGTCCTGATTTTGATGGCTCTGAGGATGATGAGGAAGAGACTGAAGGTAACATGAATACAATAGTTTGGACTGGCAATGAAATATTTGAGCCAATGAATATCACTTCAGCAAGCACTATTCAGATGGTAATTTCAATGCCTGCAGGTAT
Organism: Bacteroidales bacterium; assembly: GCA_017555445.1. Next base: position 5,811 of record JAFZGK010000089.1, read on the forward strand.
CAAGACATTCGTTGTCGAGGTCAGCGATAACTTTAAGGGTGCAATAGCAGAGATTACAGATGGTGGTGTTGATTACATCGATCTGATCAATGACCCGGTAATTTGTGATAATTTTGCAGATACACCGCTTCTGACCGGTGATGAAATATATGACCAGACGGAGATTCTGTTTGACCTCAGTACATTTGTTCCACTTCTATGTGAAGCAGCTCCAGGCTATACAGTTGACTTTATATTACAAGCTACAGATATGAATGATAAGCCTCTTCTTTTCATGGGTGACGTTCCTGTAGTGACATTGATTACACCAGCAAAATAAAGGTACTGATGTGTAGATTATTTAAATATATTTTCCTGGTATCTATGATAACGTTGATTTCCTCTTGTAATGATGAAATCAGCGAGAGTCAGCAATTTGGCTATCTTACACTAGGAATCCAAGATAATCTCGATGATATCGTCGAGATGAAGTCGGAAGATGTGGAAGAAAAAGTCTACAAGGTGAGCATTGTTGACTCCAAGGGTAATCAGGATGCCTATATTGAGGATCATAGGACAATATCTCAGGAGAATCCGGTGCAGCTTCTTATGGATAAATATGAAGTTTCTGCCTTATATGGAGTAGCTGGAACTGCTTTCAACAGCCCATCCTATTCCGGCAAGACATCAGTCCGTGTCTATCCTGGAAGATCGGCAAGTGCAAACATAACAGCCAAGATGAGTAAGGTCAAGTTCAGCGTACATTTCCCTGAGGATGACAATTTCAAGGCCCAGTTCCGCCTGTATGAACTTGCGGTTTCCAATGGGGAAGTCCTGACATTTACTTCTGATGCTGCAAAGGCTTCATCTGCCGATAAGCCAGAATACGGCTCATTTACTGATACTGCCTACTTTGAAGTGCCTGTCAACAAGACACTTACATATACTCTGAAGATGGTCAATGCAGATGGTGCCCAGTATACAACTACAAACCAGATTGAACAGGTGGCCCAGGCTGAACATTATCACTTCGATTTCAAGTTAGGAGAGCGTGAGGAGATTGATGGAGCATTGGTTCTCAACATCACCCTTGATGGAGAATACGACCAGGTGTTCACTCACAATATCATGCTCAACTTTGACAAGACCTACATGCCGGCATTCAGTACAAATCCGGAGTTTGTCCCAGTACCGTCTGATGGCAGCATACCTGTATGGCCTCTTGGCAATGAGACCATAAAGAAATTCTATTTCGATGCTCCACGTGGTATCAGAAATCTTATCATTTCCCATCTGGATGCAAACCTTCTTACAGAGGGATTGCCGCAGCTTGTGGATTTTGTGGATATCAGTGCAGCTGACCTTCAGATCATGACGGAGTTGGGCATTACAGCAACAACAATATCAACAGCAACCAATCCTAATGAGAGGGTTCATGCTGAAATAGATCTTACAGAATTTATCAAGAGATTAAAGGTGTCTCCTGAGAATGAGACTTATGTCATGTCTCTCACTATAATTGATGAGTATGACAGATATGCTCGTTGTGATTTTGAGTTCAAGATTGTGTCAGATATCCAGGCAGAGACAGGCTCGGTATTCCACTGGTCTAACTTTGCTATATTCAATGGCCGCTATTTTACAGCTACACCTCCTGAAGGAATGACCTTCCTTTACAAGAAGGTAGCGGATGCAGAATGGACAAAAGTAAGTGCATCAGAGATAACCATAGACGCCAGAACAATGACTTATACATGTCGAGTGAAAGGTTTGGCTCCTAATACTGAATATATGTTCAGAAGTACATCTGATAAAGATGAACAGGATGAAAAGTTTTCAGAAGAGGTGTCTTTCAAGACTTATACCCTCGAAGGAGATGGTCAGATATATAATATGAATTTTGACCATTGGATGAAAGGCGATGGTCAAACATACAATGGCACAGAATACGACTCAGATGCCTGGTATCCTACAAATGACTTGTCACGTATCGCCTGGGATACGGCGAATGGCGGTACTGCAATGCTGGACTGCTTCCCTACAACACCGGAAGAAACTATACTGGCAGTGTCAGGGACAGGTAAGAAGGCGGCAAAAATGATGAGTCAGATGACAACCGGTC
>JAFZGK010000090.1 GCA_017555445.1 Bacteroidales bacterium
CTACGAACTCCTTGATGAATGTAGCTACGTTGTGGTTTGAAACAACCTCGCATTCCCACTTCTTCACGCTGAGTGCTGAAGCTGGAACCTCGATAGACATATCTTCCTTGATCTTTACCTGGCAGCCGAGACGCCATTTAGCAGCAATCTGCTTGCGGTTGAAGAAACCTACCTCAGTAGGGAGAATCTCTCCGCCACCTTCAGTAACGCGGCATTTGCACTGTCCGCAGGCACCCTTACCACCACATGCAGATGGAAGGAAGATCTTCTGTTCTGCGAGCGTAGAGAGAAGGTTTCCACCAGGAGTCACCTCCACGATCTTGCTTCCCTCGTTGATGTTGATTTTTACTGTTCCTTCAGGTGTCAGCTTCGTCTTGATGAAGAGGAGAAGCGCAACGAGCAGGAGCGTAAGGATCACAATTGCAATCACTGATGCTAAAATTGTTGTTGTCATTGTCTATGTCCTCCTATATTAAAGCTGAATACCCATGAATGTCATGAATGCGATACCCATGAGACCTACGGTAATGAATGTGATACCGAGTCCCTTGAGAGCAGCAGGTACATGTGAGTAAGAAAGTTTCTCGCGGATAGCAGCAAGTGCAACGATTGCAAGCCACCAGCCAATACCAGAACCGAGAGCGTAAACTACAGGTTCGCCGATATTGATGAAATCTTTCTCCTGCATGAAGAGTGAACCTCCAAGAATCGCACAGTTTACTGCGATGAGTGGAAGGAAGATACCGAGCTGCGAGTAGAGTGCAGGTGAGAACTTCTCTACAACCATCTCCACGATCTGTACGATAGCAGCGATTACCGCGATGAAGACGATATAGCTGAGGAAGCTGAGGTCTACGTTCGCAAACTTCTCGCCAGCCCATGCAAGCGCACCTGGCTTGAGCACGTACTCATTGAGGAGGTAGTTGACAGGAAGAGTGATGAGAAGCACAGCGATTACGGCGATACCGAGGCCGTTAGCTGTCTTCACATTCTTAGATACCGCCAGGTATGAACACATACCAAGGAAGTAGGCGAATATCATATTGTCGATGAAGATCGACTTTACAAATAAGCTAATATAATCTGCCATAATTTTCTTCAGTTATGTGTTTATTTCTCCTGGAGGTCCTTCTGAATCGCTCTCTGTACCCAGATGATGCATCCGAGAAGGATGAGGGCCATTGGAGGGAGGATCATAAGACCGTTGTTCATGTATCCGAAGTCGTATACTGCCTGTGGGATTACCTGGAATCCGAAGAGTGTACCGCTTCCGAGAAGCTCGCGGAAGAATGCTACGATCACGAGGATCATTGCATAACCTACACCATTACCAAGGCCGTCAACCAATGATGCGAATGGTTTGTTTCCGAGAGCGAATGCCTCGATACGTCCCATTACGATACAGTTGGTGATGATAAGACCGATGTATACAGAGAGTGTTTTGCTGACACTATATGCATATGCCTTAAGTACCTGGTCTACAAGGATTACCATCATTGCAACCACTACGAGCTGAACGATGATACGGATACGGTTAGGGATAGTGTTTCTCAAAAGTGAGCAGACAAGGCTTGAAAGACCTGTCACGATGATCACTGAGAGACCCATTACGAATGCACCCTTGAGCTGTACAGTAACTGCAAGTGAAGAGCAGATACCGAGGACAAGGACAGAAATAGGGTTGCCCTTGAAAATCGGGTTAAGGAATGTTTCCTTGAAGTCAAAGTTTGCCATTTCTTACTCCTCCACTGTGTTAACTGGTTCAACATTGATCACGATGTCCTGTACGTCCTCTGCAGTGATGCCGTTCTTTGCAAAATAGTTCTGGTAGAAACCGAACCACTGGTTGAGGGTTTTTCCAAGAGCCTGGCAGGTGATTGTTGCACCTGAGATGGCGTCTACACCGTTAAGCTTTGTCTGGCGGTTAGCTGGCTTTGCAACCTCGAAGAGGATTTCGCCTTCACCGACCTTCTGACCCTTGAATGACTCTGCAAATGAAGGCTCGTCAGCGATCTTTGCACCGAGACCAGGAGTCTCACCCTTATGACCGAAACGTACAGCCTTGATTGTGTTGAGGTCGCCCTCGAATCCGATATAACCCCAGATAGGGCCCCAGAGACCTGCGCCGTAGCATGGTACTACTGTGATGCCGTTCTTGAAGATATATACAGGAAGAGCCTTAGCCTCAGCAGCGATCTGTCTCTTGAGTTCTGCATTGTCATAAACCTGGCAGTCAGCGATATTGAGCTCACCTACCTTGTTACCCTCCATGTCTACGAGGATAGCTGATTCGATCTCCTGCTGATATGTAGCAAGGATGTCTTCGCCCTCAATTGTAGCCGCAGTAAGGATCTGACCGATAGTGTCCTTCTTTACATTGGCGTCCTGAGTTGGCTTGAGGAACATTGCCGCAAAGGCAAGAACCGCAGCGACTATCACAACGAGGATAATCGAATATATTACTGTATATGTATTACTGTTTGTATTCATACCTTATATATATTAAGCGATTGTTACCTTCTTTGCTCTTCTCTTGATAGAGAAACCGATCACATAGTGGTCGATGAGCGGTGCGAATGTGTTCATGAGGAGGATGGCAAGCATCATTCCTTCTGGGTAACCAGGGTTCCAGATACGTACTGTAACTGCCAATGCACCTACGAGGAATCCGTAGATCCACTTACCGCCCTCAGTCTGAGCTGATGTCACAGGGTCAGTTGCCATGAATACTGTACCGAAGAGGAAACCACCCATGACAAGCTGATAGTAGCCTGGGAGGTCGGTTGCTCCTACAGCATATCCGAGGTAACCTACTGCGAGGCCGCCGATTACTGATGATGCCATGATCTTCCAGCTTGCTACTCCAGTCCAGAGGAGGAGAATAGCACCGAGGAGGATAGCGATTACAGATGTCTCACCCACAGAACCAGGGATAGTACCGAGTACCATGTCCATGAACTGAGGCTCGAGGTTGGCGAGTGTAGGGTTTGCGAGTGGAGTAGCTCCAGAGAAGCCGTCAACAAGGCCGTTGCCGCACTGGAATGCAGTGCCGTCTGCCATATAACGAGCCACGCCGCCTGTCCATACAGTGTCACCTGACATCTTGCTTGGGTATGAGAAGAAAAGGAATGCACGTGTGAGGAGAGCAGGGTTCCAGATGTTCATACCTGTACCGCCGAATACCTCCTTGCCGATGATCACTGCGAATGCAACTGCGATAGCAAGCATCCAGAGTGGAACATCTACAGGCACGATGAGAGGAATGAGCATACCTGAAACGAGGTATCCTTCATTCACTTCGTGACCGTTGATCTGTGCAGAAACGAACTCGATGGCGAGTCCGACAACGTATGCCACAATGTAGAGAGGAATGACCTTCACTACACCATACCATACCATATTCCAGAAGCCCCAGTCATTAAGACCGAAAGCGAGCTTGTGCTGATAACCTGTGTTCCAGATACCGAAGAGCATTGCAGGAACGAGGGCGAGCACAACCATGATCATGATTCTCTTCAAGTCGACGCAATCCCTTACGTGTGAACCGCGGCGGGTCACTGTGTTAGGGACGAAGAGGAATGTCTCGAAAGCGTCGAATGTCGAATGAAGGAATCCGAGCTTACCGCCTTTCTCGAAGGTCGGCTTGATCTTGTCAACAAAATTTCTTAATCCGTTCATAATTCTCAGCTTTTTAGCACATTTCCTTCAACATGAGAGCGATACCGTCAGAGATGATCTGCTGGATGTCGATCTTTGAAGGGCACACATATTCACAAAGTGCGAAATCCTCTTCGAGAACCTCATAGATACCGAACTTCTCCATGCCGTCGATGTCCTTTGCAAGACATGCCTTGGCGAGATGTACAGGATAAAGGTCCATAGGGAGGACGTCACTGTATGTCTTGTTCATAACGAATGCACGCGGACCTCCGTGAAGGTTGGTGTCCATGTCGTACTTCTTCTTAGGTGTCAGCCATGAGAAGTAAGTCCTCGATGCGCTGAACTGGCTGCTTCTTACTGGCTTTGCCCATCCGAAGAGCTCGTACTTGTCACCTTCCTCGAGAATGGTGATCTGGTTGTCGAAGAAGCCGAGGAAGCCGTCCTTTCCTACGTTAGCACCGGTGAGTACGTCACCGCTGACGAAGCGGAGATCCTCAGATGCGTTGTAGAAGTCTGCCACATCCTTGATTGCGATACCAGGGTAACCCTCTACATATGCCGGAGCAATTGCCTTAGGGCCGGTAACAGCAATCTTTCTTCTTACATCGTACTTTCCGGTGTTGAAAAGCTTACCGATTGCAGCAAGCATGAGGAGAGATACTGTCCATACTGTCTCACCCTTGCGGATAGGACTGAGATGGTGGATCTGTACACCTACATTACCTGCAGGGTGCTTTCCTGAGAATGTGTGCTGGATCACGTTCTCGATCTTGTGGAAAGGAGTACCTGAATAGTTTGATGAGTTAAGTGAGAAATGAACACCGCCGTCAGTGAGCTTGCCGAGGGCATTTACAGCTGTCTGGATGTGCTCGAATTCATCTCTGAGGACATACTCAGTGTCAGCAGCGAGAGGTGCTGTAGAGAATGCAGAAACGAAAATCGCCTTTGGCTTGACCTCAGGATTTGCTGTGATTCCGTATGGCCTCTGAACGAGTGCAGGCCAGAGACCTGCTGCGAGAAGGGCTTCCTTGATCTGCTCAGCAGACATTTCAGCAACCTTCTTCACGCCGAAATCAACATACTCCTGATCAGCATCCGCCTTGATGCGGACCTCAAGCAACTTTCTCTTTTCGCCTCTTACAACCTCTGCAACTGTTCCGCTTACCGGAGATGCAAAGAGGATGTTCTGAGACATCTTGTCAGCCAAGACAGGAGTACCTGCGAGGACCTTGTCGCCTTCTCTTACCAGAAGTTTCGGTACGAGACCTCTGAAATCAGTAGGCTTCACGGCCACAACGTCAGGAACGATCACCTTCTTGGTGTTCTGGGCCGCCGCTCCGCTTATAGGAAGGTCGAGGCCCTTTTTCAAATAGATGTTGTTTGACATTATATAAACCGTTTTGAGTATAATATTCAAAATGCGCCCGCGAAGTTACGAAATTTTTGGCTAATTTTGCCCCGTTATGGAAAATAATTACAGTACAATTTTGGAGGGACTGAACAGCGAGCAGAAGCGTGCTGTCAGTTGTGTTGACGGACCGGTGCTGATTGTGGCAGGTGCGGGCTCCGGTAAGACGAGAGTTCTTACCAGCAGGATAGCTTATATCCTTGAGCAGGGGTGTGAACCATCTCAGATTCTGGCTCTTACTTTTACTAAGAAGGCAGCATCTGAGATGAAGGAAAGAATTGCATTGATGGTGGGTGAAAAGAAGGCCAGGAGGCTTTATATGGGTACTTTTCACTCTGTATTCATACGTTTTTTAAGAGAGTTTTCTGATACTCTCGGTTATCCTTCGACATTTACGATATACGATACGAGTGATTCCGTAAGTGCAATAAAGACATGTCTGAAGGAATTGCAGCTGGATGAGAAAGTCTATAAGCCGAAGGATGTGCTGGCCCGTATATCGATGGCAAAGAATAACCTCGTGACAGCTGAGGCATACCGTCGTAATACGACTGCGATGCAGAATGATGCTGCCGCCAGGAAACCTATGATCTGCGATATCTATCAGCTGTATGCTTATAAGTGCAAGCAGGCAGGCGTGATGGACTTTGATGATATTCTTCTTAATATGAATATTCTCCTTCGAGACAATCCTGCTGCTCTTGAGGCGATTGCCGGAAGGTTCAGATATATCATGGTGGATGAGTATCAGGATACGAACTTTGCTCAGTATCTGATACTTAAGAAGCTTGCCCAGTTCCATAAGAATCTCTGTGTGGTTGGAGATGACTCGCAGTCCATCTATGCGTTCCGAGGGGCGAAGATTGAAAACATACTTAATTTCAAGAAGGATTATCCTGAACATAACATATTCCGTCTCGAGCAGAACTATCGTTCGACCAAGGTTATAGTCGAAGCGGCAAACTCGTTGATCGCTAAAAATACGGCCCGTATCCCTAAGGAATGTTATTCAATGGGAGAGCAGGGAGAAAAGATCCGACTTATACAGGCATATACAGAACAGGAAGAAGCTTTGCTCGTAACATCTGATATTGTGTCGAGAATCCATTCGGAACATGCTGAATATCAGGATTTTGCCATATTATATAGAACCAATGCCCAGTCGCGTGCGCTTGAGGAGGCATTGCGTAAGCGAAATCTGCCTTATCAGATATATTCAGGTAATTCATTCTTTGAGCGTGCTGAAGTAAAGGATATGATGGCCTATTTCAAGCTGGCTGTCAACCTTAATGATGATGAGTCTTTCAAGAGAATCGTGAACAAGCCTGCCAGGGGTATCGGTGATACTTCTCTTGCAGCGCTTGCGGCTGCAGCTCAGGAGCATAAGGTTTCGCTTTTCAAGGCTGCGTATCTCGATGATCTTGAGTCTTTCGGTCTCAAGAATGCAGCCATTCAGAAGATAAAGGCTTTCTGTGAAATGATGAACAGGATGTGCGTCAGGTCGCAGAAAGATGATGCATATGTTCTGGCCACTGCCCTGGCTATGGAGTCGGGACTTCTGATGTTCTATAAGAGCGATACAAGTATCGAGGGACAGTCACGTACGGCCAATGTCGAGGAACTTCTCAACAGTGTGAAGAACTATATAGATGAGAAGCATAACGAGATGTTCGAAGAAATGCAGGCTGAGGGGCTGGTAGGCGATGACGTAGAGCTTACATCTGCAGATCTGCCTGTGGTCACTCTTAATGATTTTCTTGAAAATGTCTCTCTGCTCAGTGCGGTAGATGTCGAAGATGACGAAAACGGATCGAACAAGATAACTCTCATGACAGTTCATTCTTCAAAGGGTCTTGAATTTCCGTATGTCTTTGTGGTCGGTATGGAGGAGAATATATTTCCGTCTGGAGGTTTCCTTGCATCCGAAATTGAAATTGAAGAGGAAAGGCGCCTGTTTTATGTGGCTATGACGAGGGCGAAGAAAGCTGTAAGGTTTGCCTTCGCAACTACAAGGATGCGTAACGGAAAACATGAGTCCAATTCCCCTTCAAGATTTATCAGGGAGGTTGATAAGCAGTATATTGCAAATCCTCACGTGCTGGAAAACAGCTCTGATGATAATGATGATGTTGATACAGCTTTCGGATGGGGCAGGAAGGCATCGGAACGTCAGAGCCGTTTCAGTGGAAATACTTATGGCAGGTCAGGGGCAGTGAGGACCGAAAGGGTCTCCCGTCCTGTGCCGCAGCCTGTGAAGACTGAACCTGTCAGACGCTCGGAGCCGGTTCCGTTCCGTCGCCCTCAGCCTGTGCCGGCCAGAGTTCCGGATGCTGACTTTGTCCCTACTCCGATCCTTCAGCTGAAGGAGGGACAACGTATCGAACATAACCGTTTCGGTTACGGAAATATCGTAGAGTTGTCGGGAAATCCCGCAGATCTTAAAGCAAAGATCAGATTTGACGATCATGGAGAGAAGATTCTTATCTTGAAATATGCAAAAATTCGAGCGGTTGATGTTGCGAAATAATTAATTATCACTATATTTGCATTGAAGTTTTTCATAGTTTAAGTTTAGGTTAAGTAGCGGGACAGTCGCAGTGATTGCGGTTGTCCCGTGAATTTTTTATGCGACATTTTGTTACTAAATCCCTCTTTTTGACAATGTTAGCTGTCTCAAAACAACTATAATTTTTTGTGAATAATCGTTCAAAAAAAAGAAAAATCTGACCGCAAAAAAAGAAATTTTTTCTTTTTCTGTTTTTGACATTCACTTTCATTGCGAAAACATACATTTGCCTCAGGTCACAATGTCGTGGCCCGTTAAGATCTGAGGAAAATCTGTATGAGAAAGAAAATCTTATTTTTGATGCTTCTTCCGGTTCTTGCTGCTTGCGGTGAGTTGGGAAGGGACCAGTTTGGGGAATTGCGTATATCATTTGATGACGCCGCAGTCGGTATCACAAGATCCGGGCATGAGATTCCGGATACGAGCGAGTTCATACTGTATGTGACTGACGCTACGGGAAATGTTGTTTATGAAGGGAAATACGGGGATTCGCCCGAATCCATGATGGTTGATGCCGGCAGCTATAATGTGAAAGCAGTATCGTGTGAATTCCGTAAACCTGCATTTTCTCTGCCCCAGTTCGGTGATGAACAATGTGTGGTTGTGCCGGAAGGTGGTGTTGTGAATGTCCGACTCTTGTGCAGACAGATGAATGCCGGCATCCGTCTTGACATATCCCACGGTTTCCTTACTGCATTTCCATCATCTGCCTTGCGTCTTAAGTCTGACGACGGCAGTCTGACTTATTCTTATAACGAGAAGAGGATAGCTTATTTTCGTCCAGGAAATGTGTCGCTGGTAATGACTGAGGGGGCGAATGACGAGGTGCTTATGACAAGGCGTATGGAAGCGCAGGAGATACTTACCTTGACAATAAGTGCAGCATCGGATTCCGGTTCTGAAATTGCCTCTTCCGGAGTCTCTATGGTGATCGATACGTCGCGTTATTGGATAGACGAATCATTTGTGATAGGAGGCAGTAACGGCAAGGGAGAATCGGAGGCTATGCCGCTGACTGTATCACAGGCAAAAGCGTCTGTTGGTGAAGAGGATATATGGGTTTCCGGATATGTTGTCGGTGGTGATCTAACATCTGCTTCGGCATCTTTTGAACCTCCGTTTTCTTCAATGACAAACCTGCTTTTAGGTTCCAGGACATCCACTTCAGATAAGGAAGCATGCATAGCCGTCCAGCTCCCATCCGGCAGTGTCCGTGATATGGTCAACCTTGTGGACAATCCACATCTCCTTGGCAAGAAGGTCAGCTTCAAAGGAGATATCGTTGAGGCGTATTTCGGGATTACTGGACTCAAGAATGTAAGTGAATGCAAGATTTATTAGTATAAAAACACACTGGCCATATTCATAAATGAATATAAGTCAGAAATTATCAGTATATTTGCAAGATTTTGAAGTAAAACACTTAAAATATACTGATGAAAAATAATCTTAAACTGTTTCTGATGGTTCTTGCGGCTGTTCTGACCATGGGGGCTGCTCATGCTCAGAACACTGTCAAGGTCACAGGAGTCGTGACTTCAGCTGAGGACGGTCTTCCGATGATCGGCGTTGGAGTCATGGCCGGACCTGGCACAGGAGTCATCACTTCGTTGGACGGAGAATATGAGATTACAGTAGCTCCGGGAACTGAGCTTACATTCTCAAGTATCGGTTACAA
>JAFZGK010000091.1 GCA_017555445.1 Bacteroidales bacterium
GGTGATGACTACCTCGTGATGGTGGTGTCAGACCGTATTTCAGCATTTGACGTAGTACTTCCTAAGGGAGTTCCATTCAAGGGACAGGTGCTCAATCAGATCGCCGCAAAATTCCTTGACGCAACTACTGATATTCTCCCTAACTGGAAGATAGCTGTTCCTGATCCGATGGTGACTGTCGGTCACAAGTGCGAGCCATTCAAGGTTGAGATGGTTATCCGTGGCTACCTTTCAGGTCATGCATGGAGAGAGTACAAGGCAGGAAAGCGTACAATCTGCGGAGTTGAGATGCCGGAGGGAATGGTTGAGAATCAGAAGTTTCCGCAGCCGATCATCACTCCTACAACCAAGGCTGCTGAGGGTCATGATGAGGATATCTCTAAAGAGGAGATCATCGCTCAGGGTATCGTGAGTCGTGAGGATTATGAGCAGCTTGAGGCTTATACAAGAGCAATCTTCCAGAGAGGAACTGAGATTGCCGAGAAGATGGGACTTATCCTTGTAGATACAAAATATGAGTTCGGTAAGAAGGACGGCAAGATTTATCTTATGGATGAGATCCATACTCCGGACTCTTCAAGATATTTCTACTCAGAGGGTTATGCGGAGCGTCTCGCTGCTGGTGAGAAGCAAAAGCAGCTTTCGAAGGAGTTTGTTCGTGAGTGGCTCATGGCAAACGGATTCCAGGGTCAGGAGGGACAGCAGGTTCCAGAGATGACTGAGGAGATCGTGAACGGCATCACTGACCGTTATGTTGAGCTCTATGAGAACATTACCGGTGACAAGTTCGAGAAAGCAGAGGGTTCTGACATCCTCGCCCGCATCGAGAAGAACGTTACCGACTGTCTCGCAACACTTTAAGACAATCACTACAGAGTATTGATCAACACTCTGATTCATACAACGGAGACCGGCTGATACAGTCGGTCTCTGTTATGTTTTTGCTATTCTGCATCTAGGTATTCTTCTTTAGCCTCTTTGAAGAGTTGCTCCACATCTACTGAAATTCCTGTAGTCTTGCTTACCTCATCAAACATCTTGTTGTTATTGGCATAATCAAACTGTATCATATCATAACAGAATCCCGGCAAACCTTGTTCTACGAAATGATCGCGTTTAATTTTCAGACGCATCTTATTATTCTTGACCTCAGTGTTCAAGAGCGCAATCTTGACCATCTTGTCCCTGATGGCATCCTGCTCCGGCGTCCTTAGAGAATCAGGCAGAAGAAATCCTATTTCTTCAGCATACTCCATATACTGCTCCTGTGAAATGACTCGATTTCCAGTACAAGACGGAAACAGACATACAGTAACCAGAATGACAAATAAAATAAATCTCGTCTTCATAATGCTAGAAATTTAGTTTAAAATATAGTGTGATTCAGTTCAGCTAACTTTTTACGTAGGAAAGAATCAAGATTTGTCTTGTATTCAGTAAGGCCAAGTTTTTTTCTGATAATGCTGCTGAAGTTATAGTATGATTGTTCTGCAAGCCCCATGTAAGCTGCAATCTCATTGCCTCGCATTCCCATACAGTACAGACAACAACATCCCCTCTCTCTTTCTGTCAGATTGCAACTTGCGAGAAATGCAGTGAAGGCTGGATGAAGTGCTTCGAAGGTCTTGCAAGTAGATTCAAGGAAAGTATCTTTTGCTGCGAGCAGGCTTCTTATGTTCTCTTCTGCACTTTGGGATGAATAATTAGGACTCATTGAGCTGAGAATGAACTGATTGAATATTGACACTCTCTCCATCAGAGCTTCGCGTAGTTCGTTGTTTAATGTTTTGTTTTCATACATCTGCTGCAATTTGATGATTTCATCCTGTGCCTGAGTCATCAGTGTAGAATAGATTACAACCTCTTCCTGTTTTTTGCGTAGTCTGTTCTGCATGGTAATGAATGTCAGACCCGCAAGCAAAAGAAATATGAATGCAGATAATGCTAATGTTATATACAGATGTTTATGTTTAAGCTGTTCAATTGCTGCCTTGTTTTGTTGCTCTTTCAGAAGTATCTCGCTGTCCAGAAGTTGCTGGTATTCTGATTCTACACCAGAAATATACTTCTTGTAACTATTTAATGCATCATCATGATTTCCTGTGATTTCCATTATATGTGCACGAACTCCATGATATGCTACTGATTCTTCAAACTGAGGATTGAAGTCCTGATGTTTTTCTAAAGCCAGAACAGCATTGTTACCATCCCCAATGATAGAATATGTATAGGCAATATTAAGCCAATATATGTCATCAGGTGCTAAGGTGTCCTGCATTAGTCCAATCAATTCATTGATCCTCTTATCCTCTTGATGTCTGTATATATTTAAAAGTGCATCATAATAATTAGCCTGAAAGCGAGGAGACATTTCTAAGAGTTCATCTTGCAGGTTGGAAAGAAATGTATGTGCTGCATCGTAATGGCCTAAAATGATATAACCTTTGATAGCCTCTAATAGATAAGTGTTATAGTTTATCTTAAGGTCATTGGACTTTTCGAAATGTTTGAAGGACTTTATTGCATTATCTACTGCGCTTTGATAGTCCTGCATATATTGACTCATAAGATATTTTCCCAGATACAGCCATCCCATTACGTAATCATCAGATTCCTTTTGGGCTATTCTTTGAGCAGTCAGTATATGATCATATGCCTTGACGTAATCACCCATCTGTCTTTGTGCCATTGCATTGAATATATGATAGCGCTGTATATTCAAGGCACCTTCTCTATCTCGAAATAATTCTGCGCTACCTTCATTGACCCATGGAATACTTCTGTCAGTCATTTCCTGGTTCATGAGTAGTTCAAGATGACTAGCATTTGCTCCAGGAGTAATTTCAAGACGGATCCTGTCGTACATTCTGGCGATATCAGAAGACTGTTCTTGGTCATTATTGCAAGATGCAATCATGAAGACGATCAATATTATCTGCAGATATTTCATGGGGTAGGATTCTTGGATTCTTGAGTGCAATTTCATAAAAATCCATGAAGTTGGCAAATAAAAACTCTAACATTATTCTAAAGCCTTGACTGATAAGATATACATCTGAAGCGACGATACATAAATGTGCAGATTTTTTTGGCGTCGCTGTGCAAAACTGGGCAAAAATGTACAATTGAGATACCGACGCTACAAAATTTCACTCATTTTTGTCGCGTCGGTATATATAATTGTTGTTTGGTGTCTTTGGGGAGAATGCCAATGTGAGAGTCTCTATTCGTAATCGGTGAGTTTGAGACGGTATTTATTGCTGCCGAGGTTCTGGTAATATGAATATTTACCGGTTGCGTCAATGAAGGCTACATCATCAAAGACGGATGTCTCACCAACTAAGACTGCCTCGCGATTATCTTTATATGTACTTTGTGCCTTCAAGGGTTGTCTGCTCCAGTCTTGCATGTTCACTTTGAACATGACTGGCGCCTTATGACCCTCGAGCTGGAAACCGAGCTGTTCATATACGGAGCCTTCCGACCATTCAAGGTCGGCGTAGCTCATTATGTCGTCTGGCTGCACTTCTTTGATGAAATGCCTTAGGACCTTTCCCATGCCGCCGATTATCCTTATGCCAGGCAGGGATGCATATCTGGTCCATTCGTATGACCTGATTGTCTTCTCTCCCTTGAGCCATTTGCGGGCATTTGAAAATTCTGCAACTGCTACAAGGGTTCCGGCAGGGAAGTCGGAACGGACATGGATGGATGAAGGATTCAGTGATTTTTCTCCGGTGTGTCTTTTTATGAAGAGTCCGTAGCGGTATCTGCATGCAGCATCTCCATAGCTGTGGTTGGCTTCCAGGAAAGCTGCGGCTTCCGCCTTTTCTATGCGCCTGACTTCGCAGTTGCGGGCGTAGATGGGGAAGAAGATTTCAAGATGGGCAAGAATGCGGGCTTCCATCATCTGACGCTGCCTGCGCCATCTGTCTTCCGGTATGATTATCGGACATGTCTGTCCTGCGTTGGCGGCAACTTCAAGACGGGTCTTGAGGACTTCTGCCTGCCACTGGGCCTCGTTCCTGGAGATGGCATTCATCGGAAGAGGGAAGAGTGCGCGACCTTCCATAGACTCAACTCCGTTGGCCTTCAGAAAATCCATTATTTCTTCCTCGAATCCTTTCATTATCTGCGAATTTTATTGAAAGCAAATGTAATTATTTTATAAGATTTTCACTAAAAAAACTTACCTTTGCCGTGATGCGCTTTTTAAAAGCGATAGTATGACAATAAATTAATTTATAAAGATATGGTAAAGGTAAATCTGAGCGGCTGCAGCTCTTTTGTAAATGATGCAGACTACAAGGCTTATGTAGAAAAGTCACTTGCTGCTCTCGAGGTTCTCGAGAACGAGACTGGTGCAGGTAACGACTTCCTCGGCTGGAAGCACCTTCCTTCTGAGACTCTCAACAGCACACTCGTTGCTGAGTGCGAGGCTGTAAGAGATGCATGGGCAGCTAAGAATGTAGATCTCGTAGTAGTTATCGGTATCGGTGGTTCATACCTCGGTGCAAAGTGCGCTCTCGAGGCTCTTTCACACCAGTTTGCAAAGCAGCTCAAGAACAAGGGCAATGCTCCTGAGATCGTGTTCGCAGGTCAGAATCTTTCAGAGGAGTATATGTGCGAGCTCATGGATCTCGTACAGGAGAGAAATGCAGCATGCGTAGTTATCTCAAAGTCAGGTACTACAACTGAGCCTGCTGTTGCTTTCCGTCTCGTTAAGAAGTATCTCGAGGATACATATGGCAAGGCAGAGGCTGCTGAGCGTATCGTAGCTGTAACTGACAAGGCTCGCGGTGCTCTCAAGGGTCTTGCAACTCAGGAAGGCTACAAGACTTTCGTTATCGAGGATAACGTAGGTGGCCGTTTCTCAGTTCTTACTCCAGTAGGTATCCTTCCTATCGTTCTCGCAGGTTTCGATATCAACGCAATGCTCCAGGGCGCTCTTGCAATGGAGGAGGCTTGCGCAAAGAAATGTGAGTGCAACCCTGCAATCCAGTACGCTGCAATGCGTAACGCTCTCTATGCACAGGGCAAGAAGATAGAGATCCTCGTAGCTTACAACCCTAAGCTTACATTCCTCGGCGAGTGGTGGAAGCAGCTCTACGGAGAGTCAGAGGGTAAGGATGGTCTCGGAATCTTCCCTGCATCTGTAAACTTCACAACCGACCTCCACTCAATGGGTCAGTACATCCAGGATGGTGAGCGTACTCTCATGGAGACAGTTGTTACAGTTGAGAAGAGCAACCGTTCAATGCTCATCGAGAACGACCCTCAGAACCTTGACGGCCTTAACTTCCTTACTGGCAAGCATGTTGAGGAGTGCAACGCAATGGCTGAGCTCGGAACAAAGCTTGCACACATCGACGGTGGCGTTCCACAGCTTTCACTCTCAATCGAGTGCATCAACGAGTACAACCTCGGTGCTCTCTTCTATTTCTTCGAGAAGGCTTGCGGTATCAGCGGTTACGTTCTTGGCGTGAACCCATTCGACCAGCCAGGTGTTGAGGCTTATAAGAAGAACATGTTCGCTCTTCTTGGCAAGCCTGGTTATGAGGAGATGGCAGAGGCTCTCAAGGCAAGACTCTAATCAATCACCTCGCAAGAGGTTTTGGCATACCCTTTGCAATTACTCTAAATCGGTTAGTTTAGTTGTTATTTAGGGTTATAGTTCAACCGGCCGTTCGGAAATTTTCCGGGCGGCCGGATTGATTTTATTTTTGTAGAGTGATAGAAATTGCACAGGAGGTGACTCTATAGGGTAAAATCTAATTTCTATCAATCATGAAGAACAATTCTAGAATCAGGGACTGCTTCA
>JAFZGK010000092.1 GCA_017555445.1 Bacteroidales bacterium
ATAGTTGGTCTGGTTCGGCACAAGAACTTCATCACCGAGTTTCTGACCGTTGAAGTAGAACTCATAATATCCGAGTCCCACCACAAAAGCCTTTGCAGAAACCGGCTTTCCCGAAGTCTTGAAGGCCTTGCGCAGAAGCGGAGCAGGAGTCTGATCCGTCTTGTACTCGAACGTAGAGGCAGACCATGCTGCAGAATTATCCTGTGTCTCTTCTGCACTCATGCCCAGTATTCCTGCCTGAGGATTATCCATATACTGCTGGACAATCTTATAGAACATTTCCTTTGGCATTCCCGGAGGGATAGGAAGAGGCTTTTCAGGCTCCACCTTCTTATATGGTTCCTCTCCCTGCCAAGGCGCTCCGATCCATTCGGCCTTCCAGAATGAGTCGTCCAGGACACCCATTCCCCAATATCCGACAGGACTCCAGTCAGATGGTTCATCCTTTGAATCCCAGACCATCACCTTCCAATAGCAATCTGCACCCGTGTGAAGGGGCTTACCAGCATATTTTACCAGTATGCTCTGATCTGAACAAACCTTTCCGCTATCCCACATATCCACATTACCCTCTTCCAACAGATCTTCGCTTGATGCCACGAGAATACGATATGCAGTCTGCACCTCGTTTTTTACATTTTTCTCAACTTCATTTATCCAACTGAGACGAGGTTCTGCCACATCAACTACTCGCGGATCAGTCATCCACTCACACTTCAGGTCTTGAGGAATTATGGTTCCTGGTCTGCACGATGCTAAAAGACAAAGAGCAGACAGGAAAAAAGAATTGATTAGAGTTTTTCGCATATTAAGTCTAATATTATTCCCATCCCGGATTCTGAGCCATTACAGCGTCTGAATTCAACTGGATATATTTAAGAGGAATAGGGAACAAGGTCCACTCGATTCCACCTACATAATAAGGATGATCGGCAGTATACATGGCATTGTCGAGAATCTGCTTCTTCATAACCTCATTCGAACCGCCATTGAGGCTTGAACCCATTCTAAGGAGTGTAGGCCATCTGCGCTCCTCGAATGAAAGTTCTCTTGCTCTCTCATCAAGGATAGTATAAATGTCTATCTCAGATGCAGAGAACATCTTCTGAGCCTTTGCACGCTCACGTACTGCATTGAGTGCAGTTGCAGCCTGTCCTGCATCACCGTTTCTCAAATGCGCTTCAGCAAGGAGGAGATATGTCTCGGAAGAACGCACCACATACCAATCTCTTCCATACTGATATGTATGCTGATCTATCGCACTTGAATGCCATCCCCAGTCATCCTGCATCGCGAGCTTTGATCTGAGCGGGAACATGCCGCTCGGATCATTGAGTTCTTCCGGCTTCACCACTGTACCATATCTGCTGTGCTGTCTGTCAAGGCAGATAAACTCACGACAGGTGTTGATAGGATCGTTTCTCATATCATTCCAAAGATCTCCTGCCCATACCTTGTCTGAAAGATAGTCAGTCTCTGCCACACGTCCAACAGAGAATCCACCGAGGTAAGCGCAGAGATTTCCTCCCGGATATTTTTCAAGATCAATATCACCAAGCATCGGACAATCATCTGCACCGGCTTCGCGAAGTTCCGGCTTCCAACGCATATCACGGAAGATAGGACCTGTAAACATTGTCAGATAATAGATGCTTCCTGAGTTCATATAGCTTGAGTAAGCACCCTCGCTGAGTCCAGCACCCTGAAGCTCATCATAACCCGGAACATCGACAATCCATACAGACTCTGTGTTTCCTGACGAATATGCATAGTTGCCTATCTGGAAAAGGTCGTAGTATACATTTCCTTCCGGCTTGTATGCTGCCACACCGTTGTTTGTTGCAGTCGAAGAAGGATTTGCACGGCTTCCAAAACGCTCGGTCATGAGCGGATGGAGGGCAACGACCTTCTCAGCTGCAGAAACGGCATTCGAATAGCAGTCTCCTGACGCATTGGATGTCTCTACTCCAAGTCCGAGCCATGCCTCTGCAAGGAAATGATATGCAGCACCCTTAGCCACCTTTCCTGACTGCTTAGGATAGTCAGGAAGACCTTCTGCAGCAAGCTTGAGTTCGTCAATGGCGAACTTGTACACATCCTCTCTGCTTTCCCTATTGTAGTCAAGTTTCATGCTCTCTGTAAATTCCTTGACAATCGGAACTCCTCCGAAGCATTCTGCAAGGCGAAGATAAGCATATCCTCTGAAAAAATGAGCCTGTGCCTCATTATAAATCTTGTCTGCCTCAGAAGTCCACTCTACATTTTCAGAACCGAGGAGAACAAGATTTGCATAGCTTGCGAGTTTGTAGAAATTCTCCCATGTAGCACTGAACTTATTATCTGAAGTCGTCCACATAGAATAGTTTGACCAACCGGATGCTCCTTCACCACAAAGACTATGGAAGATATCGAATACGTCAGATCCCACACCACCTAATAGGGATGCAGCTGGAGCAAGCGATTCGGTTGCATATCCATGTATCGAGAAGATAGTCCTGTAAGCGGTCACAAGCTGGGACTCCACCTGCGAACTTTTCTCAAAAGCGGTCTTAGTCGTATATATGGTCTTAGGATCTTCCTCGAGGAACAGATTGTCGTTGCATCCGACAAGGAGGACCATTGACATAAGTCCCGCAAAAATCATTTTATATGTTTTCATGACAGAATGTTTGTTAGAAGGTTATGTTAAGACCGAAAGTTACAGTTCTTGGAAGCTGTGCTGAAGAGTAGCTTCTTACCTCAGGGTCACTTCCCACCCAGTAAGGGGCATAGAAGAAGAGGTTCGAACCTGAAACATAAAGCTTGAGAGCCTGTATTCTTGCTTTCTTGAGGAGTTCAGGAGCGAAACTGTACGAGAGGTTCACTTCCTGAAGTCTTACGAAACCGTATGACTGGAGAGCCTTGAATCTTTCATCATCCGAGAAATTGTGTCTTGGATAGATGTTGCTTGGCTTGTCTGCTGTCCAGAACGGATGGTCAAGAGTGTTTCTGTTTGCATATCCTTCTTCTGAAAGGTACGCCATATTGTTCTGAGCCATACCGTATCCGTTACCTCCGAATGTTCCGTTGAAGAGGAAATAGAGCTGCCATCTCTTGTATGACAAGGTGTTCTGCATGCTCATACGGAAGTTGTCCTTAGAATTTCCGAGAATCGTACGGTCTGATGAAGTGATCTTTCCGTCTTCGCTACCGTCAACATTCTCATACATTGCGTCTCCCGGCTTCGCACCGTTGGCAGCCATGTAGTCTGTATCTGTCTCCTGAACCACACCGATCCACTTATATCCGTAGATGGAACCGAGAGATTCGCCGAGGAAGAGAGAACTGTTGATGTCATCCTGACCGTCACCGTAAAGCTCGACGAGTTTGTTTCTGTTGAGGGAGAAGCTTACGGTTGTGCTCCATCTGAAGTCTCTCCTGTCGATGTTTCTTGTGGTGAGGTTAGCCTCGATACCCCAGTTGTCCACGCGTCCCATAGTCGCCTTCTGAGATGTGATTCCCGAGCCCATGACTGGAATATTTCTAGTGAATATCTGATTGGTTGTCTTTGAGTTATAGGCATCTACTTCGAGATGTACGCGGTTCTTGAACAAATCTGTTTCTATTCCGTAATTGAAGGACTCTGTGCTTTCCCAGCCAAGAGAATTGTTTCCAAGAGCAGATACGCTCTGTCCCCATGCCACCTGATTGTCGAAGAAAGCCGAAATGCTACCAGCCTTTCCTACATTAAGAGTAGAAAGTGTACCGTATGGTGAAAGCGACTGGTTACCGTTGATACCCCATGAAGCCTTCACCTTGAGATAGTCAAGCCATCCTGAAGCACCTTTCATGAAGTTCTCGTTTGAAGCCGTCCATGCAAGACCCACAGCAGGGAAGGTACCCCATTTATTCTCTGCACCGAATACAGACGAACCGTCGCGACGTACTGAAACATTGATATGGTATGTGTTCCTGTAAGCATACATCGCTCTTGCAAGGTAACCTACGTCATTATGAAGAGAGTATGAAATGGAAGAGAATTTCTGTGAAGCTGCCAGATTGAGTCCGTAGAATCCGAGTGCGGTGTTTCCTACAGCAGAGAAATCCGATCCTTCTGCTCTGTTTCCTTCCACTTTCTGTGAGTCTCTTGTATAAACGAGGCTGGCATTTACATAATGGTTGCCTTTCTCCAAGGTATAAGTAAGGATGTTGTCGAGCACCCAGGAAGTATTCTTTGACTCCTGGATATATCCGTTTGCATTGAGAAGGTATGCATCCTGAGCTGCAGTTGTGTATGCATCCTCACCCAGAGCAAGGTTAGCATAGTTTGTCTCATGCACGAAATGTCTTGTAGTGGTGTTATTGGTAGTGAACGATCCCGCAACCTTGAAGCTGAGGCCCTTCACCCAAGGGAACTTGATCTCGAGATCTCCACCAGTAACATTAGAATTTCTTCTGCTTTCGTGATCCACACCTGCCTGTGTGTTCCACAGAGGGTTGGTTGTGGTTGTCTCCACTCCGTCAACATAAAGTCTGAGTCTTCCGTCCGAAAGATAAGGCTCATTGAAAGGAGAAAGAGTCACGGCTGCCGCATAGTTAGGACGGACACCGTCATTGCGAGTTCTCGACTGGTTGTGGTTGAATCCGAGAGTGATGTACTTGTTGATCTTCGCGCTGAGACGGACATTCGTCGTGAATCTGTCATAATTGTCTCCGACGATGAAGTTCTTGTTATTGAGATAACCTGCTGAAACGAAGTAACTGACAGCGTCTGTCGCTCCTGAAACATTGAGTCCGTAATTCTGGTTGACACCTGTTCTTGTAATAAGGTCATACCAGTCTACCGGGTTGTTCTCATTGTATCTCTTGAGAGCCAGAGTAGGCATCCAGTCTGTAGGATCAGTAGCATTTCTTCTTGCATTCATCAGTTCGATGTACTGATCTCCATCTCTCATATCAGGTCTGAAGTTCGGTCTTGACATTGCTACCGAACTTGAGAAGCTTACCATTGGCTTGCCTCTGTCACCCTTCTTTGTGGTCACCATGAGAACACCGTTTGCCGCCTGAGAACCGTAGGCTGCAAGAGATGTCGCATCCTTGAGCACGCTGATGGACTCGATGATGTTAGGATCGATGTCGTTAAGGTTTCCTGTGAAGATCACACCGTTGAGGACAACGAGGGGCTGCGTGCTGGTAGCAGCGATAGACTTCTGACCACGGACAAGAAGCGATGGTGAAGATCCCGCCTCTCCGGACTTTCCGAAATTCACACCTGAAACCACACCGTCAAGCAAAGAGAATGCATTACTTGAAAGAGTGTTCATGATAGGTGAATCCGTCATCTTTACGTTTGTGACCGAACCGGTGAAGTTCTTACGGGTTGTGGTACCATAACCGATGACCACCGACTCGTCAAGAAGCCTGGTTTCCTCATTGAGGACAACATTGATCGAAGTTCGTCCCTCAACAGCGACCGCTGTGGTTTCGTAACCGATTGAAGAGAACTCGAGGATTGCCTGTGAAGGAGCCTTGAGAGAGTACTTGCCATCCAGGTCTGTTACTGTTCCGGTAGTGGTGCCCTGAATCAGGACAGCCGCTCCGACTACAGGTTCATTCTGAGCATCAGACACCACACCAGTGACGGTGATGTCGCTCTGCGCCCAGACCGAAGTCATTCCGGCTAGTGCAGCCAGAACAGCGACTACGAAAATCTTAATTTTTTTCATGGGTAATTGGTTGATTAGTTATGTTTGAAAAAATCTTTTTAATTTTGCGGAAGGCAAGAGTTTTTTTCGCTTGCCCGCCTGATTTTTCTCAAAAATACCTTAAAACACGCACCCATGCGGGACTTCAACATTCAAACAAGGGTATTAAGCAATCACCATCAGGGAATCATTCTGACAATAAAGGGATTCATTTTATCTAACATCTCACTATCAATGAGTTACATAAGAAAAGTGATTCTTTGCTTTCTGGTTTTATCTTTAATTCCTGTCCCTGCGCGTTCGCAGTTTCTGATAAACGGTACCAGAGACGAGACCGTTACCTCGATAAAGACCGACAATACAGGTATACTGTATTTCTCTACCCTTCGCGGTCTGTTCGGATACGACGGAAGAGACATGGCTGAAATGATCAGCGAGGAGAACGTCAACGATTTCCTCATTGACGCCGACAGGACGATCTGGTTCTGCGGACAGTATTATATTGGCAAGAAGAAACAAGATAAAACGGAAAGATATCAGGTTTCTTCATTCGCTCTGTCGGACATGACGGATCTTACGGACGGTCGTATTGCATTCACACACAATTCAGGAATCTCCGTCTTTGACAAGGACTCAGGAAAAGTGATATCTGACTATACGATGAACGATATCTACAATCCCTGCCTGGTGTATGACCCGGATTCGGATCTGCTCTGGCTTTCTTCAAGGAACACCGTATGGATGTTCGACACATCTCTCAACCTCAGGAAATCGGCATACATTCCGGAAGACGGTCATATAACTTCAATGACTGTATCAAAATCCGAGAAGGCCCATATGGTCATGGCAACGACAAAAGGGATTTTCGCATTGGGAAAGGATATAGAAGTAACGGAGATCGGGGGACATCTCACAGGTTCCCGTAACATTCCATTCATCACGACTTCTCCTATCGACGGCACTACCTTAGCACTTGTCGAAGGCAAAGGAATCATGAGGATCTACGATGACCTGACCGTAGAACACATAGCAGAGACCGATATAAGCTATG
>JAFZGK010000093.1 GCA_017555445.1 Bacteroidales bacterium
ACTGACGATTGTAAGATTAGAAAGGCGTTTTGTAAGATGGATTATAACAAAACGCCTTTCTGCGTGCTTCTGACTGGGTGTTCTGTAAGATTGATTTGAGCAGTTGTAAGATTTTTCAGATAATGATGTATTTTTGTAGAGTTGACATACTCTCCCGGCTAAAGCCAAGGGAGAATCTCCGGTGCTAGCGCACCTTGCGAAGGTGAACCCTCGTCTTACAGGTGCTCCCGGATGAGGCAATGCCATGCCTCAGGATATTGCTGGCGGCGTTGACGTCGCGGTCATGGACAGCTCCGCACTCCGGACAAGTCCACCTGCGATCGCCAAGCCCCAAGAGCTCATTGACATGATGACACGAACCACAGGTCTTGCTGGATGCATAGAACCGGTCTACCTTACGCACTTCGCAGTCGTACTTAGAAGCAACATACTCAAGCTTCTGAACGAATGATGCCCAGCCTAGGTCAGCAACCTTGCGACCCCACAGACGGGACATTCCGCTCAGATTCAGATTCTCTATGCAGAGGATGTCGTACTTCCTGCAAAGATCATGAGCGAGCTTCCACTGCCAGTCATCACGGCGGTTGGTGATCTGCTGATGAAGAAGAGTGAGGGAATGCCTTGCAGCCTTGCGATGGTTAGAGCCTCTCTCGCACTTGGAGAGTCGTCTTGAACGCTTTCGCAGCTCATTCAGGTCGCTCTTAAGGAACTGAGGATGATCAATCTTAGTACCATCACTTAGTGTCAGAAAGTGCTTCAAACCAAAGTCCATTCCTACCGATGCACCATCATGTGTCTTTCGGTAGGGTTTGGGGGAAGCATCCGTCACAAGAGAGAGACTATATTTCCCTGAAGGATTCCTGCGGATGCGGACGTTCTTAATCTTGCCCTCATAAGGACGAGAGAATGAGAACTGGAAGTGCTGCTTGATCGTGTTCAGAACGATGATGTTGCTGTTCAGTTTGTAGCCTCCCTGCTTGTAGACAAAGCTACGAAAGTACTCAGCCTTGCGGAACTTAGGAGGTCGCTTTGCAAGATGCTTGAAGAATCGCTGATAAGCCTGGTCAAGACGTTCAAGCACTTCCTGTACGGTCTGACTATGAAGGAGTCTGCGGCTGATGCGCTTGGTAAAATGTGACTTCATCCTTGAACAGGAAACGTAGCCGCTAAATAGTCGGTAGTACCGTTTCTGAAGAGCAAGTGCGTGGTTCCATACGAAACAGCACTCGCGGAGCATCGCGTCAATCTTGCGATTGCGCCTGCTCTGATAGAGTGTGTATTCGTAGGTCATCATAGTACTAGTATTCAATTTGTTAGTATAACAAATTTACTCAAAATTACTGACTTGTACAAACATCCGGGAGTAAAATTTTTACGCTTTCATCTCCCGCCTAAAGACGGGAGTATTCCCGCTTACTTTCATAAAGAGATGATGAACTTGTTGAAAATATATTCAGCACCCCTCCAAGGATTTACCGAGGCAGTATGGCGCAATGTGCATGGTACCGTTTTCGGTGGCGTGGACGTCTACTGTACGCCTTTCTTGCGCTATGAGCATGGTGAAATACGCAGCAAGGATGTGCGCGATGTGAAACATGAGAGCAACAACGTCGAGAACCTTCTCCCACAGATAATAGCCGCTACACCAGATGAGATGCACCCTCTTATGGAACTGCTTGCCAATGAGGGCTATAGGAATGTGGATCTGAATATGGGCTGTTCGTTCCCTTTACAGGCTCGAAAGAAGCACGGGGCTGGGCTTCTGCCTCACCCCGATATGGTTGCTGAGCTGATGAAGGCAACGACTGGCTATCCGGACTTCACCTTCTCGGTAAAGATGCGTCTCGGATGGGAGAGTAAGGATGAGTGGCGCGCGCTGATGCCTATACTCAACGATACACCGTTGAGCCATATAACTGTTCATCCCCGATTGGGTATTGAACAATACAAGAAGGCTGCCGACATAGAGGCTTTCGCGGAATTCTATGCTGCATGCAAGCACCCAGTAATATACAATGGTGACATACTCACATTGGAGGATATCAGACGCATTGAATCGGAGTTCCCGCAGTTGAAAGGTATCATGATAGGCCGCGGGCTTCTTGCCAACCCGGCACTGGGCATAGAGTACCGCGATGGCAGAGAACTGACCGATCGTGAACTGTGCCGCCTTGTGCAGCAGATGCACGATGCGATGTTCTGCGAACTCTCACAACGTCTCCAGGGCAGCACACAGTTTCTTACAAAGATGAAACCCTATTGGGAGTATCTGCTCCCTTCTCTTCCTAAACGTCTGCGGAAGCCTATCCTGAAGGCCACAACCATAGAGAAATACCAGTCGGCAGTGACTGAGGCATTGAAAGGGGACTGGTAGGTCGTCCGTACATACTATATGATTTATAAAACAATAAATATTGCTATATGAAGATAATAAACGATACGTATAAGGGTTCCGTCAGATATGTAGTAGGTCAGACAGAAGGAGTATGCTCACAGGCAATCGAACTGCTTGTTGAAGGTGACGTGATTCTTGATGCTGCCTTCCATGGTGGATGCAACGGTAACCTCAAGGGCATAGTCGCTCTCTGCAAGGGGCAGAAGATATCTGATGTGAAGGGCCGTCTTACTGGTATCACCTGCGGAGGCAAGAATACCTCATGTCCCGATCAGTTTGCACAGCTATTGAATCAGATAGCAAAGTAGAAATTGAAGTTATTGAATACGAAGTCCCGGAATCACCAATCGTGATTTCGGGATTTTTTTGTAACCATCATAGTTTAAAAGCATATCCCTTTTTGTGGGTGGCACGGATTGCCACAGGAGATTAATTATAATCAGATACAGAATGAGTTTTCTTGATAAGTTTTTACGTGTCTTAGGAATCAGAAGGATTGACCTGGACAAACCCCTTACCCTACTCGGGCGTTATTATTACGATGTACACGATAAGGTATATCGGTCGGCATATAGCATATATGACGATGTCGACTGGGGGCTTTACTACTATAGGAACGATGAGGAGGACCCTGGTGTTCAGGTATGCCAGTGGGAATCGATCAAGATTATCTCCACAGTCATCCATGATGACAACGACATGGTTTTGAGGGCAGGTAAGATATATATCGATAAGGACAGGAACTTCGTGGATGATGTCATTGCCGCGGCCACTGCCGGAAAGAGGAGGGTTCGTCGAAAGGTGCGGTATCAGCACTATGAGCCAGACGAACTGGATGTCTACTACCATTACAGTGATAAGGCTTACCTAAGAGTCCGTAAGGAGTATGATAAGTTTGAACGTAACTGGAAGGCTGAAATAGAATATATTCTTCGTGAGCCGGCCAAGGCTAAGTTCCCGGTTCCTCATAGAAGGACTAGATCTGAAGATAGGGACAGAATAATGAATGATATTAATAGCAATCTTTAATACAAGAGTATGGAATTTCTTTATCAAAACTGCTTTTGGGACCATGAGTCCTTGTTTACCATGCCGGTGATGTCTGCTGATGCAAAGTCGTC
>JAFZGK010000094.1 GCA_017555445.1 Bacteroidales bacterium
CGAAATGATTCTCTCAAGGTCACCGATATCACCTATCATTGCCTGAAGGGCTGAAAGATCCGCACCATTGTCCACGAAATGCTGGACAACTGAATATCTTGATTCAAGCTCCTGCAGATCCATCACCGGCATAGCCAGCCAGCTGCGGAGCATACGTGCACCCATAGGCGAAGAACACTTGTCCATCACATCCACCAACGATGTACCCTCCTTTCCTGCAGTCGAAGCGAAGATTTCGAGATTGCGGAATGTAAAGCGATCCATCCATACGAAGGCACCTTCGTCAATACGCGAGATCGAGCAGATGTTTGTAAGTCCTGTATGATGTGTCTGCTCAAGATAAATGAGCAGGGCGCCGGCAGAAGTGATTCCGAGAGGGAAGCTGTCGATTGCAAATCCCTTGAGTGAGTCCACTTGAAGCTGACGCTTGAGTTTTTCAACTGAATTATCGTAGATGAAGGCCCATTCTTCGAGCGTAGACACATAGAAGCTGTCCCCATAACGCTCTCTTACGCCTTTTTCATAGCCCCTCGGTACGAGAAGTTCCTTTGGAGCGAATGAACTGAGAAGTGTTCCGATATAGTCAAGCGAACCTTCTGCTACCTGAAAGGCACCTGTGGAAACATCCAGGAATGCTGCACCGCATCTGTCCTTATGGAAGGTAAGTCCTGCAAGATAGTTGTTCTCCTTCTGCTCGAGAAGCTGCTCGTTGAATGCGATGCCCGGAGTGACAAGCTCGGTCACTCCTCTCTTGACGATGTTCTTTGTCAACTTAGGGTCTTCGAGCTGATCGCACACGGCCACCTTGTAGCCGGCACGCACAAGACGGGGCAGATAGAGCTCGAGGGAATGATGTGGGAAACCGGCCATAGGAATAGCTCCAGGAGTGGCGCTTGAACGCTTTGTAAGCACGATTCCAAGCACCTTGCTTGCTGTCAGGGCATCGTCTCCATATGTTTCGTAGAAGTCTCCGCATCTGAACAGAAGCACTGCTTCCGGGTACTCCGCCTTGAAGGCGAAATACTGTTTCATCATCGGAGTTTCCGTAGGTCTCTTTTCTGCCATAATTGTCATTGTTACATCTCGGCAAATTTACTTCTTTTCCACCAAAACTGAAAATTCATTTCAGCAATTGCATTCATATAAATGGACTGCAGGTTGCATATGGCAAAATTTAGTATCTTTGTGGGTTATCATGAAAAGGGTATTGATCATATCATATTATTGGCCGCCGACAGGTGGCTCGGGAGTCCAGAGGTGGGTGAAGTTCGCCAAGTATCTTCCGAGCGAGGGTTGGCAACCGGTAGTATATACTCCAGAGAACCCGGAACAGCTGGCTGTAGATGCTTCACTGGAGGCAGATATTCCAGCCGAAGCTGAAATCATAAAAACCCATATCACAGAGCCTTACGAGCTGTACAAGAAGTTCCTTCGTAAATCTGGTCACAGCAAGGAGGCAGTGGAGGTCAATCCGGTGAATGCCCAGAACAAGTCATTTGCGCAGAAGGCAGCCATGTGGGTACGAGGCAATTTCTTCCGTCCTGACCCACGTTGTCTGTGGATCAGACCTTCCGTGAAGTTCCTGAAGAAATATCTCGAAGAGCATCCGGTGGACCTTATCGTCAGCACAGGACCTCCTCAGTCAATGCATCTGATAGGACGTGAGCTTGCCAAGGCAACAGGCCTTCCGTGGATTGCAGATTTCCGTGACCCTTGGACCAGGATATTCTATTTCAAGCACCTTTCCATGACCCGTGCAACCGAGAGATGGCACAAGAAGATGGAGAAGAAGGTGCTGGACGACGCTACTGTTGTCGTTGCCGTTTCTCCTCTGGTGCAGCAGGAATTCCAGGCCATGACACAGACCCCGGTAGAACTCATCACCAACGGTTTCGATGAGTGCGACTACCAGTGGAATGACAGTGCATCACAGGAAGACAGATGCAGAATGGCGGCAGGTGGTCCTGAGAAGGATTTCGTGATAACACACACTGGACTTTTCGCAGCTGACGGCAATCCGACCACCCTTTGGGAGGTGCTTGCTGAAAAATGTGCCAAGGATGAGGACTTCAAGAAACTTCTCAAGATCAGACTCGTGGGCAAGACCGATGATGTGATCTTGCAGAGCATTTCGGACAACTCTCTGACAGACAATCTTATAGACTTGGGATATCAGTCTCATTCTGTTGCGGTTGAGGAGCAGAGGAATGCCTCGTTGCTGATTCTTCCGCTGAGAAAGGAACCTGAATACAAGGCTGTGCTTCCAGGAAAACTTTTCGAATATCTCGCTTCGTGGAGGCCTGTGCTCGGCATCGGCCAGCCGGACGGAGCCATGTCGATGGTCCTCAATACGACCAAGACTGGGGTGGTGCTGAACTGGGATGACAAGGCTTCCATCAGCCGCTTCATCGACCTCTGCTGGAAGAATCACCTTGCCGGCAACCTGACAGTTGATGATGCAGACATTTCACAGTTCACCCGACGCAACCTCACCCATAAGATGGCTCAGCTGTTCGACAGTCTGACCGACAGCCTCTGATGATGCAACGAAGACATATCTCATCTGACGAATGGCAATAACAGATAGAGATGAACCGACGATACACATTTTGGCGATTTTGTGACACGTCGCTTCAGAAAAGAGTCGATATAATAGAAAATTAGCACCGACGTGACAAGAAAACGTCATTTCTTGTAGCGTGGGTCTGTAAAGAAAATATAGAACATGAATAAGGAATTATTGAAGAAGATCGGAATATATGCAGGTATCCTCCTGCTTTTTGTCGTGCTGGCTTACAGCTTCGTGCCTCAGGTACTGAGCGGAAAGATCGTGAACCAGAGCGACATCTCTGCATGGAAGGGTATGGCCCAGGAGGCTGTAGCGCATAATGCGGCTCATCCGGAAGACCCTACGGCATGGACCAACTCCATGTTCGGAGGTATGCCTACAACAGCATATATCGATGATTTCGACGGAGACTGGACACAGAAGATCTACAAGTTCCTCCTCACCGGACGCCGTCCTGCCAGCTATCTTCTTCTAGCCCTTATCGGAGGATTCCTCCTCATGCTTTCTATGGGTACAAGCAAGCTCATAGCCATCGCCGGAGCAATCGCCATTGCGTTCTGCTCATATAATTTCCAGATCATCCAGGTGGGCCACAACACGAAGATGCAGGCCATCGCCTATTTCCCTTGGGTGCTTGCCGGAGTAATTTTCACCTACAGAGCTGCGCTAAACAGTTTTAGATTCCTCGACTCGCATAGCTCGCTCGGAATGACAGGTGAAACATCAGGCAAAATGACAGGCGGAAAAGACAATTGGAAATCATGGCTGCCGAAGACCATCCTCGGCGCTACCCTTTTTGCATTCGCTCTGAGCATGCAGATCAAGGCAAACCACATCCAGATCACATATTATCTTGCCATCGTAATCGCGGTATATGCAGTGGCGCTCCTCATAAGCCTCTGTATCGACAAGGCCAAGAGAGCACAGCTCAAGAGATTCTTCGCTGCTTCCGCACTTCTGCTCGTGATCGGCTGCATCGGTATTGCGACCAACGCCAACAAGCTTATCCCGACATACGAATATACTCCATACACCATGCGCGGCGGTTCGGAGCTTTCTGCCGACAGCGACACACATAATTCGAAAGGTCTTGACCTTGAATATGCCACAGCATGGTCATATGGCATAGAGGAAATGCCGAACCTCCTCATCCCTAACTACAACGGAGGATCTTCTTCCGGCGAACTTCCTATGGATTCCGAGACTGCTACACTGCTCAAGAGGGCAGGTCAGCCGAACCTTCGTGAGACAATGAAGCACATGCCTCTCTACTGGGGACCTCAGCCGTTCACTGCCGGTCCTATGTACATGGGAGCCATCACTGTCTTCCTCTTCATCCTCGGTCTCTTCCTCTGCAAGGGCCGTGAGAAATGGTGGATGCTTGTTGCAGCAGTAATCGCTGTCTTCCTCGCATGGGGAAATCACTTCATGTGGTTCACAAGACTCTGGTTCGAATATGCTCCGCTTTACAATAAGTTCAGGACTGTATCTATGGCTCTTACCGTGCTCCAGGTGCTTATGCCGTTGCTCGGATTCTATGCTCTGGACAGAATCATCAAGGAGAAATACGACTTCAAGGAGTTCAGCAGAGCCGCTCTTCCGGCATATATCATCACCGGAGGATTCTGTCTCCTCTGCTGGCTTGCTCCGGGAGTGGCAGGCACTTTCACCGGTTCTGTAGATGCAGGACAGCATGAGCTCATCACCGAAGCTCTCATCGCTGACCGCCAGACCCTCCTTGCAAATGATGCACGTCATTCATTCTTCCTCATCACCATCCTCGGTCTGCTCATCCTCTGGGCATTCAGCAAGCCTAAGCATGATGCAGTAGGCAAGAACGGTTCTTTCGTAATGAAGGGAAGGATGACAATCATGGCTGTCGCTGTGATCTTCCTCGTATGGATCGACCTTTTCAGCGTAGGAAAGCGTTACCTCAACAAAGACCATTTCGTGACTCAGAAGGACTTCACCGCTGCATACGAACCTCGTCCTGTAGATGAAGTTATTCTCGAAGACACCTCACTCGACTACCGAGTGCTCGACATCAGTGTCAACACATTCAACGACGCTATCCCGAGCTACCATCACAAGACAATCGGTGGTTACAGTCCAGTAAAGATGCAGCGCTATCAGGACCTCATCGAGAGATATCTTACTTCAGAGATCAACGATGTGTACGGAGCTGTTAATTCTTGCGAGACTATTCAGGAACTGGAGGACAATCTTCCTGAGCTACCTATCGTTTCAGCCCTCAACGGCAAATATATCATTCTCGACGGCGAGTATCCGCCGGTAATGAACCGCCATGCCCTCGGCAACGCATGGTTCATAGATTCAGCTGTACCTGCTGCAAATCCTGACGAGGAGATAGAATTCATCGGATATGTGGATCTCGGCAAGACAGCCGTCATCGGTGAGGACTTTGAGTGGGCACAGAAGGCTATTTCGAGCGCCCCATCTGTCATGTCGAGCGAAGTCGAGACATCTACAGACAGCATCACACTCACAGACTACGCCCCTAACGAACTACGTTATGCATTCAGCACATCAGGTGAGCGTGCAGCTGTA
>JAFZGK010000095.1 GCA_017555445.1 Bacteroidales bacterium
AAACAAGAACATCAAGGAGGAGATTGAAAAAGGCCATTTCAGAGAGGACCTTTATCACCGACTCAGTGTCATTGTGATCAATGTCCCTACTCTTGATGACCGCAAGAGCGATATTCCTCTTCTTGTCGATCATTTCATAGGGCAGATATGTGCTGAGACTGGTATGGCGCCTCGTGACATTGATGATGATGCCATGCAGCTTCTCATCGAAAAGTCCTGGACAGGAAACATCAGAGAGCTTCGCAATGTTGTCGAGCGTCTTCTCATCCTTTCCGGTGACAAGATCACTGCAGCTGATGTAAAGGCATACGTACTATAAAAGGAATGTGACAAACAGAAAGAGCCGGCGACTGTCGTGATGACAGCCGCCGGTTTATTTTACTCTTCGTGATATTTCGGGAGAGTGACTATGAAACTTGCACCTCCGAGGTTGAAAGATTTTCGATATCCTATCTCGCCGTTGCACTTCTCGATGATGTTGCGGCAGATTGCCAGGCCAAGACCGGTTCCGGAACTCTTTGTTGTGAAGTTAGGGGTGAACAGCCTGCTCTGATTCTCCTCGGAAACTCCAGGGCCGTTGTCGTCGAACACTATGTCGTAGCAATTGTCCTTCATGCTGTTTCTCAGATAGATACGAACCTTGCCCGGACCAGCTTCCTCACCCCTGTCAATTGCTTCCTGTCTATGGATTTCCACGGCCTGGATAGCATTGGTGAGGAGGTTGACGAACACACGGATCAGCTGAGGCTTAGGAGCCATGACAAGAGCATTCTCCATTCCTATGTATGATATCCTGACATTCTCCTTGTTATCGAAAATCAGCAGCTGGTCCTTCAATGTCTTGTTGAGGTCCATGAGGACAGGGTCCTCGTCATACAGCTTTGCAAATGTAGAGAACTCGTTTGCAGTATCTGTAAGTATGTCGATATGTTCGAGAACGACGCCAGATACCTTGTCAAACTTCTCTTCCCAAGCCGGGTTACCCTTCTGTTTAAGCCTTATAAGTCTCTGAATTTCAAGCTTTATAGGTGTAAGAGGATTCTTGATTTCATGAGCTACCTGACGGGCCATCTGGCTCCACGCCTTGTCGCGTTCGGCCTGTGCGAGCTGGCGTGTCGAATCTGACAGGTCGTGTACCATTCGGTTGTATGCATCCACAAGGGACGAGATCTCATCATCCCTCTTATATACGATATATTCAAGGCTGTTGATGTCCGCGCTGTTCATCTTTCGTCCCATCTCGATGAGCGGAGCGAAAAGGCTGTTCACCTCTCGTGTGCTGAACAGCAGCGATGCAATCAGAAGCAGCACGAAGAGATTGATGATCAGGGCTGCATGGAAGAAAGCCTCGCGTCTGAAATCGTAGTTGCTGTCTGTGTAAGGTGCACATACGATCGCAATGATCTCCATATTGTCGTTGAAGATCGGAGCGTACATGGCCCAATAATTATAGCCGTCTATCTTCTCTCGATGAATGTAGTATCTCTGATGGTGATACATTATGTTGTCGAAAGCCTCCTGGTCGATACGGCTTCCGAGGATCATCTTCTCGAATACCTCAGGAGTAGTCGATCTGAACACCTTGCCATCCGGAGTATAGAGGGTGATGTCTGTCTTTGTGCTGTTGCCTACACTTTCGAGAATGTTTGCAAAGTCGGAAGTGTTCAGATCCAGCCAGTCAGTAGCCATTCTCGCCCTGCTTTCGATCATTGCCTGCACAGTGCTGATCTTTGAGGACATCAGGTTGTACATGTTGTTTTCATTTCGCTTATACACGAAAAGTACGCTGATGACAGTCATGCTGGCAAGAATCAGGGTTGAAGATGTGAAGAGGATAGTGTTGATCCTGAAGCGGAAGTAATTGCTCTTGAACATCTTCTTCTTGTCCTTCTTCTTGGCGAAGATGGACAGGATTCCTGCAAGTGCGAGGAACAGGTAAGAGAAAGATGTGAAATAGACCATAGCATTCCTCTGGTCTCTTGATATGATTATCACCTCATTGTCACTTACCTTGTGCCTGAAATGAATGTATCCGTTCTCTCTGCTCACCCTGCCGACAGCCTTTCCTTCTTCTGTTTCAAATATGGTAGGATAGGCATAATTTCCCTTGTATGACATCAGTCTCTCTGACTCATATTTGGCATATGAGTACTCGGCCGGGATGTTGATTTCTCCAGGATTGGAGAATCTTCCGACGATACTGTAATATCCTCTGTCTTCGCGGTTGGAGTTGGACTCCACCCTGAGAATCATCATGTTGACGCTTGTGTCCGGGTTGTAGAACACGAACAGGCCTGCATAACTGCTGCGGCCGTTCGCATCCTTGACGAAGAAGAAGTTCGAGTCGTCAGCTATTCTGGTGCCCGTGAGTCTGATGTTGTTGAAATAGGACATCGCCGCCTGGTCCTGATTGTTGAAGACCATTACGCTTATGTTGTAGTCCTGTCTGATTCGGCTAAGGTAATATTCTGAAATCCTGTTTATTATTATTCCTGATCCGTTGTCCAGTGTAGCTAAAGTGGAAATGAGTTGGTCAGTGGCGATGCCATCCTCCACATTGCGCAGCCTGATCTCAAGTCCGAGATCTCTTTCCACGGCCAATCGGTTGGCCCACACGAGGATTCTGTCCTGCTCCTTCTTGAATCCGATGATGCTTGCAGTGACGGTGAAGTATACAGAAAACAGGAATGCAAAGAACACAAGACTCTTAAGGGAGAATATGTTGTAGCCTACTCCGAGGAATTCAGTGATTGCAGGTCTGAGGAACTGCAGCTGGATGAGGATTCCTGCCAGGAGTCCTGTATAGGAGATATATACAAGGATTGTATATAAGGTATATTCATCCCATCTGTAGAGCTCCAACGAGATGTTTGAGTTCATGATGAGACTTCGCAGTGTGACGCTTGTGTAGATGAAAGTGGCGATGATGGATGCAAGGGTTATTATGCCCCATATGGCCATACGCCTTCTTCTGTGTTCCTTCTTGATCCTTATGAAGGATAGCATCCTGTTCTTTATGTAGAAGGTGCAGAGGGTAAAGAGGAAGATGAATGTGTTTACAAGAAGAAGCGCTCCGAATGAGAAAAGGAATCCTCCGTCTGCATACAAGGTAGGGGAGAAGAGCTCGGAAGAACCGTTCATCTGGAATCCCCATAGGTATGATACCGCAAGAAGTATGACCAGGAATCCTATTACCAGGGCATAGACCTTCATTGTCCTGTGGCCAGCCAGGAAGAGCAGTGCGGCGATAATGAGAAGCCCCATCGCAAGCCATTGCAAGGCTGAATTCTCGAAGAACGGATTGATGTCTGTGGAATTGAATATGATGCAGAACAATGGCTGACCATTGACTTCAACAGGATATCCGCTTCCGTAGGTGAGCGGTGTCACAGAGTAATAGCCCTTGATTCTGAGTATAGGATTGACGCCGTTTTCCGACTTGTGCATGTCGTCGATCAAGGTGTTCATGATCTCCAGACCTGCAATGATCTTCTGGTTGCCTTCTCCAGAAACTGCCTTCACCACATACCACTTCGGTCCGAGACTGACATAGGAAAGCTCCTCTCCTATATCTGCCAGAGGTGATTCGATCCTGCTGTTCATGTCGCTCATCCTCTGGAATATCATTCTGTTGGCTATGTCGTCATTGATGATAGAGAACTGGTTGCACCAGGACTGGAGGGTGTCATTCACATATCTGTAGATGACCATATCATCCGGGAGATTCATCTCAAGAAGGTCGCACTTCTCCCAGTCAGCAGCCTGAACTATATAATTATCAAGGATTTCCAGTCTTTTCTGAAGCCTGTGTCCGGCTTTTTTCGCTACAAGGTCAGTCTCCTTTCCGATATTGTTGCTGACCAGCGACAGAATGAACATGAAGAAGGCCAGAAGGAATATCAGCAGAGGAAGTTTCTTGTGGATGAAGTCCTTGGTAAACATGATCCGGTTATACTTGGTTAGTCGGTGTTATTCGTGGTGATAGGGCTCTCCCTTCATGATGGTGAACGCCCTGTAAAGCTGTTCTGCAAAGATTGTCCTGACCATCTGGTGTGAGAATGTCATCTTGGAAAGTGACAGCTTGGAGTTGGCTCTCGCATAGACCGCATCGGAGAAGCCATAGGCTCCGCCGATCACGAAGACGATATCCTTGCATTCATAACTTATCTTGTCCTGCAAAATCTTGGCCAACTGGACAGAAGAATACTCTTTTCCGTGTTCGTCAAGCAGAATCACGTCATCAGCCGGACGGATGTTCTTGAGAATTAGTTCACCCTCCTTGATCTTGATCTGATCCTTGCTCAGTGCCGATACGTTTTTCAGCTCCGGAATTTCAGTCAGAATGAACGGGATATAGTGTTTCAGTCTCGACACATAGATGTCGAGTCCCTGTCTCACCCAGTCGCGGTCTGTCTTTCCGACAGTAAGTAATGTGATCTTCATACTACAAAGATAAGAATTTTCTTGTAAGGCTCGAAAATTGCAGTATCTTTGCTCCTGAATTTCAACGAAAACGCATGGTTAAGAACATAATAGGAACATTGGCGGCAGCTGTCGCTTTCTTGTCTTGTGTAGGAGCATCCGCTCAGGACAAGGGATATGATGTCTTCAATCCTATCGCAAAATATATCAGTCAGGGCGAGGCGGAAAAGCTTTCTGCATGGTTCTCGGATAATCTCGAGGTGACCATCTTCTCTAATTCAAACGAGTCGAGCCGCAATCAGGCGAAGCAGATCATGAAGTCATTCTTCAAGTCCTATACTCCGCGCTCCTTCGACATCAATCACAGGGCCGGCAGAGCGAATATGAAATATGCTCTTGGAACTCTGAATGCGGGTGGCGAGATGTTTACAGTCACAATCTTCGTCAATTACAATGAGACAGAATATCGCATCCAGCATCTTAAGATAGAAAGAATGGAATAAAAAAATGTTTGCCGTCCGGCAAACATTTTTTTTATCTGATCGTCAATTCCACAGGGCAATGGTCGGAGCCGAAGATTTCTGTATGAATCTTTGCATCCATAAGCCTGTCTTTCATGTTTTCAGAGGTTACGAAATAGTCGATACGCCAACCAGTGTTCTTCTGACGTGCCTGGAATCTGTATGACCACCATGAATATATATCCTTCATGTCAGGATAGAAATATCTGAAGGTGTCGATGAATCCGGCGTCCAGAAGGTTTGTGAACTGGCCTCGTTCCTCGTCTGTGAAGCCCGGATTCATACGATTGGTCTTAGGATTCTTAAGGTCGATCTCCTTGTGTGCCACGTTGAGATCTCCACATACGATCACGCCCATCTTCTCTCCCTTCGCATTCGTACGTTCTGCAAGCGAGCAGAGATATGCTCTGAAATCATCCTCCCACTTCATGCGGTACTCAAGTCTCTTGAGACCGTCCTGAGCATTAGGTGTGTATACGCATACGAGGAAGAAGTCTTCCATCTCGAGAGTTATGACTCGTCCCTCGTGGTCGTGCTCGTCGATGCCGAGACCGTAGATGACGCTCACGGGCTCATGCTTTGTGAAGATTGCTGTGCCCGAGTATCCCTTCTTGTCTGCGTAGTTCCAGTATGAAGTATAGCCGAGGAAACTGAGGTCTATCTGTCCTTCCTGGAGCTTGGTCTCCTGAAGGCAGAAGAAGTCAGCGTCCAGCTCGGTGAAGATGTCAGCGAAACCCTTGCCGCACACAGCCCTCAGGCCGTTTACATTCCATGAAATGAATTTCATAACTGTCGTCTTTACTCGAGAGTCCACTCGGTGCCGTCCTTGGTGTCTTTGATCTGGATGCCGAGAGCCTTGAGGTCGTCGCGGATCTTGTCGCTTGTAGCCCAGTCCTTGGCTGCCTTGGCTGCCTTGCGCTGTTCGAGCACCATGTTCACGAGACCGTCGATTGTCTGGATGGCCTTGCCTCCCTCGCTTTCCTCGTCGCGAAGTCCGAGAACTCCGAACACCACGTTGTCGAAAAGGTCTGTGAGCGCCTTGTAATCAGCTGCGTCAAGAGCAATACTCTTGTCCTTTGCGGTGTTGATTATGCGGACTGCGTCGAATACGTGTGAAAGTGCGATAGGTGTGTTGAGGTCATCGCAGAGAGCCTCATACACATTCTCGATAAGTGCCTTGACCTCTGAGTTTGTCGCCACTACTGTATCAGGTGCGACTGCAGATACGAACTCTCCGTATGAGAGTGCAGGTGCCGGCTGTACTCCTGCAGCAGCTGCGAGAACCTTGAGATCCTTTGCTGCCTGCATGATTCTCTTGAGACCCTTTTCGGCCGCCTGGAGCGCCTCGTTGCTGAAGTCGAGGGTTCCGCGGTAGTGAGCCTGGAGGATGAAGAAGCGGACTGTCATAGGTGTGTAGGCCTGAGCAAGCTTCTCATGTGTACCGGCGAAGAGCTCCGGAAGAGTGATGAAGTTGCCGAGCGACTTGCCCATCTTCTTGCCCTCGATGGTGATCATGTTATTGTGCATCCAATATTTCACGCCGCTGCATCCGCGTGATGCAGTGTTCTGTGCGATCTCGCATTCGTGGTGCGGGAAGAGGAGGTCCATTCCGCCTCCGTGGATGTCGAACTCCTTGCCGAGATATTTCTCGCTCATGGCAGAACACTCGAGGTGCCAGCCTGGGAAGCCGTCGCTCCAAGGTGATGGCCAGCGCATGATGTGCTCAGGTGAAGCCTTCTTCCAGAGTGCGAAGTCATATGAAGCGCGCTTGTCCTGCTGACCGTCAAGGTCGCGGGTGCCTTCCTTGACCTCGTCGAGTGTGCGGCCCGAAAGGATGCCGTACTTGTGGTCCTTGTCATATTTGAGGACGTCAAAGTAGATCGATCCGTTGCTCTCATATGCATAGCCGGCCTCAAGAATCTTCTTTACGAGGTCGATCTGTTCGATGATATGTCCTGAAGCGCGAGGCTCGATTGAAGGTGGTGCCACGTTGAGCATGCGCATTGCCTCATGGTATGCGAGAGTACATCTCTGCACCACTTCCATAGGCTCGAGCTGTTCCAGACG
>JAFZGK010000096.1 GCA_017555445.1 Bacteroidales bacterium
AAGACCTTCATTCTTGCGGCTCACGGCTTCAAGGACAGCCTGTACTGACTCCTCCTTTGCATCGCCTATGAATCCGCATGTGTTGATAAGAAGTATATCAACGGGAATATCCTCCCCCTCCGGTACAACCTCATAGAGATGCGCCACCTGGGAAAGGATATGTTCTGTGTCAACCTTGTTCTTCGAGCAGCCCAAGGTCAATGTCTGAAGTTTCTTCATGGATTACTCCTGCTCAGCCTCTTCAGCAGTCTCCGGCTCGACAAAGTCAAGTGAAGCGTAATTCTTGAGTGCATTATACCACTCAACCACCTTCTTCATATGTGAGACATAGAATCTGTCACGGTCATAATCAGGGAGCGCCTTCTCGAAAAGGGCCTTGAGTTCCTCAGGCTTTGACTTTGCAGACGGTGCGTCAGCATCACCAAGAACTTCCTTCATATTGAGGAAAACCTGCTGGAGCTTCACCTCCTCATCATCTGTATAGATAGAGATATCAGCAAGTGAAGTGATCTTGCTTGTCATGCTTACGCTTGATCTTTTTTTGTCAACAAGAGCTTCAACAATAGCACCGTTTCTTGCCTGTGAGATATAAAGGTACAATCCGCTCTGGCCTGAAACCGCCAAAATCTTCGAAAGATCAGTTTTCATTGTATTCAATTTTTAAATTATTGTATTTCAAATTAATTAACACAAGTGTTATATCTGAGTAACATTTGTGTTATAACCTATTTTTCTTACAAAATCGTCTATTTTCGCTGTCAGTTCATCTTCTGTTCCGGAGTTGTCGATCACATGATCGATCCTCATGTCTTCAGCTCCGTCAGAAAGACTGTTCATAAGTTTCTGATGAGACATCCTAGCTTCAACCCCTGCCTTGTCTCCATCTCTCTGAGCTGCTCTTCCAAGACGGATCGCATATGGTGCATCTACTAGAACTGTTGTATCACCAAAACCATCGAACTGTGGTTTTTCCAGTATGGTGGCTGACTCAAATACAGTCGGCTTACCATCATCATGTCCATCCATCCACTGTCTGAAATCCTCTTTCAATGTCGGGAAAACTAATGATTCCACCTTTTCCAACGCACTACGGTCATTGAATATGACATTAGAAAGTTCGGAAGGCTTGAATCTGCCGTTGTCATCTCTCAGTCTTCGTCCGAGACATTCCTCTATATCATCCAGTAATGTCGGATGGATATCATATAGCTGCTTGACCTTAGAATCAGCTTCATAGATATGAAAGCCATATCTTTCCTTCAGAATTCTGCATACAGAAGACTTTCCGCTACCAATGCCGCCGGTGACTACGATAATCATAACTTCTCCTCAAGCACGCACTCCAACATGGAAGGCTCGGTTTCGTAATTTATAAGGCCTTTAGGTCTGGTCGATATATATACCTTGCACTTTCCGTTTCTTGAAGCAGCAAAATCATTATAGTCGACATAGAACTTAGATGAGACCAAAGGATCTTCCGCCAATGGGAAAGTCGTTCTGAATGTAACCGTAACAGTGGATGGATAAATGTTCAACTGCTTGTCAGCAGGTACGTTCACCGCTGTCACAGGGAATGTCTCGACGATTTCTACAAATCTTGAAACATCGATTCCAAACTGCACCTGTGGAGAGGACATCCTCACTCCGCGTATCTTTTCAATATCCACAACACCGATAAGGTCTTCAGAAAGATCATAGACCTTTACCGGGGAGGTATAGACGCGGTCGATGGTTTCCAGTTTCAGTCTTTCGCCATAAATCGTCACACTGTCCGGCTTGAGATCTGTTTCACCTACCTGCATATACTGCGGCAACAGCGAAATGGAAGTTACAAGCTGTACAGGCACCCTCTTATGATCTTCAAATGGGAAATGGAAGAATAGAGTATCCGAAACAAAATGTTCTACAGTCACATCATCACCATAGATGAGGTGAGCATATTCCTGCAGCTCAGAAGGAAGAATGTAATATAGATCATCCTTGACCGGTCTGACATGAGCAGGACTGAATTCGACTACCTTTGACTTGCCGTTTCTCTTGAAACCGTTGGCGAGAATATTATATCCTGTAGCACGGCATCTTGCCGCTACATCGTTCTTGTCTGATGAAAGTGCCGCGTGACCGTCAATATTGCATTTAGCCACAACCGGAACACTCAGATAATCACTATATCTGAGTGAGAGGTTATGGATAAGCCAGACACCAAAAGCCAACAGGAGAGCGAGCACTATTACGGCTCCATCCCTCCTGCTGAAATTCAATGACTTGAGCAGCTTATGCAGCAGGTCTCTCATCATTA
Organism: Bacteroidales bacterium; assembly: GCA_017555445.1. The sequence goes on from JAFZGK010000096.1 coordinate 2,300, forward strand.
TCTATATTACTGAGGCTGTTCAGTGAAATCCTTTACAAGAGCCTGCTTGCTCACGCGGATCTTGACATTGTTGTCAACCTCGATAAGTACAGTACCCTCCTTGATCTCGCATACAGTACCATAGATACCGCCCACAGTAACTACCTTGTCGCCCTTCTTGAGGCTGTCACGGAAGTTCTGAAGTTCCTTCTGCTGCTTTCTCTGCGGACGGATCATGAAGAACCACATCACTACAAAGATAAGTGCGAGCATGATCCACATTGATGCTCCGCCTCCCTGAGGCTGAGCTGCCTGTAAAAGTGTAAATGTATTCATTTCAAAAATAGTTTTGTTTCGTATTACATCAATCCTTTTCCTTCCTTGACAATCTGTCCCTCATTGACCATCTGCTGGATGAGTCTGTCAAGAAGTCCGTTTACGAACGAACGGCTCTTCTGTGCTCCGAAGAACTTTGCGATCTCCACATACTCATTGATGGTCACCTTGACAGGAATTGTAGGGAATGTACTTGCTTCTGCAAGACCCATTACAATAAGCACCACGTCAGTAGAGAACAATCTCTCCTTCTCCCAACCTGTCACTGATTCCGCCACCATGGCAGCGTATCTGTCATATCCTGCAACAGAGGACTGAAGAAGCTTTCTCACAAAATACTTGTCGCTTTCAACATTGTCACCCTTGATCATTTCGCTCTGGTAGAGTGGAATATTGCTCCATCCCTCACCCTTCGCGAGACTCTTGAAGGTGTTGCAGCACCATGTCAAAGAATAAGCCAGATCGTCGTTCCAATAAAGAGACTTCTCTTCAAGAATCTGTTCAAGTTCTTCGCTGTCTACGAATTCCTCTTCAAAGATTCTGGTGAAAAGTTTGCAGTCCTCCTGAAGAGATGTACCTTCAGATGCCATATACTCTGCATAATAGTCTTTTGTGACTACAGAGTTCATGATCTTCTTGAGGACGATATCATACTGGGCCCAGGAATATTTCTTCTTGTTGAAAACCTTCTGAAAATCGGTATCGGCATCCAGGAGCTTTGCAAGAGCATTCTCAGCAAACTTCATGTTAGGATTCTTCTCCTCCTCTGTCGGATTGAACTTTGCCTTCGCAGCCTCGATTCTGTCACGGGCAATCTTGGTGAGCGGAGAAACGATACCAAGCATGTAAATATAAAGGTCACGGGTCGCTTCACATGCAAGATCAAGCTGTAATTCAGCCTGAGCAAGTGACATATTTCCCGATAACACGCTGCTATAGAGCACCTTAAAAGCCTTTATCCTTAGAATTCTTCTGTTAAGCATATTTTTGGTCAAAATTTTATGCAAAGATACATTCATTTTTCAGAAAAATCCCTAACTTTGTAAAGATTTACTAAAAAAAGATTAGCTATGTATAGTGAGGATTATGAAGGAGCAAACGGTCTTGACCGTTCAGGTGAAGATGTTTTCTCGAAACCAGTAAGAGCAGGAAAGCGTACATACTTCTTTGACGTCAAGGCCACTAAAGGTAATGACTATTATCTGACGATCACAGAAAGCAAGCGCAGGGTTGACAGCAATGGCCATTTTGCATATGACAAGCACAAGATCTTCTTATACAAGGAGGATTTTGAGAAGTTTACAGAAGGCCTTGAGGAAGTGATCAAATATATCAGGACCAACTGCCTTAAGGAGCAGGGCCCTGGCGAGCAGTTCACAGACGTGAATTTCGAGGAGCTTTAACAGAGTCTTAACGATATAGGGACGGCGAAAGGCTGTCCTTTATTTATTTGGTATTGTCATGAAGAATTACGGATTCATAAGAGTAGCTGCAGCAGTTCCAACAGTCAGAGTTGCAGACACGACATATAATTCAGAAGAAATCTGCCGCCTTATAGCTGAGGCTCAGAAATCGGAAGTGTCGCTGGTTTCATTTCCGGAACTTTCCGTGACCGGATGCACATGCGGCGACCTTTTCAAGCATCAGGTTCTTCTTGAAAAGGCTGAAGATGCAGTAAGAAATATCACGGAATTCAGCAAAGGAAAGGAAATTGCCATTGTAGTCGGCGCTCCTGTCGCACTTTGCGGACGCATATATGACTGCGCGGTCGTAATATCTAACGGCAGCATCAAGGGGGTTGTTCCGAAGACAGGGACAGCCGACAATACCATATTCGCATCAGGAGAGACTCTCTCGGCTTCGGAAATCAGCTACGCTGGACAGGTCTGCTCTTTTTCTCCATACAACATCTTCACTATCGGATCAGCAAGCTTTGCAATCGAAGTTGGAACAGACAGGAACTCACCTGTCCCCGCATCAGCATATCTGACACTCAAGGGAGCTGCCATAATAGTAAATCCTTCAGCAGATCCGGAAATCCTGATGAGTGACAGAAAAAGAAAGAATCAGCTGGAGTATCTTTCGTCTGCAAACATCTGCGGATATATCTACTGTTCAGCCGGTTATGGAGAATCTACACAGGACATGACCTATGCAGGAGCAGCATCCGTATGGGAGAAAGGAAGCATGCTGGCAGAAAGTGATCGCTTCGCTGACGGGGAGTCGCTTATCATAGCAGATATCGACGTCGAGAGAATCAGCAATCTGAGGATGAAATCACAGGAATTCCGAGGAACGGCAGCAGAGAATGCCACACCATATGATGTAATAACAGCCGGACATCCCGCAGACACAGACTTCGGATCCAAGCTGTACCGCTTCGTGGAGCCTCATCCTTTTGTCCCTGTTGACGATCTTGAATACAGATGCAGAGAGATTCTGTCCATACAGACAAACGGTCTGATGAAAAGATTGTCTCACATCGGCTGCAAGACTGCTGTAATCGGCATTTCAGGCGGACTTGACAGCACATTGGCCCTTCTTGTGACAGCTCTAGCATTTGACAGACTCGGATGGTCGCACGACAGGATAGTCGCAGTGACAATGCCTGGATTCGGCACGACAGCACGCACAAAGAACAATGCCTGGGGTCTTATGAAAGCCCTCGGAGTGACATGCAGAGAGATTTCCATCGTTCCTGCATGCGAACAGCATTTCAAGGATATAGAGCATGACTCAGCAGTCCATGATGCCACATATGAAAATTCACAGGCACGAGAAAGGACTCAGATCCTGATGGACATTGCAAACCAGACAGGAGGAATAGTGGTCGGTACAGGAGACCTCTCGGAACTCGCATTGGGATGGGCCACCTACAACGGAGACCACATGTCTATGTACGGAGTCAATGCCGGAGTACCTAAAACTCTGGTACAGAGTCTTGTAAGATGGGTAGCTGAGAACAAGTTCACTGACATCACCTCTGATGGAAGAAGTTTCAGAGAGATTCTTCTTGACATAGTAGACACTCCGATCAGTCCTGAGCTGCTCCCTGCAACAGACAGTGGCGAAATCAAGCAGGTGACAGAAGACCTTGTAGGTCCGTACGAACTGCATGATTTCTTCATCTATCATTTCATGCGCAATGGATTCGGTGCAGAGAAGATATTCTTCCTTGCGAGGAAAGCATTCGATGAGACGGCTTACGACGACCAGACAATCACAAAATGGCTGCAGACCTTCGTGCGCAGATTCTTCAGCCAGCAGTTCAAGCGTTCATGTCTGCCTGACGGACCAAAGGTCGGCTCGGTAGGTCTCTCACCAAGAGGTGACTGGAACATGCCGTCAGATGCGTGGAGCACAATCTGGAGATAAACAGTCAAAGTAATATCATAAAGACTCAAAACTTTACAGGCCTCGTATCAATTCTGTAAAGAGGAGCGTCATCTTGTCTGCAGCAGCATCTGCAGCTACAACTACATCATCTGCATCATTCACATAATCTTCAGCATAGTCATCGTGCGCCTCATTTGTGACAACTGATACTCCGAACACAGGGATAGAAGAATGGCGGGCTACAATAACTTCAGGAATTGTAGACATGCCGACAACATCTGCACCGATAAGACGGAAATACTTATATTCGGCAGGAGTCTCATATGAAGGACCTGTACCGGCGAAATATACACCCTGCTTTAAAGGAATGCCAAGTTCCTCAGCAATCTGGAAGGCCTTGGCACGAAGTGAAGGATCATACGGACGTGTCATATCCGGGAATCGTGGACCGAACACCTCAAGGTTAGGACCTACGAGCGGATTAGGAAGATGATTGATATGGTCTGTAATGACCATGAGGTCTCCGACCTTGAAGTCATAATTCACACCACCTGCTGCATTTGAAACAAAAAGATACTGGATTCCAAGAACCTTCATGACTCTGATCGGAAGAGTCACGAGATCCATCGTATAACCTTCATAATAGTGAAAACGTCCCTGCATGGCAAGAACGAACTTGCCTCCAAGTTCACCTGCAATGAAGTTTCCTTTATGACCGACTGCAGTCGACACCGGGAAACCCGGAATTTCCTTATATGGAATCACTGTCGGATTCTCTATCTTTTCAGCAAGTTTTCCAAGTCCGCTGCCCAGGACGATTCCTGCAAAAGGCTTACGTCCGCCGAGCTTGGCTGCGATAAAATCTGCAGCCGTCATTATTCTTTCTACTCTCTGATCCATAGTTATCGTATTAGTTCCCGTTTTATGCGCGGGATGGTATGTTCAACATTTTTCGTGCCTCTGCCAGAATCTCCTTCTCGCCAGGAACAACACGATTCTTCATTACAAATCTTCCGTCAATCATAACTGAGTCAATGCAGTCAGAATGAGCCGAATAGACAAGATTTGCCTCGAAGGTACCCGGTGAAATGAAATTATAGCTGTCAGTATCGACAATAAGGATATCAGCCAGAGCTCCTTCCTCTATCTTTCCTATCTCAAGACCGAAGGCCTTGCCGCCATTGACAGTCGCCATATCCATCAGCTCAGGAAGCGGCATCGCTGAAGGATCCTGCCTCCATGCCTTCTGAATCATTGCGGATGTCTTCATTGTCTCAAGCATATCAAGATTGTTTGAAGACGCACATCCATCTGTTCCCAGACAGATATTTGCACCTGCATCCCTGAGTTCATTGTAGAGGAATCTGTAACCTGAAGCAAGCTTAAGATTTGAATTCACATTATGTACGCATGTCACTCCTCTCTTTCCGAGAATCTCGATATCCTTTTCAGAGAGCCAGAGTGTATGGGCAGCTATCACATCAGGACCAAGAACACCGAGACTGTCAAGATACTCGACAGGAGACATTCCGCCATGCTGTGCCTTGCAGTCATCAATCTCCTTTTGAGTTTCAGACACATGGATATGTATCTTGAGGCCATGCTTTCTGGCAAATTCAGTCGCCCACACGATCATAGGTTCCCTTACAGAATATATCGCATGAATCGCGATCGCAAAAATCGAAGTAGATGGCCAGTTCCTGGAGATTTCATACATTTCCTGACACTGCTGCATCTGTCTCTTTGACTCTTCAGGATCGTTTCTGTCACAGATCACATAAGCATGAATGCCACGAAGGCCGAGTTCAGCTGCAGCTCTTTGTCCTTCAGGCATATACCAGTAGTGGTCATTGAATGTCGTAGTACCTGTCTTGATCATTTCAAGGCAGGCCATCTTCGTAGCATGGTATACATATTCCGGAGTAAGATCCAGTTCTATCTTCCAGATATTGGCTATCCATTCATGAAAAGCGATATCTTCTCCCACTCCCCTCATCATCGACATGCCTGCATGTGTATGCATGTTCACGAAGCCAGGAACAGCTGTCTTTCCCTTGCAGTCAAAACGCTCCAGACCCTCATCATCATGACACGCAGATAATTGAGAACCAGCAGGTGAAATGGTCTTTATCCTATTGTCTTCGATAAGTATATCCGATAATGCTCCGGCAACTGTTATATTTTCAAGTAAAACCTTACTCATAGACAAAACTATTAAAGTTTCCAAAGTTACTAAATTTTTATGATATTTTGCGATAAATCCGATTGTTTTGCTTAAATTTGAGCGATTTTGGAGAAAATTAATAAACACTTTAAAACTAATAATAATGGCATTCAAAGGAGCAATCGAAGTTGACACACAGAAATGCAAAGGCTGCGGAGTATGTGTCGAGAACTGTCCGACCAAGAGCATTGAACTTTCCAAGATGGTCAATGGCAAAGGTTATCATTATGCCGAAATGGTAGGCGACGCATGCGTAGGATGTTCAAACTGCGCTGTCGTATGTCCTGATTCGGTCATCACTGTTTACAGAGTTAAAATCTAAGAGGTATGGCAGAGAAAATTTTGATGAAAGGAAACGAAGCGATTGCCATATCGGCTATTCGCAACGGAGCGGACGGATACTTCGGTTATCCTATCACACCGCAGTCTGAGGTAATGGAGACTCTCATGAAGGAAAGACCATGGCTTACAACAGGAATGGTCGTACTTCAGGCTGAGAGTGAGACCTCTTCAATCAACATGGTTTATGGCGGCGCATGCTGCGGAAAGAAGGTGATGACTTCTTCAAGCTCGCCTGGAATCAGCCTCATGTGCGAGGGACTCAGCTACCTTGCCGGTGCAGAACTTCCATGCGTGATCGTGAACTGCCAGCGCGGCGGCCCGGGTCTTGGAACAATCCAGCCAAGCCAGAGTGACTACAACCAGTGCGTTAAAGGCGGCGGACACGGTGACTATAACGCTATCGTACTCGCCCCTGCATCAGCACAGGACATGTATGATTTCGTAGACACAGGCTTCGAGCTTGCTTTCAAATATCGCACTCCGGTCATCATTCTTGCTGACGGTATCGTAGGTCAGATGATGGAAAAGGTAGAGCTTCGTCCTGAAAAGCCACGCATGACAAAGGAGGAACTCCTCAAGGCTGCTCCATGGGCTACTACAGGAAAGACTGCTGACAGACCTTACAATGTCATCACTTCTCTTGCGCTCGAGTCAGACGTTCAGGAAAGATTCAACCAGAAGCTTGCTGCAAAGTACGAGGTGATCAAGGAGAATGAGGTAAAATACGAGGAGTATCAGACAGAAGATGCTGAATATCTTTTCGTTGCATTCGGCTGCTCGGCACGTATCTGCGAAGCTGTAGTTGACGAGCTCCGCGAGCAGGGCATCAAGGCTGGTCTCCTTAGACCTATCACCCTGTTCCCATTCCCTGCAAAGAGAATCCAGGAGCTTGCAGGCCAGGTGAAGAGCATGATGAGCATCGAGCTCAACCTCGGTCAGATGGTTGACGATGTGAAGCTTGCTGTGAACGGTGCTGTTCCGGTAGGATTCTACGGAAGACAGGGAGGTATCATCTACACTCCAGACGAAATTGTAGAGGCGTTCAAGAAGTTCAACAATCTGAAATAAGCAAACACTATGAATATCGAAGATATCAAGAAACCAGAGAACATCGTCTACAAGAAGACTCCTATTCTCACAGACAATGTAATGCACTATTGTCCTGGATGTTCTCACGGCACAGTTCATAAGCTCGTAGCTGAAGTCATCGAGGAGATGGGCATTCAGGAAGAGACAATTGCGATCAGCCCTGTAGGCTGCTCGGTATTTGCATACAACTACCTTAACGTTGACTGGCAGCAGGCAGCTCACGGCCGTGCTCCAGCTCTCGCGACAGCAACCAAGAGACTCAATCCTGAGAAGTATGTGTTCACATACCAGGGTGACGGTGACCTTGCATCGATCGGTACAGCAGAGATCATCCATGCATGCAGCCGTGGTGAAAACATCGTAGTGATCTTCATCAACAACGGAATCTATGGTATGACAGGCGGCCAGATGGCTCCTACTACCCTTCTCGGCATGAAGACTGCGACAACTCCATACGGACGTGACGCAAAGCTCAACGGATTCCCTCTCGTTCTTGCTCCGATGATCGCTCAGCTTGACGGTACAGCATTCATCACAAGACAGTCAGTACACACTGCAGTTGCAGCACGTAAGGCCAAGGCAGCCATCAGAAAGGCATTCGAGTACAGCCAGAAGGGCATCGGCCTCTCATTCGTAGAGATCGTAGCTACTTGTAACTCAGGATGGAAGATGAGCCCTACAGCAGCTAACAAGTGGATGGTAGAGAACATGTTCCCTAAGTATCCGCTCGGTGACATCAAGGACGTTTTAAAAGCAGAGTAATCATGAAGGAAGAAATAATCATTGCAGGATTCGGAGGACAGGGCGTCCTCTCAATGGGAAAGATTCTCGCATACTGCGCAATCATGCAGGACATGGAAGTGACTTGGATGCCATCTTACGGCCCTGAGATGCGTGGAGGTACAGCTAATGTCAGCGTAATCCTCAGCGACAAGAAGATCAGTTCCCCAATCGTAACAAAGTTCGACACTGTTATCGCTCTCAACCAGCAGTCACTCGACAAGTTCGAGAGCTCGGTGAAGCCAGGCGGACTTCTCATCTACGACCCTAACGGAATTATCAACCCTCCTACAAGAACAGACATCACCATCTGCAAGATCGACGCGATCAATGTTGCTGCACAGGTAGGAAACTCGAAGGTATACAACATGGCAGTCATGGGTGCATACCTCAAGATGAAACCTATCATCATGTCTGAAAACATCGACAAGGGTCTTGCCAAATGCATCCCGGCACGTTACGCAGACCTCATTTCACTTAACAAGGCTGCCATCGAAGAAGGCATGAAGGCTGTAGAAGTACTCTAACAGTCACTTTATAAGATAAACTGCATTGATTTTCTCAATAATATTTTGAGAAATCGATGCAGTTTGTTATTTTTGCACAATAGGTTAAAATGTCGTGCTATGCTTGATAATGTAAAGCAGAAAATACAGCAGCTGATCGCAGCATACGAACAGGAAAAGATGGAGCGTGAAAGGCTCCAAGCTGCATTGAAGCAGGCTGAATCGCAGAATGAGACCTATAAAATGCAGATTATAGAGTTAGAGAGACAGATTGATAATCTTAAGCTGACAGAAGCATTCATGGCAGGTGGAGACACAAGTCAGGCGAAGAAGAAGATAGACAGTCTTATCAGAGAGATTGACAGATGTATCACTGCAATGGAGGGATGATATGGCACAGAGCATAAGCATAAAGATTGCAGAGCGGACATACTCTCTGAAAGTGACTTCACCTGATCAGGAAGAAGTCATCAGAAAGGCTGCTGAGGACATCAACAGGAAGATTGCCCTCTATCAGGAGAAATTTCCGGACAAGGGTCTGGCAGATGTGCTTTCATTCATGGCATTGAATGTGTGCATTGCCAACATCACACTTCAGAAACAGATGAAGGAGATGACTGAGAAGGAGGAAATGCTTGCCAAAGAGCTTGAAGGTTATCTTGACAATATTGATAAAAACAGCCGTTAGTTACTTATTTTTGCTGAAATCAACACTATTTAAGTAACCGGGCGAACTCGAATGGGAATGACGGACCTATGTGACCCTTACGGGGATTCCGCAATGCGGGACGGAGGATTTCAGAACTGATTCGGAGCCCAAATCTTATTTCATTAAGATTTTCTGACAAACCGGCTAACGGCTTTTTATTATAAATGACTTGACCAATCTGCTGAATTTGCGGATTGGTCATTTTTTGTTGGAACTTAAACCATATAATATAACTTATGAATATCGTACTTAACATTTTGTGTGCAGTAATGGGTGCTGTTGCAGCACTCGGCACCTACATATTTGTCCGCAGGATACTACTGAAGGGACAGAAAGATGAGATCATCAAGAAGGCAGAGCTTGAGGCTGAAAGCATCAAGAAGGAGAAGATCTTCCAGGCAAAGGAGAAGTTCCTCCAGCTCAAGAGCGAGCATGAGCATTTCATCAATGAGAAGAACAAACAGATCAATGACATCGAGAACCGTCTGAAGCAGAAGGAGAACAGTCTGAATCAGCAGAACTCGGAGCTTGGACGCAAGAACAAGGAAGCTGAAGCCATCAGAGAGAATCTCAAGGCTCAGGTAGAGATCGCAACCAAGAAGTGCGAGGAGTATGAGAAGCTCCGTCAGGATGCCATCCGTCAGATCGAGGAGATCGCAGGCATGACAGCTGCTGAGGCAAAGAACCAGCTCATGGAGAACATGAAGGCGGAGGCAAGAACTCAGGCTCAGTCATACATCAACGACATGATGGATGAGGCAAGACTCACTGCCAGCAAGGAAGCTAAGAGAATCGTAATCAACACAATACAGCGTACAGCATCTGAAACTGCCATTGAGAACGCAGTTACAGTATTCCATATCGAGAGTGATGAAATAAAGGGTCGAATCATCGGTCGTGAGGGTCGTAACATCCGTGCTCTTGAGGCTGCAACCGGAGTTGAAATCGTTGTGGATGACACTCCTGAAGCAATCCTCCTTTCAGCATTTGACCCTGTGAGAAGAGAGGTTGCACGCCTTGCCCTTCACCAGCTTGTGATCGACGGACGTATCCATCCGGCTCGTATTGAGGAGGTTGTCGCAAAGGTTCAGAAGCAGCTTGAAGAGGAGATCATGGAGACAGGTAAGAGAACATGTATCGACCTCGGCATCCATGGAATGCACATCGAGCTTGTAAAGCTCATCGGTAGAATGAAATATCGTTCGTCTTACGGACAGAACCTTCTCCAGCATGCTCGCGAGGTGGCAAACATCTGTGCTACAATGGCTTCAGAGCTCGGTCTTAATCCTAAGGTGGCAAAGAGAGCAGGTCTCCTTCACGATATCGGAAAGGTTTCAGACGAGGATCCTGAGCTTCCACATGCAATTCTCGGTATGAAGCTCGCCGAGAAGTACAAGGAGAAGCCGGAGGTATGCAATGCCATCGGATCACACCATGAGGAGGTTGAGATGACATCTATCATCTCCCCTCTCGTTCTCGTGGGTGACGCGATTTCAGGAGCACGTCCTGGTGCACGTCGTGAGGTGATCGAGTCGTACATCAAGAGACTCAAGGACATGGAGAACATCGCTCAGTCTTATCCTGGCGTAACCAAGACATATGCTATCCAGGCTGGACGCGAGCTCCGCGTGATCGTAGGTGCAGATCAGGTAACCGATCAGGATGCAGAGACATTGTCAGGCGAGATCGCAAAGAAGATTCAGGAGGAGATGGTTTATCCTGGACAGGTGAAGATCACCGTGATCCGTGAGACAAGATCGGTCGCATTTGCTAAATAATTAAAGACTATATAATGAAGAGATTTTTGACAATGCTTGCAGCGCTGCTAATAAGCGCAGCAGCTTTTGCCCAATTGACACCGTCACAACTCGTCACATGGACACCAAGTGTCGAGAATGTAGATGGAGACGTATATAGAGTGGTATTCACAGGAAAGGTAGCTCAGGGCTATCACACCTACACTCTTACTGATGAGTTCTCAGCGACAGAGATAATGGATGCTGTTGTAGAGGGTGGCGAACTTGTAGGAAACCCATACGAGCTAAGTACTCCGACAGAAGAACTTGATGAGTTCGGTGATCCTGCAAAGCATTATTATAATGAGATCATCATCGCTCAGGATGTGAAGGTAGAGAACGGTTCTGCAGTTTTCTCCGGAAC